>CAYYXP010000122.1:0-4696 GCA_964475685.1 uncultured Gemmatimonadaceae bacterium | reverse complement strand
GCTTTTGGGTCAGTTCGGCCTCATCGAATGCCCGCTGCGCTTCGAGATAGTCGCGCTCGGCCGAAATCTTCTTCTTCCAGAGACTCTCCTCTCGTTCCAGCGTGATTCGACTGAAGGTGGCCCGGCTCGTCGAGGCGAGGTAGGCGCTCTTCGCATCGGCGAGTTCGCGGCTATTGAGAACCGCCATCAGCTCACCTCGCCGCACCCGGTCGCCCTCCTTCTTGACCACGTCGGTCACTACTCCCGAGAGGCGCGGCACCACGTGGGCGCGGCGCGTGTCGTCCGCCTTGACCTCCCCCGGCAGATCGAGCGTGGTGACCATCCGCCGGGGGCCCACAGTGTCGAGCACGATGCCCGCGCTGGCGCGCTGATCCGCACCCAGCTTCACCTTGCCTTCAATCTGCGAGTAGGACCACTGGGATTGGCGGCCGCCGCGCCGCGCCTTGACCTTGACATCGAAGGAATGGGGCTCTTCCACGAACGGTTCACCCCTGAGGTAGTCCCCTTCAGCCCGGAAGGCGATGCGATCCACCCGGCCTCCCAGCCGATGGAGCTCGATCTGGAGATCCACGTCCGTGGGCAGGACCGCCTTGAACTCCGGGTCAAACGGGTACACCCGGAGCTGCGGTGGGACCCCGGTCTCGTACATGGTGACCTCGAGCTGCAGCGGACCGTCGGAAAGCAACCGCCCTCCATGGGGACCCCGGGGATAGGCCGCCGGCCCCGCCTCCGCGCTGGCCTCGCCGCCTCGGTTGCCTCCCGGATCGGTCCGCAGGATGACCGCGGTCAGCACGATACCGACTCCCACGATCGTCGCAATGGTAGTGGCCGACTTCTGGCGCATACGGGTGATCACTCCTTGCCGGGGGGAACCGGCGGAACGGCGGTCCGAACCATCGGCGCGCCAATGAGCCGCTCCACATCCGCGGCGGCTTTGTGATATTCGGAGAGAGCGCGCAAATATTGGCCACCGGCGCCGATCAAGGTGCGCTGCGCGTCCAGGACGTCGAGATATTCAAACTTTCCCAAACGATATCCTTCACTGACGGCTTCGAACGCCTGCTGAGCGCCAGGGAGCACGGTCGTTCGGAGCGCGGTCAGTTCCTCATGGGCGCTGGACAGGGCCCCATACCCTTCGGCCAGCGCCACCGAAACCCGCGCCTGGGCGGCGCGGCGTTCTTCGTATCCCTTCGCCACGCGAAGGTTGGCTTCCTGGACACCGCGGCCGTTGAGATCGAAGATCGGCAACGCGATTGCGGCGCCGAACAGCATCGTGCTGCCCTGGAGCCCGGTGAACTGCCGGAAACCGGCGGTCACCGCTACGTCAGGCACCCGCCTGGACCGTTCCAGAGAAAGCGCGCTTTGCCGCTGCGATATTTCGGCGGTCCAGCGGGCCAGCTCCGGCGATTCAGCCAGCCGTGCCGTCAATTCGAAGAGCGGTGGCAGCTCGGCCACCTCCCGCAGATCGCCGACAGCGGATTGAAAGCTGGCCTCAGCGCTGCCCCAGGAGCCGGCCAGCCGACCCCGGCTGGCATCGAGGAGTCGGCGGGCCCGGCCCAAGTCCACCCGCACGCCTGCGAGCGCCACCTCTGCCTTGGTTTGTTCCACCGGGGAGACGACGCCGGCCACTACCCGGGCTGCGACGCTCTGCTTCACCTGTTCAACCAGCTCTGTCGTCTGGTCGGTCAGCGTCACCAGCTCCTGGGCCGCGAGCACGTCGATGAAGTTGCGGGTCGTTTGTGTAAGCACGTCGATGCGGGCAAGCTCGTAGTCCCATGCCGCCAGATCTCGGTTGAGCGTGGCAAGCCTCTGCCGCGCGGTGCGCTTTCCCCCCAGCTCGATCAATTGACTGAGCTGAATGGTTGTTTGTGGCTGGACCAGTCGTTGGCTCCCGGTGCCTAGGCGGAGCCCCTCGGTCGCCCCGACATCCTCCGCCAGCACCTCGAGGACCGGATTCGGCAGTCGGCCCGCCTGCAGCGCCCGCGCCTCACGTGCGCGGGTTTCCCACGCAAATGCCGCTAGGTCGGGACTGTGCAGAAGGGCAAGCGCCAGCGCGTCCTGCAGGGAGATGGTTCCCGTAGGGTTATCGAACGTCGGGCCCTCCGGGCGTCCCCTCTCCCCGGGTGACGGCTGGTACACCGGCAGATCTTGGCCCACCGGCTGGGTAGACGGCACCACGACGGGAGGACTCGTCGGCGTGGCACAGGCGGCGAACGACACCACGCCGCAGCTCAGCGCGGGCCCAGCCCGGCGCATCAGGTACCGACACCAGGCGAGAAAGGAAAGGATGGGCATGACACCTCTGGATAAAAACAGTTGGTGACAGGCAGGGCGCACACGCGGGCGAATCGCGGTGGACCGCTGCGGTTCGCTTGCAATGCACGACCAATGATGGAACTGAGGCTCGGGTGGGCCGGGAGTCCGGTCCCTGGCGGAGCGCTAGACGAGAGGCGGGGCGCGAGGTTGGGTTGTGTGAGTCGTTCGTGGGTTCGCGATGGCGGAGTCGTCAAAGAAAGCGTAGCTCCGAACCGCGAGGTTCGTGAACACAGTCTTGACGATCGTGGAACGGAGAGCCCCTACCGCCGACGGCAGATCGGAGGCCGGTCTTGCCGGGGCCTGAAATGTGGGGTGAAAGTGCCCATCGTCCTCAGTGCGCCCAGCTACCGAGGGTAGCGTGGGGTCGGCAGAGACCGGGGCTACCGACGTCTCGTGCGAATGGTCGAGGGGGTCAGCATGGATAACGGCGTGGCCGAACTCCCATGCTGGCTCGACGGAGCCGGCAAGCAGCAGCAGCGCGATGGAGAAGAATCGGGACACGCGGGATCTGACCACGGCCATAAGTAACTATCGGCGGAATACGCACGCAAGGGAAAAGCGAGCAGGGCAAGCCGGTGTGGGCGGCCCCTTCGAGAGGCATCCGGCCTTGAACGAACTCGGACGAGCAACCATCATGGCAGGTTCTCCGGAGTTGCGTCCCATCGGGGCAGGCAGCCCCGCGGGCATCCTTCCGATGCGGTGCCGCGGTTCGATACGCCAGTAGCGGGCTGGAGCAAGCTCCCCGAATGTTCCGGGCAGCTATCCTCGAAGTCCTTGGCCGTTCTAATATTAGGCAGGCAGCCCATTGGCTCCGGCACGGCGGAAACGTCCCGAATCTCATCCCGTGGTAGTTCACCCTCCCTCGAGGTGGCACCTCCCCTGACCCGCATC
The DNA here is from genome assembly GCA_964475685.1 of uncultured Gemmatimonadaceae bacterium. GTDB lineage: Bacteria > Gemmatimonadota > Gemmatimonadetes > Gemmatimonadales > GWC2-71-9 > CAVVWJ01. The sequence continues at coordinate 1,489 of CAYYXP010000122.1, read as the reverse complement.
GCACTCCGTGTGTTCCTCGTCGTGCCGGCAGCGGGGGCGCTGCTCGCGCTCAGCGCCGTGGTGGCGCTGTACGCCGGGGGCGCAACCTGGGCCGTCAACCGATGGCTCCGGGGGGTGAACCCGTACCCGGACGCGAGGCTCGAGAGCGCGCGAGTTTCCGGAAACTTCCTCACCGGGCTCGAGCTCCACGACCTCCGCCTGACTCGCGCCAATGGCGAGACCCCGTTCCGGCTCGACACCCTCCACCTCAGATACGATCTCCGCAGCCTGTTCAGTGACGAGATCATGGTTCGGGAGGTACGGCTCGTCGGCCCCCAGGTCATTCTCCAGCGGCTGCCGGACTCCTCCTGGGACCTGCTCGCCCCGCTGACGCGAGCGACCGCCCCCTCCGCTTCACCCGGCCGGCGCATCAACCTCCAGCGGATCTCGATCACCAACGGGAGCGCGCTGGTGCGGTTCGCCGGAACGCGGGCCGACTCGGCGCTCCGGGTCGAGGGCGTCCAGGCCGAGGCCGGTGGGCTCGTTCTCGGAGAGGCGGTCCGGGTCGGGTCGGCTGCGCTGAACCTCCGATTCCTGCCGCCGGGCGAATCCGATCGGTGGGCCATCCTCGAGGCGCAGGGATCGCTGGAGAAGGACCGGCTGACCCTTGCCCGGCTTTCGGTGCGCTCTGCCTCCAGCAAGATCTCGGCACAGGGAACCGTTCCTCTCCCTCTCCCCCGTAGTGGAAACGATTCGGTAGCTCTGCGCGGGCTGGATTTCACTCTGGTCGCGGGGCCGTTGGCATACCGCGACCTCCGTTCTCTCGTCCCCGCTCTCGATCGCGAGGGAAGCGTCGCGCTCAAGCTCCGTGCCAGCGGCAAGGAGGATGGTGCCACGGGACGCCTCGACGCACGATTCTCCGATGGCGGCAGCGCGCTCCTCACGGGAGATTTTGCCGCGGGACGCGCACGCATTGACCTCGAGGGCCAGGCCGGCAGCCTGGCTGTCGTCGCCGAGGGATGGCTGCGTCCGTTCGACGGCGTGCCGTCCTACGATCTCACCGCGCGGGCGCGGCGCGTCCGGGGCGACTCTTCGCTCGCCTGGCTCGACCGGCTTCTCGGGGGTGAGGGGGTCCGCGTCGCGCTCCGGGTGTGGGGGAGCGGCGTGGACCCGCGCCGGACCGACCTGCGTGCGCTCGCCACGCTCGAGCCGGGGGGGAGCCCCCGTGGGTTGCTCGATTCGGGAGCGGTGGAGGCCCGCCTGGCAGGAGGGTCGGCTGACGTCCGGGGCAGGGTCGGGGCGACCCGCGGATTGATCGTCTTCGAGGGAACGGTGACGCTGGATCCGGAACCGGAGTATCGAATCGAACGCGGATCGCTCGAACGAGTGGACCTGGCGGCGCTGCTCGGCGACACCACCGCGAGCGCCCTCAACGGCACCTTTTCCCTCTCGGGCCGCGGCACGAGCGGGGCGACGGCCCGGATGGACGCGCGCATCGCTGCGTCCGAGT
>CAYYXP010000121.1:0-11379 GCA_964475685.1 uncultured Gemmatimonadaceae bacterium | reverse complement strand
GTCAGCCGCTGCAGCCGGGCGGCCAGCTGGCGTCCGGCATCCCGACGATCGGTAAAGAGCGCTGACATTCTGCCTCCTTTGGGCCGTGCCGATACCCGCCATCATTCTGCAGCGGTGGCCGTGAAGAAAAGGTGAGGAAAGGAGGAATCGATCGTTCGCCGGCCTTTCGCTCCTCCCTCATGATTCCTTCACCTCTCACCGGGTAGTGTAGGCCATCTCCTCACTGGGGGAAGGCCCATGCCGCCGGCTCCTTCGCAGTCCGCCTCCGGCAGGAAGGGAACGGCCCGGCATCTCGGCATAGACACCGGGCAGGAACCGGTGGTGTATCTCCACCGCGACTCGCCGGTGGTGCACTCCGAAGGCTTCGCCACGGAGACGCGAGTGAGCGTCACCGCGGGCGCACGGACCATTCTGGCGACTCTCAATGTCGTCACCAGCCCCCTGCTCGCAATCGAGGACGTGGGGCTCTCGGACACGGCCTGGCAGCTGCTCTCGGCCGACGACGGCGCCGAGGTCGAGGTCGCCCATCCGCCGCCGCTCGACTCTCTCGGACTGGTACGAGCCAAAGTCTATGGCCGGCGGCTGGAGGCGGCCAGCCTCGACGCGATCGTCCGCGACATCGCCGAGCTCCGCTACTCCGACATCTACCTCGCCTCGTTCATCACCGCCTGCGCCGGCGGCCGGCTGGACCACCAGGAAGTCGTGGACCTCACTCTCGCCATGATCCGCGCCGGGGAACGGCTCCGGTGGGACGCGCCCAGGGTCTTCGACAAGCACAGCGTGGGCGGGCTGCCGGGTAACCGGACGTCGCTCATCGTCGTGCCGATAGTCGCCGCCGCAGGGCTGCTCATACCCAAGACCTCGTCCCGCGCCATCACGTCGCCCGCGGGCACCGCGGACACGATGGAGACGCTGGCGCCGGTGGACCTCGACCTCGCGGCGATGCGTCGCGTCGTGGAGCGTGAGGGGGGATGCCTGGTGTGGGGCGGGCGCGCCCGGTTGAGCCCGGCCGACGACGTACTCATCCGGGTCGAGCGGCCGCTCGACCTGGACAGCCCGGCGCAGCTCGTCGCCTCGGTGCTCTCGAAGAAGGCCGCCGCGGGGGCCACGCACGTGCTCATTGATCTCCCCGTCGGGCCGACGGCGAAAGTGCGCAGTTACGGCGAGGCGGAGCGCCTCTCCGGGCACCTGCGCGAGGTGGGGACCGCCATCGGTCTCGAGGTCCTGCCGGTGCTCACGAACGGCGCGCAGCCGATCGGCCGGGGCATCGGCCCCGCGCTCGAGGCACGCGACGCGCTGGCCGTGCTGCAGGGAGGCGCCGACGCCCCCGCGGACCTGCGGGAGCGGGCGCTCCTCCTCGCGGGTCACCTGTTCGAGATGGCGGGGGCCGCGCCGGCCGGCAGCGGGCAGGGGATGGCCCGCGCGATTCTGGAGGACGGGAGGGCGTGGAAGAAATTCCAGGCGATCTGTGAGGCCCAGGGCGGGATGCGCGCGCCGCCGGTCGCCCCGTTCACCTGCCCGGTGCCCGCTCAACGCGCGGGCCACGTCGGGGTCATCGACAACCGGCGCCTCGGACGCGTGGCCAAGCTGGCGGGCGCACCGCACGACCCTGCCGCCGGACTTGAGCTTCACGTCCGACTCGGAGACCAGGTCACGCAGGGCCAGCCGCTCTATACCGTTCACGCCGCGGCCCCTGGAGAACTCGATTATGCGCTCGCGTATGCCGAGTCCGCCGACGGCATCATCGGGGTGGGGGACGCCTGATGCGGCCGACCGTGCTCGGACTGCCGGGCAACGCCGCGCTCGCCGCCCGGCTGGCCCTCGAGTTCGGCGTTCGCCGCGGACGGCTGGAGGTACGCCGGTTTCCCGACGGCGAATCGTACGTCCGGATCGGCAGCGCGATCGCGGGCCGGCCCGTGGTGCTCGCCGCAGCGCTCGACCGCCCCGACGAGAAGTTGCTCCCGCTGATGCTTGCCGCCGCCACGGCGCGCGAGCTGGGCGCGAGCTCGATCGGCCTGGTGGCGCCCTATCTCCCCTATCTCCGGCAGGACCGTCGCTTCCGGAGCGGCGAGGCGGTGAGCGCGCGCCACTTCTCCCGCCTGCTGGCCGAGCCGCTGGACTGGATCGTGACGGTGGATCCGCACCTTCACAGGCTCCACGCGCTCGCCGAGGTCTACCCGATTCCGACTGAGTCGGTCAGCGCCGCGCCACGGCTGGCCGCCTGGATACGGGAAAACATCCCCGCGCCGGTCCTGATCGGCCCCGACGAGGAGAGCCGCCAGTGGGTGGAGCAGGTGGCCGCCGATGCGGGCGCCCCCTGGGTGGTGTTCCGGAAGCGGCGGCTGGGGGATGAGTGGGTGAGCGAGGAGCTGCCGGACCTGGGCGCATACCGCGGCCGGACCCCGGTCCTGGTGGACGACATCATCTCCAGCGGGGCCACCATGATCCAGTCGGCGCGCGCACTGGTCCAGGCGGGGTTCGCGGCGCCGCGCTGCGTGGCCGTGCACGGCATCTTCGCCGGCGGGGCCTACGCACACCTTCGTGCGGCTGGCGTGGCCGGTGTGGTGACCAGCAACACCATCGCCCATCCCTCGAATGCGATCGACGTGCACGATCTGCTGGCCGCCGCGGCCTCGCGCCAGCTCGCAGGCGCAGCGGCAGTCCGGGGGGGCGGTCCATGGTAGGGCGAGTGTGGTCAGTCGTGCAGCATGCGCTCCGGCGGATCGTCGAGGTCGTCGAACTGGCCTGATCGCACCGCGTACACGAAGAGGCCGGCGAAGACGGCGCCCAGGATCAGCACCACCGGCAGCAGGAAGAGAATCGCCCTCACGTTGTGTCCCTCCGCACCTTCGCCTCGACCCGTGATGCTCCCCAGATGACCAGCACGCTCGAGAGGGGCATCAACACCGCCGCGACGAGCGGGTTGACCCACCCCGCGGCGGCGGCGGTGACGGCGAGGGCGTTGTAGGCGAGGGAGAAGGCCTGGTTGGCCCGGACGGCGGCGGCCCCGGCCCTTGCGGCGCGAATGCCGGCCAGCAGCGGGGCCAGACCATCGGAGGAAATCACGCCGTCGGCGACGAGGACGCTGCTGGCGGCGCCGGTCCCCATGGCGATCCCGACATCGGCCGCGGCAATCGCCGGACCGTCGTTGAGGCCGTCGCCGGCAAAGAGAACCCGGTGGCCGCGGCCCCGGGCCGCCCGGACCCAGTCCGCCTTGGCGGCGGGATCGACCCGCGCGATGACCTCGTCCACGCCGATGTCGCGCGCGATCCGACGCGCGCTCTCCTCGTGGTCGCCGGTGAGCAGCACCGTGCGGAGTCCGAGGGACTTGAGGCGGCCCACGGTGGCGACGGCGTCGGGGCGGACGGCATCGCCGAGCCGGATCAGATGCTCGTCGCCGCCTTCGCCCACCAGCTTGACCTCGCCGGGCCCGTTGCTCCGAAGCTCCCAGCGCCGTCCATCCACCAGGCCCGACACGCCGACTCCCGCGCGCTCCCGGACGTCGGTGCCCCGCGGCAGGGCGATGTCCCTGGCGGAGGCCTCGCCGACGATCGCGCGCGCCACCGGGTGATTGCTGTACCGCTCGAGTCCCGCCGCCACGCGCAGCACGGCGTCCTCCGCGCCGCCGCCGATGAGCTGGCCGGCGGTGACGGTGCCGGTCTTGTCGAGCGCCACGACGTCCACGTTCGCGAGATCGAGCATCGCCGCGCCGGAGCGGACGAGGAGGCCGCGGCGCGCGGCGGCCCCGAGCGCGGCGGCGGCGGCGAGCGGGTGCGAGAGGGCGAGCGCGCAGGGGCAGGCGACGACAAGCACCGCGACGGCGCGGGAGACGGCCGTCGCGACTCCCGCCTCCCACCAGAAGGCGAGCGTCAGCGCCGCGGCGAGAATCGTGAGCGCGGTGAACCACGGAGCGATGCGGTCGGCCGCCGTCGGCTCGAGCGCGCGGTCGGCCGCGGCGTGCAGCTGGAGGGCCATCGCGTGCACCACCGTCGCCTCCCCTACCGCCGACACCCGAACGGTCAGCGCTCCGTCGAGCAGGACGGTGCCCGCCACCACCCGGCTCCCGGGTTCCACCGGAACCGGCTCGGCCTCGCCGGTGACCAGCGCCATGCGGACCTGACCGCTGCCCTCCGCGACGACCCCGTCGGCGGCGAACTCCTCGCCCGCACCGACGTCGATGAGATCGCCCGGCCGGAGCTGGCCCACCGGAACCGTCTCGAGCCGGTCGCCCACCGACCGGCGGGCGGTCCGGGGGATGGTGGCGACGAGCGCGGTCGCGGCGTCGGCCGCTCGGCGCCGACCGCGCGCCTCCAGCATGCGGCCGCCGAGCAGCAGCGCCACGAGCATCACCAGGGAGTCGAGGTATCCCTCGCCGGCCGTGAGCGTGGCCACCACACCGTGCCCGTACAGCACGGCGATCCCAAGCGCGATCGGGAGATCCATGTGCAGCACACGGTGGCGGAGCCCGTTCCAGGCCCCGTGGAAGAACGGCGCGGCGCTCCAGAGGGCCACCGGCGTCGCAAGGGCGAGCGATGCCCAGCGAAACAGCGCGGCAAACGCCGGGTCCATGCTCCCGAACCACCAGCCAGCGTACAGCGCCTCGTAGGTGCCCATGATCGCCACGGTGGCCACCGCCGCGAGCGCCGCCCGGGTCATGAGATCGCGATCGGGGGCGGATTCCTCGCCCAGCGCGCGGGGACGATAGCCCAGCGCGGCGATGCGCCCGGCCAGCGTCGCCAGATCGGTCCGCGCGGGGTCCCAACGGAGCGCGGTCCGCCCCGTGGCGTAGCTCACTCTGGCCGCGCGGACGCCTGGGGTCCTCGACAGGACCTCCTCGGTGACCCACACGCACGATGCGCAGCGAAGGCCGTCCACCACCAGCCGGGCCGTGGCGGTGCCGTCGGGCGAGGTCTCGACCGGCACGAGATCCCACGCGCCGCCCGCTGGCTCGGGGCGAGAGGGGAACGCCTTCCGCTCCGCGTAGTAGCGCTCGAGCCCCGCGCCGAGGATGATCTCCGCGGCCACCTCGCATCCGGCGCAGCAGTAAGTGCCCGCGGGCCCTTCGACCGCGGTACCGCAGTGCGGGCAGCGGGTGATCTCAGCGAGGTTCGGCAGCGTATGAAGGCGCGACGCGGTCGGCGCCCGAGACGGCGATGTAGACGAAGAAGACGTTCACCAGGACCACGATCAGGAGTCCGAGGAAGATTCCGAGAGGCCAGGGCGACCTAGCGGGCCGGGACGGTGGCAAGATCCCCTCCGGTCTTGAAGGTGGTCTCGAGGAGCTGCTGGGCCCCGGGCGTGGCGACCTTCACCCGAATGGGAATCGTGCGGGCCATCGAGGGATACGAGGGCAGCCGCACTACGAGCGGCACGGTGCGGCTCTCGGTTGAGGCCAGCCGGATGTCCTGCGCCAGCACCTGGGCCCCCGGCACCCCCTCCACCTGGACATGGAACGGGACGTCGGCGCCGGTCGCGTTGTTGGTCAGCTCCAGCAGGTAGGTGTTCCTCACGAACCCGTCGCCGTCCATGGTGAAGAGGGTGCCGGGCGCGCGACCCACGGTGGCCTCGAAGGGCACCCGCGTCGCCAGGAGCGCGGCCCACGCCGCGGCGATGCCGGCCAGCAGGGTCGCGTACACGACCGTCCGGGGGCGCACCCGCCGCACCCTCCTGGGTTGCTTCGCGGCCATCGAGGTGTAGCGCATCAGCCCCGGATGCCCCAGACGGCCGAGCACGTCGTCGCATGCGTCCTGGCAGGCGCCGCAGGCGATGCACTCGAGCTGGAACCCATGGCGGATGTCGATGCCCTGCGGGCAGACCGCCACGCACTTCCGACAGGCGATGCAGGCGCCGGTGGCCGCCGCCGTCGGCAGGCCGCGGGGCTCGCCCCGGGCGACGTCGTACGTGATGAGCAGGGTGTGCTCGTCGGTCATCGCGCTCTGAAACCGGGCGTAGGGGCAGAGGTAGTTGCAGAACTGCTCCCGGAACCAGGCGAAATCGAGGAACCAGACGAACGCGAAGATGGCGACGAGCCAGTATTCGACGGGGCCCGCGAGGCCGGTCCAGAGCTCCCGCGCCCCCGCGAAGTAGCTCATGAACGCCATGGAGACGAGGAACGAGGCCAGCGCGAAGACCGTCCACTTGGCGGCCTTCCGCGCGACGCGCGCGAGCGTGAGCGGCCCCTGGTCGCGGTGCATCCAGCGGCCGCGAGGCCCCTCGATCCAGCGCTCGACGGGGCGGATCCACTCCTCCAGGAAGACCGTCTGCGGGCAGGCGTAGCCGCACCAGAGCCGCCCGAAGAGCGAGGTGAAGAAGAAGAGGCTGAACGCGAGGAAGAGGAGAATCAGCAGCAGCAGCACCGTGTCCGAGGCGGTGAAGATGGCCCCGAAGGCATAGAGCCGGCGCGCCTCGAGGTCGAGTCGGAGCGACGGGTTCCCCGACACCGTGATCCAGGGCGGGATGAACAGGATCAGGTGGAGGATGACGGCCGCCAGCCGCCGCAGCCGGCGGAGCGGGCCGTCGACCGCCATGACGTAGAGCCAGCGCCGGGTTCCCTGAAACAGCTCCATCCTACTGCGCCTCTTCCTCGTGCCCCGGCTCGTCGTCCTGAATGCCGAGCGCCTGATGGTTCCGGGCAATGATGTACGCGGCCACTTCGCCGACCTTCCCGGTGCCGAGTATCGGGCCCCAGGTGAGCATGCCCTTCTCGGGCACTCCCGCGGTGATGACGTGCACGATCTCCTCGGGCGTGCCGCCGTGGATCCACGTACTGTCGAGAAGATTCGGGCCGATCTTGCCCTCGAGGTTGTCGCCGTGGCATGCGGCGCAGTTGGCCTTGTAGATCGCCTCGCCGGCGCTGATGGCCGCCGGGGAGAGCACGACCCGCGCCGGCGCCTCCGTTTCCGGCCAGCGCTTGCGCGCGTCCGCCATTTCCGCGGCGAGCTCCTTCACGGGTGACCGGTGGGCGAGGACGTGGTAGTGCACGGCGTAGATGCCGGCCCAGATGACGGTGCCCGCGAACAGTCCCAGCCACCAGTCGGGAAGCGGATTGTCGTACTCCTCGATGCCGTCGGCCTCGTCGGCGTGGCCGAGCACCTGGTTCCGCGCGCGCTTGTCCTTCACTGTTCGTCTCCGTCGTTGAGCGGTATCCGGCTCGCCTCCTCCATGAGCGCCCTGTTGTGGCTGGAGAAGGCCCACCACGTCCATCCGGCGAAGCAGACCAGGAAGAGACCGGTGAGGACGCCCATGAGCCACCCAAGCCGTGCGGTCTCGGCGGCTGCCTGGAAGACCGGGTTCATGGCGTTACCTTCGAGAGAACGGCCTTGCCGTCGCGGCCGAGGCGCTGGAGATAGGCGATGAGCGCGATGATTTCGCGGTCCGGTTCGGTCCTGACTCCGCCCGCGGCCAGCCGGCCCACGATGTCCCCCGCCTCCGCCCGCATGCTCGCGGGCGCGCCCGCGATCTGCGCCTGGGTGTAGGGCAACCCGACCCTGCGGAGCGCCTTGAGGGAGGCGACGACGTCCGACGTGTCGTAGCGCTGCTCCAGGAGCCAGCCGTACGACGGCATGATGCTGCCCGGCGAGGTGCTGCGAGGGTCCCGCATGTGCTCGTAGTGCCACGTATCGGGATACTTCCCGCCACCCCGCTGGAGATCGGGGCCGATCCGGCGGGAGCCCAGCAGGAACGGATGGTCGTACGCGTATTCCCCGGCGCGCGTCCATTCCCCGTAACGCAGCATCTCCGCCCGCATGGGCCGCACCATCTGCGAATGGCAGGTGTAGCAGCCTTCACGGATGTAGATGTCGCGGCCGGCGATCTCGAGCGCGCTGTACGGGGATATCCCGGGCAATGCCTCCGGACCGAGCCTGGCGGTGAACATCGGCACGATCTCGACCAGCCCGCCGATCGAGATGGCCACGGTCGTCAGGACCGCGAAGAGCCAGCTCCGTCCCTCGATCAGGCGGTGCAGCGACTCCTTGCTCTTTTCGACGCTCGGCATCGGGCGCCCCTTTCAGCTCGCCGCCGCGGCGGCGGCGGTCACGGGTTCGGTCCGGGGCGACCCTCCGCGAATGGTGCGGAGGAAATTCCACCCGAGCATCACCGCCCCGGCCAGGTACATGCCCCCGCCCACGAGCCGCATCCAGTAGAAGGGCCGGAGCTGGTGCACGATGTCCACGAAGAGCGGATACTTGAGCTGACCCGCGGTGTCGAGCGCCCTCCATTGGAGCCCTTCGGCAAGGCCGGCGGCCCACATGGAGACGGTGTAGAGCACGATGCCGATGGTCGCGAGCCAGAAGTGGGTGACCGGCCACGAGGGGTAGGCGAGCGGGCGCTTCCACAGACGGGGAATGAGCCAGTAGATGATCCCGAACGAGATCATCCCGACCCAGCCGAGCGCGCCGCTGTGCACGTGGCCGATGACCCAGTTGGTGTAGTGCGCCAGCCCGTTCACCGCGCGCAGGGACATCATCGGCCCCTCGAAGGTGCTCATGCCGTAGAAGCTCACGGCCACCACGAGGAACTTGAGAATCGGGTCGGTCCGCACCCGGTCCCACACCCCCCGCAGCGTCAGGAGCCCGTTGAGCATCCCGCCCCAGGACGGCGCGAGCAGCATGATGCTGAAGACCATGCCCAGCGTCTGGGCCCAGTCGGGCAGCGCGGAATAGAGGAGGTGGTGAGGCCCCGCCCAGATGTAGAGGAAGACGAGCGCCCAGAAGTGAATGACCGACAGGCGGTAGCTGTACACCGGCCGCTCCGCGATCCGGGGCAGGAAGTAGTACATCAGGCCCAGGAAGGGGGTGGTGAGAAAGAACCCGACCGCGTTGTGGCCGTACCACCACTGAACGAGCCCGTCGGTGAGGCCGGCGTAGACCGGATAGGACCGGGTCAGCGTGGCGGGGACGGCCAGGCTGTTCACGATGTGCAGCACCGGAATCGTGATCACGAAGGACATGTAGAACCAGATCGCGACGTACAGGTGCTCCACCCTGCGCACGGCGATGGTTCCGAAGAAGTTCACCCCGAACGCCACCCAGACGACCGCGATCGCCACGTCGATGGGCCAGATGAGCTCGGCGTACTCCTTCGACTGGGTCAGGCCGAGGGGCAGGGTGATCGCGGCCGCCACGATGATGAGCTGCCATCCCCAGAAGTGGAACCGCGAGAGCGCGTCGCTCCACATCCGGGTCTTCAATAGCCGCTGCATCGAGTAGTAGATGCCGGTGAAGCAGATGTTGCCGCCGAACGCGAAGATGACGGCGTTGGTGTGGAGCGGCCGCAGGCGGCCGAACGTCGTGTACGGGAGCCCGAGGTTCGCGGGCCACCAGGCGAGCTGCAGGGCGATGACCACGCCGACCAGCATGCCCACCACCGCCCAGAGCACCGTCGCGCCGAGGAACATCCGCGCGATCGCGTCGTCGTAGGTGGATTCGTCCGGCCGGACGCCGACCATGTATTTTCCCTGACCACTCTTCGCAGACTGCGTGAGGCCCGCTCCCTCCATGATCTCCCTCCCGCTCGTGTTCGGTGCGTTTCTCGCCGGCCTCGCCGGCAGCCCCCATTGCGTGCTGATGTGCGGTGCGTTCGCGTCCGCGTGCGCTCGTCCGGCCCCTGGCCTCGGCGCCTGGCATGCCGGGCGCCTCATCGGCTACGCCGCGCTGGGCGCCCTCGCCGGCTCGTTCGGCGCTTTCCTGCCGGGACCCTGGTGGCTCCCTTCGGCTGTCGCCGTGGTCCTGCTCTGCTGGTTCGCGGCCGCGCTCGCGGGCATCCTGCCCGAGCCGCGCGTGCGCCTGCCGGGAGCGGCGCGGGCCGGACGATTGCTGGAGAAGGATCGCGGCCTGGGGGCGCGGTTCCTGTTCGGCGTCGTCAACGGCTTCGTCCCCTGCGGCCTCGTCTATTCGGCGCTGAGCCTCCCCGTGGCCCTTGCCGATCCGGTGCCCGGCGCCCTCGCCATGGCGGCATTCGGCGCGGGCACGTTGCCGGCGCTGTCGGTTGCAGCGCTCACGCTCCGCCGGCTCGTGCCCCGCACGCTCGCGGGGCGGCGGGTGCTCGCGCTGGCGGTGCTGTGCGCCGGGCTCTGGTCCGTCGCCGTCAGATCCGGAACCCTTCCCGGCGGGCAACCGGGCGGGCACGAAGCGCACAACCTACCGGGCCGATGATGAATGCAGGCCCAATGACCGCATGAAGAGTTGCTTAGGAAAGACCGACGGAGTCAGCGCTTGGGAGAGGCAGGCTTGGAGTCGGCGCCGCGGCGGAGGCTGAACCCCACGCCCCGCACCGTGGCGAGAAGCGGCTCTTTGGCCGCCTCCGTCAGCTTGCGGCGGAGGTTGCCGACGTGCACGTCCACCACGTTGCTCTCAGGGTCGAAATGCATGTCCCAGACCTTCTCCAGCAGCGTGGTCCGACGGACGACCTCCTCCGGGTGGAGCAGGAAATACTCGAGGAGCTGGAATTCCTTCGGGGTCAGATCGAGCTTCGTCTCGTTGACCTGGGCGATGTGCCGCAGGCGATCGCAGGTGATCGGCCCGTAGCGCAGCACCTCCAGCCGTTCCGCTCCGCCCCGGCGACTCAGCGCCCGGATGCGGGCGAGGAGCTCGTCGAACTGGAAGGGCTTCGACAGGTAGTCGTCGGCGCCGGCGTCGAGGCCGCGCACCACGTCGTCCACCGCATCGCGCGAGGTGAGCATCAGGATGGGCGTGTTGCGTCCTTCGCGCCGTAGCTCGTTGGCGATCTGGAAGCCGTTCTTCTTCGGCAGCACCACGTCGAGCAGGATGATGTCGTATTCGTAGACATGCGCCAGCATCGTGGCCTCGTCCCCATCGGGCGCGACGTCCACGACGTAGCCTTCCTCCCGCAACCCTTGCTCGATGAAGCCGGCGACCTTCCGGTCGTCCTCCACGACGAGAATCTTCATACCGGGCGAATGTAGCGGGACAGACTAAACCTTCGTGAAAGCTTTCGTGAAGATTTCTTCATTCTTCGGCGCTCGCGGGTAGCTGCAGCAGGAACCGACCGCCGGCGTTGGGGCGGGCGACGGCGTGGAGTTCCCCGTCCAGCAACTGGGCCAGGCGCCTCGACAGCGGAAGGCCCAGGCCCACCCCCCGGCTCTCCCCGGCTGCGCTGGTGACGTAGATGTCGAAGATGTGCTCGACCTCACCCTCCGGTATCCCCGGGCCTTCGTCGTCCACGATGTACGTCACACGCTCCTCGTCGGCCTCCACCCGGAGGCAGACCGTCGTGCCCTCCCCGGTGTGGTGAATCGCATTGCCCAGGAGGTTCACCAGGATCTGCTCCACCCGGCTCGCGTCGGTCTCGCAGCTCGGAAGATGGGGCGCGACCTCCAGCGTGACCGCGACGTGCCTGGCCTCGGCGGCCGGCGTCACC
>CAYYXP010000120.1:0-1573 GCA_964475685.1 uncultured Gemmatimonadaceae bacterium | reverse complement strand
GGGCGCGCCCAGGCTCGATGAGCCTTCGGGGCGGCTCGTGCGATGAGGTCCGCTTGAGGGCCTCGGTCGTGTCGAACGGGAGCGGCGGGCGCAGGCGGCTCCCCGGGCCGTACCGCACGAACTTGTGGCAGCCCACGCAGTCGCTCGCGTCGACCCGGGCGGCGTGTGGTTCATGGCAGGTCTGGCAGCGCTGGGCGGACTTACGGTGCGCGGCGCCGGTATGGAAATCCACGTCCCGCCAGTCGGCGTGACACTGCGCGTCGGTGCACGACCTGAGCGCGTCGGCCGGCTTCACGTCGGTGTGGGGGTTGTGGCACATGCCGCAGCTGCCGCCGTGCGGCTCCCGGGCCGGGTCGTAGGTTGCGAGGAGGATGCGCATCTCGTGACACGTGAAGCATTGCCGCGAGGCGGGGCGCATCAGCGCCAGCGCCGAATCCGGCGCCAGGAACTGGGCGTCGGCCGTGAACTGATGGCACGAGTTGCAGTAGAGCTGCTCCTCGTTGGGGAGCGGCTTCCCGGGGTCGAAGCGGCTGTTCATCCGGCCGAGCCGGATCCTGATACTGTCGGTGAAGTGACAGCCCTGCTGGGCGCAGGTCGTGTCGGCCGGCTGGAACCGGTGTGCCGTGCGTGCGTGGCATGTGAGACAGTCGACGTCCTTGAGCGAGGCAGAGTCGGAGTCGAGGTGGGACCGGTGCCCGGCGGTGGTCGTGATCCGTTTCCAGGTGTCCTTGGCGGGCCCGGTCACATGGCACTGCTCACAGATCTGACGGGGCACCTTGCCGTGCGGGGGGATCTTGTCCGGCCGCTCCACGATCCAGTAGAAGAGCTCCTTGGTCTGGGTCTTGAGGTCGAAGGGGTGGCAGGAATGACAGCTCAGCGTGTCGTGCTTGCCCTCCTGCTTGTTGACCAACAGGTAGGTCCCGGTGTCCGGCCGCACGAACAGCTGGCCGCTGGGCACGAAGATGTGGCACCCGGCGCAGAAGTCGTTGTCGTGCATCATGAAGTCGTACGCCTTGACGCCGGTGCCGACCATGAGCAGCAGCACTCCACCCACCGCGCTCCCCAAGGCCAGTTTCACTCCGCGATCGCGGGTCGCGAGCCAGCCGATGATTGCCCGCCGCCGCCGCCAGGCATAGACCAGCACGGCAAGCGCCACGATCGTGCCCAGGACGATCCCCATGGCCATGACCCAGCCGGGCTTCTGAAAGATCCACTGGACGACGGGGACGAGTGGGTCGGGGAGGGGAGACTCGACGACGACCGAGTCGACGAAGTGCTGGGACACCGAGTCCTGCGTCTGGGGACCAGCCCCCAGGCGCGACGAGGCCGCCGCCCACGACGTCACCAACGAGTAGGCGGCGGCCATCGACGCTAACGGAGACTCAGCGAGACGAGATCGGGCGCGCGATCGACGCCTGGGGAGCCGGTCGCATGGTGACCGCGCCGAGCGGGCCAGCCATGATCTGCTGGATCGGCGCGAACAGTACCGGCAGACCGGGATACCGGTCCTGGAGCTCTGTGATGTTGGCCCGCAGCAACGCCTCCGCCAGGAAGGGGTTGTGAACGCCGTGAG
>CAYYXP010000119.1:0-2896 GCA_964475685.1 uncultured Gemmatimonadaceae bacterium | reverse complement strand
CTGCAACTCGAGGCCAAGCTGTCCGTCGGCGCCGGTGATCAGCGCCGTCCGGACCGGCGGTTCGGTCACGGATAGGTGTCCGCGTCGCGCAGCGCGAGGCCGGCCTGGTCCTTGGGCGACAGCAGCGGTGGCCCGCCGAACAGCGGCCAGTTGATGCCGATGTCGGGATCGTCCCACCGGAGGGTGCGATCGAACTGCGGGGCGTACAGATCGGTACATTTGTACATGACGTCGGCCGACTCACTCGTCACGTAGAAGCCGTGGGCGAAACCGGGCGGCACCCAGAGCTGGCGATGGTTCTCCCCGGAGAGCACAGCGCCCACCCAGCGGCCGAAGGTGGGCGACGAGCGGCGGAGGTCCACCGCCACATCGAAGACCTCGCCCATGGCCGCCCACACTAGCTATCCCTGTGCATGCTGGATCTGATAGTGCAGGCCGCGGAGCGTGCCTCGAACCGACCTGCTGTGGTTGTCCTGGACGAAGGGAAGATCGATGCCGGCCGACCGGTAGCGCTGCTCGTGCCACACCTCGAGAAAGAACCCTCGTGCATCTTCGCCCGCGACCGGCTCGACGATGAGCACCTCGGCGATGGCCGTCCGGATCACGTTCACGGGAGGCCGTCCTCCCCCAGGAGCCGCAGGAGATACTGCCCGTAGGCATTCTTCTTGAGCGGCTGGGCAAGGCGCTCGAGCTGCTCGGCGCCGATGTACCCCATCCGGTAGGCGACTTCCTCCGGACAGGAGATCTTGAGTCCCTGCCGCTGTTCGATGGTCTCGATGAAGAGACTCGCCTGCAGCAGCGATTCGTGGGTGCCGGTGTCGAGCCACGCGGTGCCCCGCCGCAGCACCTCGACCTCGAGCTCACCCTTCCGGAGATACCAGGCGTTGACGTCGGTGATCTCCAGCTCGCCGCGTGCGGAGGGCTTGAGCTCGCGCGCCACGTCCACGACTCTGTTGTCGTAGTAGTAGAGCCCGGTGACGGCGTAGTTCGAGCGGGGGTTGAGCGGCTTCTCCTCGATCCCCACCGCGCGGTGATTCGCATCGAACTGCACCACGCCGTAGGCCGACGGGTTCTGGACGTGATAGGCGAAGACCGTCGCCCCCGATGCGCGGCCGGTCGCCCTCTGGAGGGTCTGACTCAGTCCGTGGCCGTAGAAGATGTTGTCGCCCAGGACGAGGCAGGCGGGATCGCGGCCGATGAACTCCCGCCCGATGATGAATGCCTGGGCGAGTCCGTCCGGCGACGGTTGCTCGGCATACGAAAGCGAGAGCCCCCAGCCGCTCCCGTCGCCCAGCAACCGCTGGAAGGCGGGAAGGTCGCCGGGCGTCGAGATGAGAAGAATCTCCCGCGTCCCGCCCAGCATGAGGGTCGAGAGCGGATAGTAGACCATCGGCTTGTCGTAGACGGGGAGGAGCTGCTTGCTGACGGCCCGGGTCACCGGGTGCAGCCGGGTGCCGGTGCCGCCGGCGAGGATGATTCCCTTCCGCGACGTCGCTGGAGAGGGCGTCGGAGCGCTAGTACTCAAGCGGCAAAGCGACCCGGCGGCCGTCGCGGGCCGACAGGTAGGTGGCGATCAGGATCTCGAGGGAGCGGAGCCCTTCGCGCCCGTCGGTGTCCGGCACGGCCTCGCCGCGGAGCGACCTGATGACGTTGTCGTAGTAGAGCGGATGACCGAAGCCGTACACCGAAGTGGTCTCGTAGCTCGCCTGCTCCACGACCTGATCGTCCGGGTCCGAGTCGGCGAACGCCCAGTGCTCGATCTTGTTGACCGCCACGCCGCCCACCTTGACGGTCCCCGTCTCACCGATGATGGTGATGGACCCCTCGAGGTTCTTGGGATACGTGAGCATCGTGACGTTCATCGAGCCGAGCGCACCGGTGCGCCAGCGGACGTTGACCACGCCGGTGTCTTCCACCTGGATGTTGCGCGCGAGAGTGGCGGTGTAGGCCTGCACGCTCTCGACGGGGCCAATGAGCCAGTCGAGCAGGTCGACGTAGTGGCTCGCCTGGTTCATGAAGGCGCCCCCGTCGAACTCCCACGTACCGCGCCAGCTCGCGCTGTCGTAGTACGCCTGGGGTCGGGTCCAGAACACGTTGATATTGACCATGAAGATCCGGCCGAACCGCTTCTTCTCCATCGCCCGCTTGACCAGCTGGAGGGTGGCGTTCCGGCGATTCTGTTTCACCACGAAGAGGTGCACGCCGGCCTCGTCGCACGCATGCACCATCCTCTTCCCGTCCTGCCAGGTCGTGGCCATCGGCTTCTCGGTCATCACGTGCCGCCCCGCCGCGGCCACCTGTACCGCCTGGTGGGCATGGATTCCGCTCGGCGTCGCTATGATCACGACGTCGGCCTGGGTGCCGGCGAGCATCGCCTCGAGAGATCGGAACCCCGGCGCCCCCGTCCTCGCCTCCGCGATGGCCAGCGCCTGGGCGTCCATGTCGCAGACGCCCACCAGCTCGATCTGGTCGGCGTGCTTGTCGAGCGCATCGAAGTGGTTGGCCGAGATCCGCCCGCAGCCCACAAGGGCGAACCTGACCTTGCGATCCCGGATGAACGGTTTGGTGATGAACATGGGTCTCGGCTGAAGGGGGAGCGGGAGAGCGCCGGCGGAAATGTAAGGGGCCGGGGGCGGGAGGCCAGAGGGCGGCAGGCTGAGGGCTAAGGCTCAGGACCGGGCTGGGAGCCGAAAGGACCACGGGTAGGAGGTGGTGCCGGAGCTCAACCCCCTATCTTGTCACTTGAGGCTCCCGATGCTATCATGTGAATAGTTTCACAAACCAGATCATCGCCCCGTCCCGCCGCTCGTGGCGGCCGAGCGGCTCGGCTCTCGAGGAGATTGACCATGGCGCCTGAGACTCCCCCGAAGTCGTCCAACGCGACGTACCCCGCCGA
>CAYYXP010000118.1:0-10819 GCA_964475685.1 uncultured Gemmatimonadaceae bacterium | reverse complement strand
ACACGCCGGAGGATCTCGAGCGACTCGAGGCCAGGATGGCCGACGTGGCGCAGCGGGACTACCCGTTCGTCCGGGAGGTCGTGAATCGGGAGGAGGCCAATCGGCGGTTCGCCGACGATCCGCTCAAGCTCGAACGGATCTCCGAGCTCGGCGACGACGAGACGATCACCGTTTACACCGACGGCCCCTTCACCGACCTGTGCCGCGGCCCCCACATCCCGCGGACAGGGCGCCTCAAGCACTTCAAGCTGCTCTCCGCCGCCGGCGCGTACTGGCGGGGCGACGAGCGCCGGCAGATGCTGCAGCGCATCTACGGGACCGCCTGGTTCAAGAAGGACGAGCTGGACGCCTACCTCCACCGGCTGGAGGAGGCGCGCAAGCGGGACCATCGCCGGGTGGGGCGCGAGCTCGATCTCTTCATGTTCCATCCGTCGGCGCCGGGTTCGGCGTTCTGGACCGAGCGCGGCACCATCCTCTACAACGTGCTCACCGACTTCATTCGCGAGCGGCAGAAAGCGGCGTTCAAGGAGATCAAGACGCCGCTGATCTACAGCAAGATGCTGTGGGAGCTGTCCGGGCACTGGGGGAAGTATCGGGAGAACATGTTCATGGTGCTCAACAAGGAGTCGGGAGAGCCCGACGCCTCGCTGAAGCCCATGAACTGCCCGTCGCACTACCTGCTCTTTCTCGCGAAGAAGCACTCCTACCGGGAGCTGCCGCTCCGGTACGTGACCTTCGACGTCCTGCACCGCAACGAGGTGACGGGGGCGTTGTCGGGGCTCACGCGCGTCCGGCAGTTCCAGCAGGATGATTGCCACGTTTTCCTCACCGAAAGCCAGATCAAGGACGAGGTGAAGTTCCTGATGGACTTCATCCTCGATTACTACCGGACGTTCGGCCTGGAGGCCAGGCTCAAGTTCGCGACTCGCCCGGAGACACGGATCGGGACCGATGACATGTGGGACCGCGCCGAGGAGGCGCTGCGCGGCGCGCTGGAGGCGACCGGGATGGCCTACGAGGTGAAGCCGGGAGACGGCGCGTTCTACGGGCCCAAGATCGACTTCGACGTGATGGACTCGATCGGACGCAGCTGGCAGCTCGGCACCATCCAGCTAGACTACGCGGCCCCCGAGCGGTTCAACCTCCACTATGTCGGCGACGACAACACCGAGCACCGGCCGGTGGTGATCCACCGGGCCGTGAGCGGGTCGTTCGAGCGCTTCATCGCCATTCTCATCGAGCACTTCGCGGGGGCGTTCCCGGTCTGGCTCTCTCCCGAGCAGGTGCGGGTGATTCCGATCTCCGATGCCCAGACCGAGGCCGGCCGGCGACTGGTGGAGCGGCTCACCGCCGCCGGCATCCGGGCGCACCTCGACGACCGGAGCGAGACGCTCAACTACCGGATCCGGGAGGGAGAGGTCGGCAAGGTCCCCTATATGGCCATCGTGGGGCAGCGCGAGGCCGAAAGCGATAGCCTGGCGCTGCGTGTGCGCGGGGCGGGGAAGAAGCAGGAAGTGATGGCGGTGGACGCGTTTCTCGCCCGCGTGACCGACGAGGTGCGGACCCGCGCCCTGGCTCCGTGAACTGGAGGAGGCACCGGTCACGGGTTATCTTCTCCGCACATCCGACCTCAACCGGAGTGGTTCCCCGTGGGCGATAGCACCACACCCGTCATTCTTTCCGCCGTACGCACGCCCATCGGCCGGTACCTCGGCGGGCTCTCCTCGTTCACCGCCCCGCAGCTCGGCGCGATGGTCATCCGCGAAGCGGTGGGCCGCGCCCGGATCGATCCGGCCGCGGTCGAGGAAGTGATCATGGGGCAGGTGGTGCAGGGAGGGAGCGGGCAGGCGCCCGCGCGCCAGGCACTCATCCACGCCGGCCTCCCGGCGGCCATCCCCGCCCTCACGATCAACAAGGTCTGCGGCTCCGGCCTCAAGGCGGTGATGCTCGCCTCCCAGGCGATCAAGGCCGGTGACGCCGAATGCGTGGTGGCCGGCGGGCAGGAAGCGATGTCCGGCGCGCCGCACTACGTCTACGGAATGCGAACCGGCGTCAAGGCCGGGAACCAGACCATGGTGGACGGGATGATCCACGACGGTCTCTGGGACAGCTTCGGATGCTGCCACATGGGCGAGTATGCCGAGTACACGGCGGAGAAGGCCGGGGTGAGCCGCGAAGATCAGGACGCGTTTGCCGTGGACAGCCACCGCAAGGCCATCGCCGCGGCGGAGGCAGGGAAGTTCAAGGCGGAAATCCTCCCCGTGCAGATCCCCGGCAAGGGCGGCCCGACCACCGTGGCCAACGACGAGTCTCCCCGCAAGGATACGAGTGCCGAAACGCTCGCGCGTCTCAAGCCCGTCTTCCGGAAGGACGGCGGCACCGTCACCGCCGGGAACGCCCCGGGTCTGAATGACGGCGGAAGCGCGCTGACCGTGGCCTCGCTGGCTTTCGCCAAGGCACACGGGCTCGCCCCGCTCGCGCGAGTCACCGGCTACGCCGTCGCCGGAGGGGAGCCGCGCGACCTCTTCTTCGCCCCGGTCCTCGCCGTGCGCGCGCTCATGGCGCGCAGCGGCACGAAGATCGGCGACTACGATCTCATCGAGGCCAATGAAGCGTTCGCCGTTCAGGCGATCGCCGACGGCAGGGAGCTCGGCTGGGACTGGGGCCGGGTCAACGTCAACGGCGGCGCGGTGGCCCTCGGCCACCCGATCGGCGCGAGCGGGGCGCGGGTGCTGACTACCCTGCTGTACGCGCTGCGCGACCGCGGCGGATCAACCGGCCTGGCCACGCTCTGTCTCGGCGGCGGCAACGCAGTGGCCCTCAGCGTGGAGATGCTGTGATGAACGCTCCCCTCGTGTCGCCGGTGGCCGTCTCGCCCTCCGGTGTCCTCAAGCGCTCGCTGGCGGTGGGAGCGGCGGTGCTCGTCATGGCCGCGGCGGCCCAGGTGGCGGTGCCGGTGCCGCTCAGCCCCGTCCCCATGACGCTGCAGCCCCTCGCGGTTCTCGTCGTGGGCGGCCTGCTGGGCCCCGCCGCGGGAGCCGCGGCGCTCACGGCGTATCTCGCCTTGGGAATGCTCGGGATGCCGGTGTTCGCGGGCGGGTCGGCCGGATTCATGCACGTCATCGGCCCCACCGGCGGCTATCTGCTGGCTTTTCCCGCTGCGGCAGCGGTCGCGGGACTGTCGAGCCGGGCCGGTGCCGGTGTCGGCCGCGTGCTGCTCTTCTGTGCCCTCGCCATGGTCGTAATCCATCTCGGCGGCACCGCGCATCTGGCGCTCCTCGGCGGCAATCCCGCGGCGGCGTTTCGTATCGGCTTCGTTCCGTTCTTCACCGGTGATCTCCTCAAGGTCGGGCTGGCGGCGGCCGTCATCCTGGGGGCTGGACCGAAAGTCCGCGCGCTGCTTTGACCGGCGCGCCGCCCCCCTCGCGGGTCCGACCGGTCCTCAAGGCGATCGTCGCCGTCGTCGCCTTCTTCGTCTTCGGCTTGGTCCTCGTCTTCCTCGGTCTCGCCCCGTTCGCCCGCCGCCTTGCGGGCGGGCTCAGCTCGGCGGAGGTGGCCCGTAATCCCCCGGTGCTCCTCGCGCTGGTGCAGGGCCTCGGCCTCCTGCTGGCGTTCGGGTTGGCCACCTGGGTCGTCGGGGTGAAGGTGATGCATCTCGACGCCCGGACCCTCCGTTGGAAGATCAATTTCGGGAAGGCGCGCGCGTTCATCATGGGGCTCGCCCTGGGCGCGCTTCCCGCGGCCGTCGCCATGGTGGTTGGGGTGGTCGTCGCCGGCGCGGCGTGGGTGAGGGACAGCGGGAGCACAGGCGACTACGCCGTCGGCGCGCTCACCACCGTCGGGCTGCTCGCTCCCGCGGCGCTGGCCGAGGAAGTCATGTTCCGCGGCGTGCCGCTGGTCGTGCTGGCCAGGCTGATGGGACGGCCAGCGGCCGTCGTCCTTCTTTCGGTGGTGTTCAGCCTGCTCCATCTCGGCAATCCCGAGGTGAGCGCGCGGGCCATCGGCAACATCGCCCTCGCCGGGGTCATGCTGTCCCTGGCGTTCTACACGACCGGCGGCATGTGGACGGCGTTCGGGGCGCACCTCGGCTGGAACTCCGCCCTCGCGGCGCTCGGAGCGCCGGTGAGCGGGCTCCCGTTCGACATTCCCTACATCGACTACACCATGGGCGGCCCGCCGTGGCTCACCGGAGGGTCCTTCGGCCCCGAGGGCGGGCTGCTCGGCACCGCCGCGATTGCCGCGGCCATCGTCGTCGCCGCGCGCTGGATCCGAAAGGACGAGACATGAGTCGCGCCGCGGTGGTCGGAGCGGGAACGATGGGCAACGGCATCGCCCACGTGTTCGCGCAGCATGGATGGGAGGTGGCCCTGATCGACTCCGCGCCGGCCGCGCTGGACAAGGCGGTGGCCACGATCCGGGCCAATCTCGACCGCCAGGTCAAGAAGGGCACGCTTGCCGCGGAGGCGCCCGCGCAGGTCCTCGCGCGGATCGAGTCCGCGGGCTCGCTCGACGCCGCGGCCGGGGCGTCCCTGGTGGTGGAGGCGGCCAGCGAGAGTCCCGCGGTCAAATTCGCCCTCTTCGAGCAGCTCGACCGCATCGCCGGCGCCGACGCCATTCTCGCGACCAACACCAGCTCGATCTCCATCACCGAGATCGCCGCCCGCACCCGCCGGCCGTCACAGGTCATCGGGATGCACTTCATGAATCCGGTCCCGGTGATGGAGCTCGTCGAGATCATCCGGGGACAGGACACCAGCGACGCCACGACCCGGACGGTCATGGACACCGCGCGCGCGCTGGGCAAGACGCCGGTCGAGGTGAACGATTATCCGGGGTTCGTGTCCAACCGGGTGCTGATGCCGATGATCAACGAGGCGATCTTCTGCGTCATGGAGGGCGTCGCGACTCCAGAGGCGATCGACACCGTCATGAAGCTCGGCATGGCCCACCCCATGGGGCCGCTGGCGCTCGCCGATTTCATCGGGCTCGATGTATGCCTCGCGATCCTCGAGGTGCTGCACCGCGGCCTCGGCGACGACAAGTATCGTCCCTGTCCGCTCCTCAGGCGGATGGTGGCGGCCGGACACCTCGGGAAGAAGAGCGGGCGGGGGTTCTACAGCTATGCCTCGGGGTGAACGCCGGTCCGCGTCGGGGACAAGGCCGGACGCCGCTGCGCCCTCTACTCATTTCCGCGATTCTTGTACATTAGGGAGCCATGGCCGAAGTCATTCCCATCGGGTCGGATCACGCCGGCTTCGAGTTGAAGGAACGGTTGGTGAAGGAACTCAAGGCGCTCGGCTACGAGCCCCTCGATGTCGGCACCCACGACACGCAGTCGGTGGACTATCCCGACTACGCCCATGACGTGGCCGGCCGGATCGAGCGGCACGAGGCGGCGCGGGGCGTCCTGCTGTGCGGCAGCGGCCTCGGAATGGCCTACGCCGCCAATCGTCACCACGGCGTGCGGGCGGCGGTGGCGTGGTCGCCGGATGTAGCCCGGCTCGCGCGCGCGCACAACGACGCCAACGTCCTCGTCCTTCCCGCGCGGTTCGTGAGCGAAGGCGAGGGAGTGGACATCATGAAGGCCTGGCTGCAGACGGAGTTCGAGGGGGGGCGGCACAACCGCCGAGTTGCGAAAATCGACCAGGAGCAGGGATGAGTCTCGACCACAACGCATCGCTTCGCCAGGCCGACCCCACGGTGGCGCGGCTCGTGGACCAGGAGCTGCGGCGGCAGCAGCATGGCCTCGAGCTGATCGCCAGTGAGAATTTCGCGAGCCGGGCGGTCATCGACGCCATGGGCACGCCGCTGACCAACAAGTATGCGGAGGGCTATCCGGGCCGCCGCTACTACGGCGGGTGCGAGGTCGTCGACCAGGTCGAGCAGCTCGCCATCGACCGGCTCAAGCAGATCTTCGGCTCCGAGCACGCCAACGTGCAGCCGCACTCCGGGGCCCAGGCGAATTTCGCGGCGTTCATGGCGGTGCTGCCCCCCGGCGAAAAGCTGCTCGGCATGTCGCTTCCGCATGGAGGCCACCTTTCCCACGGCGCCGCGGTCAATCACAGCGGCACCGTCTGGAAGGCGGTCCATTACGGCGTCGATCCGTCCACCGGCCGAATCGACTACGATGTCGTCCGCGAGCAGGCCCGCCGCGAGCGGCCGAGGCTCATCATCGCGGGGGGCAGCGCGTACGCCCGCATCATCGACTTCCCGGCGTTCCGCTCCATCGCGGACGAGGTAGGCGCTATCTTCCTCGTGGACATGGCCCACTTTGCCGGGCTGGTGGCCGGCGGCGTGTATCCCTCGCCGGTGCCGCACGCGCAGGTCGTCACCAGCACCACCCACAAGACGCTGCGGGGTCCGCGTGCGGGACTGATCCTCTCGATCGCGGAGCACGCCAAGGCGATCGACAAGTCGGTCTTTCCCGGAACCCAGGGCGGGCCGCTCCAGCACGTCATCGCCGCGAAGGCCGTGGCCTTCGGCGAGGCGCTCACCGCCGATTTCAAGGTGTACGCCCGCCGCGTCGTCGAGAACGCCCAGACGCTGGCCGGCGCCCTCGTGGAGCTCGGCTACGCCATAGTCTCGGGCGGCACCGACACCCACCTCATGCTGCTGGATCTCCGGCCCAAGAACCTCACCGGCAAGGCCGCGGAGAAGACGCTGGGTCAGGCGGGAATCACGGTCAACAAGAACACCGTCCCCGACGACCCGCAGTCGCCGTTCGTCACCAGCGGCATCCGGCTCGGCACTCCCGCGCTCACCACCCGCGGGATGGGGCGCCACGAAATGCTCACGGTCGCGCGGCTGATCGACGAGGCACTCACTCACCCCGATGAGGCGACGCTCGCGCGGGTGCGCGGCGAGGTCGGCCATCTCACCTCCGCATTCCCGTTGTATCAGCCGGGCAAGTCCCCCAGCGTGCGGCGGAGCGCGTGAGCGGCCCGGACCGTCGATGAACGAGCTGCAGTTTGCCGACGACGTGATCGCCCGCATCCGGGCCAGGGGGAGCCCGTATCATGAACGTGGTTATCTCTTCGTGCTCGCCACCATCGAATACCTCCAGTCCCGGCTGGAGGTGCGCCGCCACGTGAGCGGCGCCGAGCTCGCGTGGGCCTGCCGGGATTTCGCGCGGGAGCAGTTCGGCCTTCTCGCTCCGCATGTGCTGGCCCATTGGGGCGTGACCCGGACCGAGGATTTTGGCCGGATCGTCTTCACGTTGGTGGAAGTCGGCCTCCTGGTCACCCAGCCGGGCGATCACGAGGGCGACTTCGGGGGCGTCTACGACTTCGCGAATGCCTTCGGCGACGTGTACGGCTGGCCGGGGGTTCGAGGCGCGTAACTGCATGGACAAGACCGAGTGGCCGGAGTGCCAGAAATGCTCGAAGGGAATGCTGATTCCGCTCTCCGACTACGGGCGCGACGGCGCCCCCATCACGTACAAGGCGTGGGTCTGCACCAACCCCGAGTGCGGGTTCAATCTCCGCATCGACAACGGCGAAATCTCCTTCGGTCGCACGATCGGGCAGAGCCACAAGTAGCCGATTGATCCCCGTCCTCTCCCCCCAACAATCCGCCTCCTGGGACCAGAAGGCAGCCGCGGCCGGCGTCGAGCCGGCGACGCTGATGGAGTCCGCGGGGCGGGCGGTCGCGAGCATTCTGGCGGACCGGTACGCGTCGCGGTTGCGTGACGGCGTCCTGATCACGGCGGGACCGGGAAACAACGGCGGTGATGGGTGGGTGGTGGCGCGTGCGCTCCACCGGCTCGGCGTGTCGGTCTGGGTGGCGGCGGCGCCCGGGTCGCGCAGCGAGCTGAACGAACGGGTGGCCGGGCTCGCGCTCGCCGAGGGGGTTCGGGAGGTGGCCGCCGACGGGCCGTGGCCCAACGTCGGGCTCGCGGTGGACGCCCTGCTCGGAACCGGAGCCAGCGGCGCTCCCCGTGCGCCGATGGCCGCTCTCCTCCAGCGCATCAGCGACCTCGAGGTGCCGATCGTCGCAATCGACGGACCGACCGGTGTGGACTTGGAGTCGGGGAACGTCCATGGTCCCGCGCGCGCCGATCTCTCGATCACCTTCGGCGGTGCCCGCCGAGGCCATCTCCTCGCCCGCGACGAAACCGGCACGCTGGTCGTGACCGACATCGGCCATCCGCCGGCCGATCCCACCTGGCCGGCGCTGGTCACCGACACGGAGGCCGCGGGATGGATGCGCCGGCTCCTCAGCCGCGACCACAAGGGGGAGCGGGGCCGCATCGTCGTCGTGGGGGGCGACGCCGGCATGACCGGAGCCATTCGTCTCGCGGCCCGCTCCGCCTTTGCCGCCGGCGCGGGGCTGGTGCACGCCGTCGCTCCTCCCGCAACGGTCGCGGCGCTGATTCAGGCCGAGCCCGATCTGCAGACGCTGGCCCACTCCTTCGATCAGATGCCGACCGAAGCGTTGCTGGAACTCATCGGTCGAGCCGACGCCCTCGTCATCGGCCCGGGGCTCGGACGCGGCGACGGCCGGCGGAGCCTGGTATCGTCGCTCATCGCGGCGGCACGCGCAGTGGTGATCGACGCGGACGCGCTGGTGGCGTTCCGGGGCGCGGTTGCGGAGTTGCATTCGCTTGCATCGGAACGACCCGTCGTGATCACGCCGCACCCCGGCGAGTTCAGCTCGCTCTTCCCCGCGTTGGCACCGGTCCGGGAGCTCGACCCCTGGGCCGCCGCCGCGAGCGCGGCGGATGAATCGGGAGCCACCGTTCTGCTCAAGGGAGTCCCGACGGTGGTCGCACGGACGGCCCGCGCTCAGCTCACCATCGCCGCCGGCAACCCCGGCCTCGCCACCGGCGGGAGCGGCGACGTGCTGAGCGGTCTCGTGGGTGCGGCACTCGCGCACGGTCTCGCGCCGGAAATAGCCGCCGCGCTCGGCGCCCAGGCGCTCGGGCGCGCGGCCGACCTCGGCGCGCGCCGGGTGTCGGCCCGCGCCCTCCGGCCGATGGACGTGATCGCTGCGCTGCCCGATCTCTGGCGCGAGTGGGAGGTGCGGCGGACCGCGCCGCCCCCGCCGCGTCCTCCCATCCTGTTCGAGCTGCCTCGCCCGCTGACCGTGTAGATTGGGGCATGCGTCGCCTCCTTGCTGCGCTTGCCTGCCTCATGCTCGCCGCGGCGGCCGTCGGCGCAGCGCAGAGCCGCGACTGGAGGCCGGCCGATCGCGCCGTCATCGGCGACTTCACCCGCATCACCTCGATCGCCTGCGCGCTCGATCGCGTCTACATCACGTCGCCAACGAGCGCGTTGGTGTGGCAGCCGCAGTTCCTGCAGTGGGAAGGTCCGTACGACCCGCCCGATCCGGCGTTGCTCACCCGCGTCTTCGCCTCGCTGGTGGATCCCCTCGACAACTCGCTCTGGCTCGCGCGCCCCGAGGGGTGGGTTCACTTCCAGCCCGAGCTGCAACTGTGGGACAGCGGGGCGGTGCCCGGGGGCGTCGCTACGCTTGCGTTCGACGGGAATGACCCGGTGTCCGGGCTCTATCTCCGCACGCGCGGCGGCTGGGCAGTGGTGCCGAGAGGCGGAGCCGTGGCGACGCCGTCTCGTGCGCCCGCCCGCCCGATCATGCCTGTCTCCGTGGACCAGGTGCTGCAGAGCAGTCCGACGCTACAAGCCAATGCGGCGCAGATTCTGCTCGATCCCCGCCTGCGCACGGTCCGGTACACCGCAGCCGCCCGCAGCACCGACAACCAGGGATGGTATCTCGGCACCTCCGGCATCGGCGCACTCTTTCTCACCGATGGAGCCGCGCTCCCCGAGCGGATGACCTTCGGCCTCCCCTCGCCGGTGGTCGGCGCGGTGCTGAGCGCGCCCGACGGAATCTGGGTGGCCACCCAGCGCACTCAGGTCGCCGACGCCGCGCTCACCCTGGTGGACCCCGAGCTCAAGTCGTTTCGCTCGCTTCGCGGCTTGCCGGCCACGGGAGCTCCCTTCACCCAGGTGCGGAAGCTCGCCGGCCAGGGAACCGTGCTCTGGGCCGCTACCGACTTCGGCGTCGCGCGGATCGAGACCGCCAACGGTCGCATCGACCTGGTGGACGTGGGACGCGGACTTCCCGACAGCCGGGTGTTCGCCGTCGTGTCCCGCCAGGGGAGGATCACCGTGGGCACCGCACGAGGCATTGCGCGGGTGGACGACTCGCTGCACGTCGAACGGCTCGCGCCGGGGTTCGCCGAGGCGGCCTATGCCGTCTTTCCCGCCGGCGACTCGGTCTGGGTGGGCACATCACGCGGGCTGCTCGTCGCCTTGCCCGGCGAGCGCGATCTCGTCCGGCCATCCACGCTGGGGTTGCCCAGTCTCCAGGTTCCCGTGCTCGCCTTGAGCTCGCTCGGCGATACGCTGGTTGGTCTGACGCGCGATCAGTTGCTCTGGCGCGATCCGGGAACCGATGCCTGGACGCTGGGGCCGAATCTTTCCGGCTTGCTCGGTGGCCTGCGCAGCCTGACCCCCTATGGCGCGGGGTTCTGGGTCGCCGGCGATCGGGGCGTTGCCTTCGCGCAGCTCAACTCGCCGCCGATCCGCCCGCTCCGCGGCGGCGATCTCCCCGGTGCCGCAAACGACGTGGCGGTGATCGAGACATTTCTCTGGGTGGCAACCGACGGCGGGCTGGTGCGCTTCCGGCTGGATGCCGTTCGCCCATGAGCGGGGAGTTCGAGCGCATCAGGAAGATCGCGGATTCGCTCGGTCCAAGGGGCCGGGGCCTGGGGGACGACTGCGCGGTGCTGGCTTCGGGCGACGGGCGGCTGCTGCTGAGCACCGACACCAGCGTCGAGGGAGTGCACTTCCGGCTCGAC
>CAYYXP010000117.1:0-43462 GCA_964475685.1 uncultured Gemmatimonadaceae bacterium | reverse complement strand
ATCGCCATGTCCTCGAGCATCGCCTTTCGCCGGTCGCCGAACCCGGGGGCCTTCGCCGCCGAGACGCGAAGCGTGCCGCGGAGCTTGTTCACCACCAGCGTCGCCAGCGCATCCCCGTCGACGTCTTCCGCGACGATCAGGAGCTGCTTCCCGCTCTGCACCACCTTTTCCAGGACGGGCAGGAGCTCCTTCATCGAGCTGATCTTCTTGTCGTGAAGAAGGATGTAGCCGTCCTCCAGGACCGACTCCATCTTCTCCGCGTCGGTGACGAAGTAGGGCGAGAGATAGCCGCGATCGAACTGGGTACCGTCCACCGTCTCGAGCGTGGTCTCGAGGCCCTTGGCCTCCTCGACCGTGATGACCCCGTCCTTGCCCACCTTCTCCATTGCCTCGGCGATCAGGTTGCCGATCTCCTTGTCGTTGTTGGCGGAGATGGTTCCGACCTGGGCGATCTCCTTCTTGCCGGCCGAAGGGACCGAGAGCGTCTTGAGCTGCTCGACGACCGCCTCGACGGCCTTGTCGATGCCGCGCTTGAGTTCCATCGGGTTGGCGCCGGCGGTGACGTTCTTGAGTCCCTCACGGTAGATGGCCTGGGCCAGCACGGTGGCGGTGGTGGTGCCGTCGCCGGCGAGATCGGAGGTCTTGGTGGCGACTTCCTTCACCATCTGGGCGCCCATGTTCTCGATCGGGTCGCTCAGCTCGATTTCCTTGGCGACGGTGACGCCGTCCTTGGTGATGGTCGGCGAGCCGAATTTCTTGTCGATGACGACAACGCGCCCCTTGGGGCCGAGGGTGACCTTCACCGCCTCGGCAAGGGCGTCGACGCCCCTCTTGAGCCTGGTGCGAGCGTCGATGCTGAAGACCAGTTCTTTCGCTGACATGTGCTTCACTCCCCTCGAATTGCCTGTATTAGCCGATCTTGGCGAAGATGTCGGTGGCCTTGATGATGATCAGCTCGTCATCGCCCGACTGGAACGGCGTGCCGCCGTACTTACCGTAGATCACTGTGTCACCCACTACGACATCGACCTTGACCCGCTGGCCCTTCTCGATCCGGCCCGGGCCGACGGCGAGAACCCGACCTTGGGTGGGCTTTTCCTTGGCGGTGTCGGGGATGTACAAGGGACCATGTCTGGTTTCCACCTCGTCGTCGGGAAGGATCACGACGCGGTCCTCCAAGGGTTGGATCCTCACCTTGGGCCTGGACTTGAGGCCGATGGACATTGGTACCCTCCCCAACGGGTAGATGGCTCGGACGCCCGACGTACATGTCGTCGTCCAGCAACCACTTGGCTTAGCTGTGAGCGGTGACTCTACAGGGGTTGGTCGATGGCGGAAAAGTGTACGACTGTACTAGATTTGTCAAGTACATGTCCCGCATTGTCAGTATGAGTTTCATGACTTAACTTGATGTTGTTAACGGAACAAACACCATCCCACGGGAGAATTCCATGGATGTGTCGTTCGTGATCCGGCAGCGGCTGGAGGAATTCGGCTTGGATCAGCGAGAGTTGGCGCGGGCGGCCCAGGTGACGGAGTCCTATATCTCCCAGCTCCTGA
Organism: uncultured Gemmatimonadaceae bacterium; assembly: GCA_964475685.1. Lineage (GTDB taxonomy): Bacteria > Gemmatimonadota > Gemmatimonadetes > Gemmatimonadales > GWC2-71-9 > CAVVWJ01. The sequence continues at coordinate 41,902 of CAYYXP010000117.1, read as the reverse complement.
CCCGGAAGAAGGCGCCCCCCGCGCCGAGCCGGACCGACATCTACGACAAGATGGACAAGTTCCTGAAGCTGCCGCGCGGAGAGCTCGCGCGGCTGGCGGTGGTGCAGCGGAAAGCGGAGTTGAAGCGGGAGTGGGGGGAGGAAGCGGCGCCGCTGTTCGGGGAAGTCCGCGAAGTCATCCTGCGCAAGTGCCATCCGGAGAGGCACGCGCACGTTCGGGCGATCTTCGATCAGCAGCCCTTCGGCGAGCTCGAGCGGCTGGTGACCCAACGGCTCCTGGAGGTGCTCCAGGCCGTGGCGCAAGAGGAGTTGGAGAACGACTTCTGGCTGCGCATGGTAGCGGACCTCAGCGGTCGCAGCTTCGAGGAGATGCGGGTCATCGTCCTCGAGTTCCTCGACACCGACGTGTTCCATTTGTCCCGGGAGCAGTGCATCTCCTTCCTCGATCCGATGGTCGAATCGTGGGACATCGACCTTGCCAGCTTTGCGCTGGACATCATCCTGAACCCCAGGGTGGTCACCGGCCACGTCAAGCGGTTCGAGTTCGTCGAGCGACCGGCCGGCCAGTCCTTCGTCCAGGAGTCGGGACTCGGCGAATTCCTCGAGGATCCCGTCCTCAGCGGCACAGCGACCGAGGAGGAGATCGATCTTCTCAAGCGGCTGAGGTTCAAGGGCAAGCGGCCGACCCCTCTTTTCTACTACCGGGAGCTACAGAACCTCCGGGACCCGCTGCATTTTCGAACGGAAGGGAGTCCGTCATGAATGAACCGACCCATCACCTGTCGAGGGAGCTCCCCTCCCAGACGCGGGACTACCTGGCGCACCGGCTGGATGGCGCCCGCGATCTCTACCTGCTCGCACTGGCTCTGGGCGATCGCCCCGACGGGTCCCCGATGTTCGGGCGAATGATCCGCGAGTCGCGCATCCACTTTGCGGCGGTGATCGAGGAGGCCCGCATCGCCGGGCTCGACACCGGCGCCATCGCGCTCATGCTCGGCAAGCTGAATACCGAGCTGGGCGACAGCATCCGGCCCGAGCTGTGGGTGCGGGTCGAACAGCTGATCGCCGAGCGCGCCGCCCGCAAGCGGCGATGAATAGCGGACGCGCGCCCAACTCTCACGCCGCCTTCATCCATCCTTCCTGGTCCCCACCACAGATTCGTTCTGAGTCCGTGGTGGGGACGCCTGTGTTCGGACTCACTTCCCCGAGCGGGACTTCCGGATCATGCGCGGCCGATACACCAGCACCGGCCGGTCGGCGCCGCGGATGAGTTTGTCGGCGACGCTGCCCAATACCGCGCGACGTAGGCCGCCGCGGCCATGGGTCGCCAGCGCCACCATGCCGACGGCGGGATCGTGCGCCAATTCGAGAAGACCGGAGGCCACGGTGGGAGTGACGCCGCTGGCGCGCGTGACTCGGAGCCCGTCCGCCCGGAGCATGGCGGCGAGGCTATCCAAGTAATCCTTGGCCTGCTTCTCCATCAGGGCGGTGAGGCCCGGATCGAAGGACGTGATTCCTGGGGGAAACTCGCTCGGCAGCACGACCGGCTCCACCAGTTGCACCAGGCTCACCTCCGCACCGAGCAGCCGCGCCATGGCCACGGCCGGCGGGATGATCTGCTCCGAGAGCGGCGAGCCGTCGAGCGGCACCAGCATGCGCGAGACCTTGAGCCCGGCAGAAGGGGGCGCCTCCTTCGTGGGCCGTATCAGGAGCATCGGGACCTTCACGCTGCGAAGCAGGGCATCGGCCACGCTGCCGAGCCACGCGCGCTCGAACATCCCGCGCCCGTGGGTCGTCATGACCACGAGATCCGCCCCAGTCAGGTCAATGTGCTCGCCCAGCGTGGCGGCGACGGGCCCGTGGAGCGTCACACCGGTGACCTTGGTACCGGTGCTCTCCTTGACCCGCGCGGCCACCTGCCGGAGGTATCCCCGCTCGGCCTTGAGCGCGGCCAGCCTGCCCTTGGTGGACAGGTCGCCGGTGTCCCGCCGATCCTTCAGCACTGTCGCCGTCTGATGCACCAGGACGAGCCTGACGCTCGCCCGCGCCGCTTTGGCTATCCCGGTGGCGACCGGGAGCGCCTGCTCGGCGAACGCCGACCCGTCGAGCGGAACGAGGACCGAGCGGTACTGTGGAGTGGAAGACAATGCCTTCTCCGGCTGAGGACGCCTCCAACGTTATACGACTCTAGTGAAGAAAGCATGAGGAGTTGATGGCCGAAGCCTGGCACACTAGTTCTCCGGGCGAAGCCCTCGGTCTCCTCGAATCGCGGGCCGGCGGGCTCAGCGAAGCGGAGGCGGCCGAGCGACTGGCGCGCCACGGCCCCAACGTCTTCCAGGCTGCCCGCCCGGTGTCCGCGTGGGCCATCCTGCTCGGCCAGCTCCGCAGCGTCATCGTTCTCCTGCTCGCCGTCGCCGGCGCCGTCGCGGCGCTTTCGGGCGAGACTCTCGACGCCGCCGCGATCGCCGCGGTCCTCCTCCTCAACGTGGCCATCGGATTCACCACCGAGCTGCGCGCCCGCCGGGCGATGGAGTCCCTCCAGTCGCTCGAGGTGGGCAGGGCGCGCGTGGTGCGCGACGGGCAGGCGCGCGAGGTCGACGCCCGCATTCTCGTCCCCGGCGACATCATCGAGGTCGAGGCGGGCCAGGCCGTGCCGGCCGACGCGCGGCTGATCGAGAGCACCGAGCTTCGCACGGTCGAGGGCTCGCTCACCGGGGAATCGGTGCCGGTGGACAAGCGTCACGACGAGACTCTCTCTCCCGAAGTACCGCTTCCCGATCGCGTCACCATGCTGTACAAGGCCACGACCGCGGTCGCCGGCCGCGGCCGCGCGCTCGTCGTGGCCACCGGCATGAACACCGAGGTCGGCCGGATCGGCGCGCTCGCGAGCGGGGTGACTCAGGAGCCGACTCCGCTCGAGCGGCGGCTCGACCAGCTGGGGCGCCGGCTCGCCGGGGCCGCGCTGGCAATCGCGGCGCTCGTTGCGGGACTCGGCGTGATGCAGGGCGCGTCCCTCCGGGAAATCGTGCAGACGGCGATCGCGCTCGCCGTGGCCGCGGTGCCGGAGGGGCTCCCGGTGGTGGGGACGATCGCCATGGCGGTCGGCGTGCACCGGATGGCGAAGCGGCACGCTCTGGTGCGCCGCCTCCCGGCGGTCGAAACCCTCGGCGCCGTGACGGTCATCTGCACCGACAAGACCGGGACGCTCACCGCCGGCACGATGACGGTGACCGCCGTCCGGCTCCTGGAGAAGGAGATCGCCGTTCCGGAGACCGGCGTGTTGCCGGATGACGAGCGGCTGCTTCTGGCGCTTCGGGTCGGCGCGCTCGCCAATCGGAGCGACGGCCTGTCGGGCGACCCGACCGAGGCGGCGCTCGTCAGGGCGGCGCGACGGGCCGGGCTCGACCCGGCGCGGCTCCGCGAGGCGTGGCCCGAGGAGGGGGAGCTGCCGTTCTCCACCGAGCGCATGCTGATGGCCACCTTTCACCGCACTCCCGGCGGGCTCCTGGCGTGCGTGAAGGGGGCGCCGCACCGGGTGGTGGAGCTGAGCGATCGCGTCTACGGCGCTGCCGGCGTGAGAGCGCTCGGGACCGGAGAACGCGACGAGCTGCTCCGGCTCAATTGCGATCTCGCGGCGCGCGGACTCCGCGTGCTCGCGGTCGCTCTCGCGGAGGTCCCGGCCGCCGCGGAGTCCGAGATCAAGGGCCTTGCCTGGGTCGGATTCGTCGGCCTCTCCGATCCACCGGCCGCGGGGGTCGCCGAGACGATCAGCGCCTTCCGCGACGCCGGCATCCGGACCGTGATGGTTACGGGAGACCAGAAGCTGACCGCGGACGCGGTGGCGCGCGCGGTCGGAGTGTCGGAGACGTTCAGCCGGGTGAGTCCTGAGGAGAAGCTCCGCATCGTCACCGACTACCAGCGCCGGGGCGACATCGTGGCGATGCTCGGCGACGGCATCAACGACGCGGCGGCTCTCAAGAAGGCCGACGTCGGCGTGGCGATGGGGATTCGCGGCACCGACCTCGCCAAGGAGGCCGCCGACGTGATCCTCCAGGACGACCGCTTCCCGACGATCTCCGCGGCGATCGAAGAGGGGAGGGTGATCTTCGGCAATGTCCGGAAGTTCGTCTTCTATCTTTTCAGCTGTAATCTTGCGGAGATTCTCGTTTTCCTCGGCGCGGGACTGGCGGGCTTCCCGGCGCCGCTGCTCCCGCTCCAGATTCTCTGGCTCAACCTGCTGACCGATACCTTTCCGGCGCTGGCCCTGGCCGTCGAGCCGGGGGAGCCCGGGATCATGCGTTCGCCTCCCCGCGATCCGGCGGTGGCCATTCTGCCGGGCGGGATGATCGGGGCTACGGTGGGGTACGCGCTGCTGATCGCGCTCGTGGCGCTCGCTGCGTTCGCGTGGGGACTCGAGGGTGCCGGCGGATCGCCGGGGCGGGCGACGACGATGGCGTTCATGGCGCTGGCGTTCGGACAGATCTCCCATCTTGGCAACGCCCGGAGCTCCGATCCCGTGGTGCATCCCGGCGCCGCGCTCGCGAATCCCGTGGCGCTCGTCGCGGCACTCCTCGCCATCGCGCTCCAGCTCTCCGCCGCGTTCGTCCCGGTGCTCGCTCTCGTCCTTCGCCTCACGCCGCTGAGCGGGACGGACTGGGCGGTGGTCGCTGCGCTCGGCGCCTTGCCAGGCGTGGCCGGGCAGACGGTCAAACTGGTACGCCGCTCGGGGCGGGGGCGATGACCCGCCGCCGCGCCATCGAGCTTCCCGCCGTCACGCTGGTCGTGATCGTGGCGGGTGGGGTGGCTTGGCTCGCCGGACAGCCGGACGCGGCCCGCATGATCTGGATCGTGGGACTCGTGCTCACCGGGCTTCCGGTGGCGATCTGGACGTTTCGTGACGCCTTCCGCGGGAAGTTCGCCGCCGATCTGGTCGCCGCGCTCGCGATCGTCGGCGCCATTCTCCTGGCGCAGCCGCTCGCCGGGCTCGTCGTCGTTCTGATGCAGACGGGCGGCGAGGCGCTCGAGGCCTACGCCGAGGGACGGGCGTCGCGCGCGGTGCGCGAGCTGGAGGCGGCGGCGCCCCGGCAGGCGCACCGGATGCTCGACGGGGACATCGAGGACATCGCCGCCGACCGGGTCCTCGTCGGCGACCGGCTGCTGGTGCGGCCGGGCGAGATGTTCCCCTGTGACGCGGAGGTGCTGAGCGGCGCGAGCGACGTGGACACGTCGCGTCTCACCGGCGAGCCGTTGCCGGTCAAGGCCGAGCCGGGCGTGCGGTTCCCCAGCGGTTGCGTGAACGGCGAAGGGGCGCTCACGGTGCGCGCTGTCGCCATCGCCGGCGAGAGCCAGTACGCGCGCATCGTCGAGCTGGTCCGCTCGGCGCAGGCGAGCAAGACGCCGCTCCAGCGACTCGCCGACCGCTACGCCATCTGGTTTACGCCGCTGACGCTTGTCGTTTGCGCCGCCGCCTGGCTCATCTCGGGCGATCCGACCCGGGTGCTGGCGGTGCTGGTCGTCGCGACACCGTGTCCCCTCATCCTCGCCACGCCGATCGCCGTCGTGGGCGGCATCAACCGGGCCGCGCGGCGGCAGATCATCTTCCGCCACGGCGGCGCCCTCGAGCAGCTCGGCACCGTGACCGCCGGTGTCTTCGACAAGACCGGCACCCTCACCATCGGGCGGCCGGAGGTGGCGCGGGTGATTCCGGTGGAGCCGTTCACCGAGCGTGACGTGCTGAGGCTCGCGGGCGCCGTGGAGCAGGGGTCGGGGCATCTCCTCGCGCGCACGCTCGTGGCGGCGGCCCGGAGGCGTGGAGTCGAGCTTCCCGACGGCCTGCACATCGCCGATACGCCGGGACAGGGGGTGGTGGGGGAGGTCGAGGGGCGCGCCGTCGCGGTGGGCGGGTGGTCGTTCATCGTCAATCGCCATCCGGCAGCGAAGCGAGACTTCACCTCGGTCTCGGGCGATGGCCCAGTGGTGCGGGCCTATGTGGTGGTGGAGGGACGTGGGGCCGGAGTGGTCGAATACGCCGACGCCATCCGCCCCGAGCTGCCGCAGTTTCTCCAGCGGCTTCACCGGTTCGGTGTGCGGCGCATCGTCCTTCTCTCCGGCGACAACCAGCGGAACGCCGATGCGGTGGCCAGGGCAGTGGGCATCGACGAGGCGAAGGGGGACCTCCTCCCCGGCGAGAAGCTCGCATACGTGCAGGCGCTGGTGAAGCGCGGCGAGCGGGTGCTGATGGTGGGCGACGGGACCAACGACGCGCCTGCGCTCAGCAGCGCCACGGTGGGAGTGGCGCTCGCGGCGCACGGCGGCGGGGTCACCGCCGAGGCGGCCGACGTGGTGATCCTGGCGGACGACCCGACCCGCCTGGCGGAGGCGATCGCGATCAGCCGGGACACGATGCGCATCGCGCGCCAGAGCATCTGGGTGGGGCTCGGGCTCAGCACGCTGGCGATGGGATTCGCCGCGGCGGGTCATGTGCCGCCGGTGGTCGGCGCGGCGCTCCAGGAGGTGATTGACGTCGCGGTGATCCTCAACGCGCTCAGGGCGGCGCGGGGGTAGGTTCCGTGGTCCGGTCGATGGATCCGTTCCCTCCCTCCGGTCGTTTACTGGGTGTCCCGAATTCGGAGCCCTCCTGATGCACCGTTCGACCCTTCGTTTCGCCGGAATCTCCGCCGTGGGCATTTTGGCGATCCTCGCCCTCGGCACTGACGTGGCGGGCGACCCAACGCGTCCCAGGGCCGCTCGCGCGGCCGACCCACAACCAACGGCGCTCCAACGGGTTGCGATATTCGCCGGGGGCTGTTTCTGGTCCACCCAGAAGGCGTTCGACGAGGTTGAAGGCGTGGTGGGCACGACAGCGGGCTACGCCGGCGGCACGCTGGCCAACCCCACCTACGAGCAGGTCGGGTCGGGGGACAGTGGGCACGCCGAGTCGGTGAAGGTGATCTACGATCCGGCGAAGGTCGGCTACGAGCAGCTGCTCGACGTGTACTGGCATCACATCGACCCGCTGACGCCGAACGCGGCCTTCTGCGACCACGGACCGCAGTACCGCTCGATCATCTTCTACGGTGACACCGCGCAGCAGCGCGCCGCGGAGGCGTCGAAGCGCGCCCTCGACGAGTCGCACCGCTTCCCGACGCCGATCGTCACGGCGATTCAGCCGGCGACGCCGTTCTACCCGGCGGAGGACTACCACCAGATGTTCTACAAGAAGAACCCGGCGCACTATGAGGCGTATCGGATCGGCTGCCGGCGCGACGAGCGGATCCGCCAGCTCTGGGGTGACGTCGCGATGATGAAGAAGGAGTCGGCCAAGTGAAGGTTTTCGGAGTTCCGTTGATCGTCCTGGCGACGCTGCTGGCGGCCGCCGGTCAGGCGGTGGCACAGGCACACAACACGGGATGGAATGCAATGACGTTCAAGAAGCCCCCGGAGACGGAGCTCAAGCAGAAGCTCACTCCGGACCAGTTCGCGGTGACCCAGAAGGACGCGACCGAGCGGCCGTTCCGGAACACCTACTGGGACAACCATGAGGCGGGGATCTACGTGGACGTGGTCTCCGGAGAGCCGCTCTTCAGCTCGCTCGACAAGTTCGACTCCGGCACCGGCTGGCCCAGCTTCACGCGGCCGCTGGAGCCGGCAAACGTCGAGGCCCACACCGACCGGACGCTCGGGATGGAGCGCACCGAGGTGCGGTCGGCCCACGCCGACTCCCATCTGGGCCACGTCTTCGACGACGGCCCCAAGCCGGCGGGGCTCCGCTACTGCATGAACTCGGCGGCGATGCGGTTCATTCCGGTGGACAAGCTGGAGGCCGAGGGGTACGGGCAGTACCTGTCGCTGTTCCGGAAGGGCGGGGCCTGAGCGGCGGGTTCCGTTCTATCGTCGGGCCGGAGAACCGGAGCCGCTTGCCCATGCGCAGGCGCGCGCGCAACTTGGTGGCGACCCTAACCCGGCAGCTCTCCCCCTTGTCGCTCCGCATCCGCCTTGTCCTCGCCGTCGTTGTGGCGATCTGCCCTCCGCTCGCCGCGCAGCGCTCCGCCCCGCCGGACACGACGGCCAGGCCGATCCTCCTCCTTCCCGACGCCGTGTGGGACGGCGTGGCCGCCACCCCACGAGGTGGAATGGCGGTGCTGGTTCGCGGATCGCGGATCGAGGCGGTCGGTCCGGCCGACAAACTCGCCGCCGCAGGCGCGGAGCGAGTGGAGCTCAAGGGCACCACGCTCATCCCCGGACTCATCGAAGGGCATTCCCACCTCTTCCTCCATCCCTACGATGAGGCTCTCTGGGACGACCAGGTCCTGAAGGAGCCGCTCGCCCTTCGCACGGCGCGGGCAGTGGCCGCGGCCGGGGCGACCCTCCGCGCCGGGATCACCACTGAGCGCGACCTCGGCACCGAGGGGACCTTCGACTCCGACGTGCAGCTCCGGCGCGCAATAGACGAAGGCATCGTGCCCGGCCCCCGCCTGCTCGCCGTCACCCGCGCGATCGTGCTCACCGGCAGCTACGGGCCGCGCCGGTCCCAGTACGCTTTCGATCCGCCGCAGGGTGCGGAGGAGGCGACCGGCGCCGAGGAGATCGCGCGGGTGACGCGAAGCCAGATCGGACACGGCGCCGACTGGATCAAGGTGTACGCCGACTACAACTGGGGGCCGCACGGGGAAGCGCTCCCGACGTTCACGCTCGAGGAGCTCAAGCTGCTGGTGGAGACGGCGCGGGAGGGCGGGCGCCCGGTGGCGGCGCACGCGATGACCCCCGAGGGGATGCGCCGGGCCACGCTGGCCGGAGTGGAGACGATCGAGCACGGCGACGGGGGGACGCTCGAGGTCTTCCGGCTGATGCGGCAGCATGGGGTGACGTTTTGCCCCACGATCGCGACGGCCGAGGCCTACGCCAAGTACTTCGAAGGGTGGGTGAAGGGGAAGAGCGAACCGACGCCGGGCCTCGTGGCCAAGCGAGCGAGCTTCAAGGCCGCGCTCACGGCGGGCGTCACCATCTGCTTCGGAGGGGACGTCGGGGTCTTCCCCCACGGCGACAACGTGCGCGAGATCGAGGCGATGGTGGAGTACGGGATGACGCCGCTGGCGGCGCTGCGCTCGGCCACCAGCGGCAACGCCAAGAGCTTCCACCTCGACGACCGCGGCCGTATCGCGCCGGGGCTCCTGGCCGATCTCGTCGCGGTTGAGGGCGACCCGACGCAGAGCCCGGGGGCCCTGAGAAAGGTGAGGCTGGTGATGAAAGACGGCGTGGTACAATGACTCCGATGCGCAAGCTCGTGTACGTGGTGGCTGGAGTTCTGGCTCTCATCCTCGCCCTCTTCGTGGCGGGCTACGCCGCGCTCAAATCCGACGCTGCCAGGCACAAGATCGAGAGCGCCCTCTCCAGTTCCCTGGGCCAGCCCGTCACCCTAGGCGGGATCGACGTCACTTTCTTCCCGGCCCCGGCGCTCGATGCCCGGGACGTCCGGATCGGCGACGCCGACAGCAACGCCGCCCCCGGTCTCTCGCTTCGCAGCCTCCACGTGGTGCCGAGGGTCAGTTCCTTCCTGCCCGGCCGGACGATGACCGTCGACCGGATAGACCTCCGCGGCATGACGGTCGCCCTGCGCCGCGACAAGACCGGGAAGTGGCTCCTGCCCGTCGTTCCTGCCCCCACTCCGGAGCCGCCGGCCGGTGCCCCTGCTTCTGCAACCCCGGCGGTGAACGTCCAGAGCATGAACATCGTCGAGGGGCGCATCAGGATCGTGGACGACAGCCTTGCCACGCCGCAGGGCGGCCCGACGATCACCACCATCAGTGACGTCGAGGCAAAGCTCGAAGCGGTGGGTGGCTCCCTCAAGGCCCCCGAGTTCAAGGGGAAGCTCGGCACGACCACGGTGACGGGCTCCGCCGAGGCGGGGCTGCAGGGTGCGACGCTGCACCTCTCGTCGGAGTCCATCGAGAACGCCGACCTTCCCTCCCTCTTCCACTTGGCCACCCTCGAGCCTTATCCGGACCTCACGATCAGCGGCAAGGCGCCGTTCGAGCTCACAACCACGATCGCCCCGGACCTCACGACGTTCGTGGCGACCGGGAAGGCCTCCATCGAGCACGTCAAGTTCGGAGTACTCGCGCTCGATGCCATGTCGGCGACGTTCCACTTCGAGAAGGGGGTGTTCACCCTCGATCCGCTCACCTTCACCTTCTACGGCGGCAAGCAGACGGGGGCGGTGTCGGTGGACATGAGTCAGGAGGTGCCCTCGTACTCCATCCGGTCCAGCCTCACGGGGCTCGATGTCAATCGTGCGCTGAGCGCCACGACGACGATGAAGGACTTCCTGCAGGGAACCGCCGACCTGACCACCAACGTGACGGGCAGCGGGAGTACCGCGCCCGCCATCCAGCGCACGCTGAAGGGGTCGGTCAAGTTCAAGGTCGTCAACGGCAGCATCAGGATGGCCATCCTCGCCGCCATCAACCAGGCGCTTGGGATCACCGAGGGTACGACGAAGGACACCAAGTTCCAGAGCTTCTCGGCCACGGCGGCGATCGGCGGCGGTAAGGCGCGCACCAACGACTTGCAGCTCCGCGCCGGCGAGCTCAGCGTGCTCGGGGGAGGGACGCTCGGATTCGACCAGTCGCTCGACTTCAAGCTGCGAGTGCTGTTCTCCAAGGCCAAGTCGCAGGAGCTGGCCGGTAGAGTGGGCCTGCTCGGACGTCTCAGGAACGCCAACGGGGAAATCGAAGCCCCGCTCACCATCAAGGGCACGACGATGGCGCCCAAGACGTCGCTCGATCTCGGCTCGGTGAACAAGAAGCAGCTCCAGGGCGAGCTGCAGAAGGGCCTTCAGAAGCTGTTCAAGTAGAAACGCCGCCCGGAGGCCGGCGCCGGCCCACGGGAACCTGCGGTGCGGTTCCTCCGTACTGCCTCTCGTCCCCCCAATCGAGAGGCACCATGCGCCGTACGCATGCTCCGTACACCGCGCTCGCACTCCTGTTCGCCGGGCTCGTCCCCCGCGCCGCTGCCCAGGCGCCTCCGCTGGTCCTTCCCAGCGTGAGCCAACGCGCCTCCGTCAGCCAGACGGTGGGCCTCACCCAGATCACCATCACGTACGACCGGCCGGCGATCAACGGGCGGGAAGTGTGGGGCAAGCTCGTGCCCTACGACTCCGTCTGGCGGGCCGGCGCGAACGTGAACACGGTCCTTGCCGTGACATCGCCGGTCAAGGTTCAGGGACAGCCGCTCGCCGCAGGACGGTATGGGGTCCACATGATCCCGAAGGCGGCCGACTGGACCGTCATTCTGAGCCGGCAGGCGAATGCCTGGGGGAGCTTCAGCTACGATCCGAAGGAGGATGTGCTGCGGGTGAAGGTGACACCCAAACCGTCCGAGCCCCAGGAGCGGCTGATCTACACCTTCGACGACCCCGACGACTCCTCGGTGCGCGCGACGCTGCGTTGGGAGAAGCTGGCGGTTCCCATCACGATCGAGGTGGACACGAAACAGGTGGTGGCCGACAGTCTGAGGGAACAACTGCGCGGCCTGGGTCGCTTCTCCTGGCAGCCGTGGTCGCAGGCGGCGATGTGGTGCGCCAACAATGACGTCAACCTCGACGAGGCGACCACGTGGGCCGACAACTCGATCGGCCTCAATCGCAATTTCACCAACCTCAGGGTCAAGGCCACGCTGCTCGAGAAGCGCGGAAACGCGGCCGGCGCGGCAGGCCTGCGCCAGGAGGCTCTGGGGCTGGGCAATGAGGCTGAGATGAACCTCTACGGCTACGAGCTGACGGGGCAGGGGAACGTGGACTCGGCGATCGTCATCTTCCGCAAGAACGTGAAGGACTATCCCAAATCCTGGAACACCTACGACAGCCTCGGCGAGGCCTACGCGAAGAAGGGCGACAAGAAGCAGGCGGTGGCGAACTACTCGAAGGCGCTCGCCATGGTGGGTGACGAGACGCAGAAGCAGCGGATCAAGGGAGCCCTCGCACAGCTTCAATGACCGTCGGGCGCCAGGGCGGTTGTCCCGGCGAGGCCGCCGCCCTTACCTTGGCTCCATCCTGATGAGAACTCCAGAGCGAATCCGCACCGTCATCGTGGACGATCACGACGACATCGGCCGCCATGCCGCGCGGCGCATCGCCGAGGTCATTCGGAACGGTGCCGTCACCGGACGCAGCCCCGTCCTCGGCTTGGCCACGGGGTCCACCCCGATCGGCGCCTACCGCGAATTGATCCGGCTGCACCGGGAGGAAGGCCTCAGCTTCGCCAACGTCGTCACGTTCAATCTCGACGAGTACTACCCGATGGACCCGGAGAGCCTCCACTCCTACCATCGGTTCATGTGGGAGAACTTCTTCTCCCAGCTCGACATCAATCCCGAGAACGTTCACATCCCCAGGGGCGATGTCCCCCGCGAGGACGTCGAGGCCGAGTGCCGGCGGTACGAGGAAGCCATCCGGGAGGCGGGCGGCATCGACCTCCAGCTCCTTGGCATCGGCCGGACCGGCCACATCGGCTTCAACGAACCCGGCTCCGGCCTTGAGAGCCGCACCCGGCTGGTCACGCTCGACCTGGTGACGCGAAAGGACGCCGCCGCCGACTTCTTCGGCGAGGAAAACGTCCCGCGGGAGGCGATCACGATGGGTGTCGCCACCATCCTCGACGCGCGCCAGATCCTCATTCTCGCCACCGGGGAGCACAAGACCGCCATCGTGCGCCGGGCGGTCGAGGGAGAGGTGGACCACGAAGTCGCCGCGACCTTCCTCCAGACCCACCCCCATGCCACGGCCTATCTCGACCGCGCCGCTGCCGCCGCGCTCACCCGCGTCGCCACGCCCTGGCTTCTCGGGCCCGTCGAATGGACGCCTGAGCTGAAGGTGCGCGCAGTCGCCTGGCTCTCCCACCAGGCCGGCAAGGCGATCCTCAAGCTGACCCAGGCCGACTACGCCGAGCATCACCTGTCGTCGCTCGTCGCGCGATCCGGCACGCCGGGCGCCTTGAACGGCGAGGTCTTCAACGCCCTGGGTGCCAAGATCCGGGGGCGCTCCAAGTTGCCGCGGGACCAGCGCGTCATCTGTTTTTCACCGCACCCAGACGACGATGTCATCTCGATGGGCGGCATTCTCCACAAGCTGGCGGAGAACGGGAACGAGATCACCGTCGCCTACATGACCAGCGGCAACCTGGCGGTGTTCGATCACGACGTGCGGCGCCACCTCGATTTCCTGAGGCGGCTCGCGCGGGAGCGGCGCGTCGGCTCCGACGCCGTCAACCAGCTCGGCGCGCGGCTGGACGAGTTCCTCGCCCGCAAGCGGCCCGGTGACGTGGACATCGCGGAGGTACGGGACATCAAGCGTTTGATCCGGGAGTCCGAGGCGGTGGCGGGCGTCCGGACCCTCGGTCTCGACGAGCGTGCGGCGCGGTTCCTCGATCTTCCGTTCTATCAGACCGGCAAGGTCCGGAAGGATCCGGTGGGCCCGGCCGACGTGGCCATCGTGCGGTCGATGCTCGAGGAGGTCGAGCCCTCGATCATCTTCGTCGCCGGCGATCTCTCCGATCCCCACGGCACCCACCGGATGTGCAAGGAGGCGATCGACCGCGCGCTGGCGGACTACGCCACGGGAGGGCGGGAGCGGCCGGAGGTGTGGCTCTATCGCGGGGCGTGGCAGGAATGGCCGGTCACCGAGGCCACCTGGCTGGTGCCGCTCTCCCAGGAGGAGCTGCGGCTCAAGATCCAGGCGATTTTCAAGCACCAGTCACAGAAGGATTCGGCGCCCTTCCCGGGACCCGACGAACGCGAGTTCTGGCAGCGGGTCGAGGCGCGCAACAAGGGCACCGCGGCGGAGCTCGACCGGCTGGGGCTCGCGGAGTACTTCGCGATGGAGGCCTACGTCGTGGAGTAACCCATCGCCCGGAGCATGCCTTCCGCTGCGCCGGGCCCGCTTCCTTTCCCTTCCTCGTGCTTGACGAACACATACGCCTCCGACCACTGCTGCGCTCCGATCCGCTTTGCCCAGGAGGTCAGCCCGTCATCCGAGTACTCTCCGCGACGCATGCGCACGTATCCCCATGAGGCCGTCGGCACCAGCGGCGAGCTTGGTCCCTCCTCCTCGTCCTCGTCCACCGCCACCAGCGCCACGTCTCTGGATCGCAGAGCGTCGTAGACATCGTCGGAATACCAGGTGGCGTGTCTGAACTCCATCGCCGCGCTCCAGTTCCTGGGCAGCCGCCCGAGGAACTCCTGCAACCGCGGCAGGTCCTTCTTGAGGCTGGGAGGGAGCTGGAAAAGGGTGGGTCCGCGGCGCTCGCCGAGGACGTTGGCGATCTTGAGGAAGTACTCGAGGGAATCGTCGGCGGCGGTGAGGCGATTGATGTGGGTGATCCGACGGGAGGCCTTGAGCACGAACCGGAACCCGGGGGGAGTCTGCTCCGCCCACTCCATCACGCCCCGCTCGCTGGGCACACGGTAGAACGAGTTGTTGACCTCGACGGAGGGAAAGCGCTCCGCGTAGTACCGGAGCATCCCGTCGGCGGGAAGGTCGGCGGGGTAGAAGCTTCCTTTCCACTCCTTGTACGACCATCCGCTGGTGCCCACGTAGGCGCGCATCGTCTACGAGGCCTTGCTCGCCCTCTTCTTGGCTGGTTTGGCGGCCTCGGAGGATGCTGACTTGGCCGACTTCTTGTCCGCGTCGCCCGCGTCGCGCTTGGAGAGGCTCGCCTTGAGCGCCTGCATCAGGTCGAGGATCCTGGTCTCCGGCTTCTCGGTGGCCTCCGCCGTGATCTCCTGCCCATCCACCTTCTGCTGGATGGCCTCGAGCACCCGATCCCGCACGGTGTCGCGGTACCGCTCGGGGTGGAACTCATCGGTGGCCGTCTGCTCGATGAGCTGGCGCGCCAAAGCCAGCTCGGCTTCCTTGACCGGCACGTCCTCGATGGGGACGTCGGCGGCGCTCCGAAGCTCGGCGGGGTAGTGCAACTGCTCCATTACCAGCACGCCGTTCATCGGACGCACGAGTACGAGATACTGTTTGCCCCGGGCGGAATATTGTCCCAGCGCCGCGCGGCCGGTCGCCTCCAGCGCCTTGCTCAGGAGCCGGTACGCTCGCTCACCGCCCTTGTCCGGGCCGAGGAAGTAGGCCTTCTCGAGGTAGAGGCGGTCCACCTCGGAGAGTGGAACGAACTCGTTGACGTCGATCGCGTTGGTGGCCTTCTCGTCGAGCGCCTTCAATTCTTCCGGCGAGAAGATGACGAATTGCCCCTTGGCGAACTCGTAGCCCTTCGCGATATCGTCCCTCTCCACCACCTCGCCGTCCTTGGGGCAGATGTACTGCTGCTTCAGCCGGGTGCCGTCCTTCTTGTGCACCATGTTGAAGCTGACGCTGGCGGTGGATTCGCTGGTGGAATACAGGTTGACGGGGACCGAGACCAGTCCGAACGAAATCGTGGCCGAGGCCATTGAGCGGGCAGGCATAGGAATCCAGAATAACCCGCCGATCGCGGGACGCAAGACGATTCTCGTTGCGACGTTGCGCTTTCCCGGATTCCCCGCACCTTCCCCTCCCATGGCCCCCAGGAAGCCCGACCCTCTCGCCGCATACCGCGCCAAGCGCGAGCTGGCCCGCACGCCGGAGCCGGGGGGAGCGGTCGGGAAGATGCCCACCGCGCCGGCGGGGGGACTCTTTGTCGTGCACAAGCATGCCGCGAGGCGGCTGCACTACGACCTCCGGCTGGAGATGGACGGCGTGCTCCGCTCCTGGGCGGTTCCGAAGGGGCCGTCCTGCAACACCGCGGACAAGCGGCTCGCGGTTCATGTGGAAGACCACCCGCTCGAATACGGCGACTTCGAGGGGCTCATTCCCGAGGGGAACTACGGGGCGGGGGCGGTGATCGTATGGGACCGCGGCCAGTGGATCCCCACCGGCGATTACACCGAGGGACTGGCCAAGGGGAAGCTCCTCTTCGAACTTCGCGGCCGGAAGCTTCACGGGATGTGGACCCTGGTGAAGCTCAAGAAGAGCGAGCGGGACTGGCTGTTCATCAAGGAGCGGGACGCCTACGCCACCTCCGATGGCGCCGAGCCACCCGAGGAGTCGGTGCTCTCGGGGCTCACGGTGGAGGAGCTGAAGGCCGGCCAGAATCCGGCCGATGCCGTGCGGAAGGAATTGACGAGGCTCGGCGCACCGCGGAAAGCCGTACGCGCCGAGTCGGTCAAGCTGATGCTCGCCGAGCCGCGCGATGCCCCGTTCTCCCGGAAAGGATGGCTCTTCGAGCTGAAGCTCGACGGCTATCGCCTGCTCGCGGTGCGCGACGGCCACGACGCCCGGCTGATCTCCCGCAACGGCAACGATCTGTCGGCCCAATTTCCGGAGATCGTTCGCTCGCTTGCTGCCCTGCCGTTCGATCGGCTCCTCCTCGACGGCGAGGTCGTGGCAGTCGATCAGGCCGGCAAGCCCAGCTTCCAGCGGTTGCAGCAGCGGGGAAGGCTGCATCGGGCGCTCGACATCCGGCGGGCCGCGGTGGAGAACCCGGTCACCTTCTTCGCGTTCGACCTGCTGGGCTTCGAGGACTTCGACCTGCGTCCGCTGCCGCTCAGGCAGCGGAAACCGGTCCTCGAACGTCTGCTTCCCCCCGCGGGCGCCATCCGCTATCTGGAGCACTTCGAGCACGACGGCCTGGCGCTCTACGAGCAGGTGCAGCGGCTCGGTCTCGAGGGCGTCGTCGCCAAGAGGGCCGACGCGCAGTACCGGGCGGGCCGCGGACCGTCGTGGGTCAAGATCCGCACTCGCCGCACCGACGATTTCGTCATCGTGGGATTCACAATGCCCAAGGGGACCCGCGGCGGGTTCGGCGCGCTCTATCTGGCGCAATACGTGGGGGATGATCTCGTCTTCGCCGGCAGCGCCGGCAGCGGGTTCACCGGCAAACAGCTCGCCGAGCTGGGGTCGCGCCTCGAGAAAATGAAACGGGACGGCCCGGCCTGTACCGGCCCGATTCCGAAAGAGAAGGGTGTCACCTGGGTGTCGCCGCGGCTGGTGTGCGAGGTGGAGTTCACCGAGCGGACCGACGACGGGCTGCTCCGTCAGCCGGTATTCCTGCGGGAGCGGGACGACAAGAGGCCCGAGGAGTGCGTACGCCAGGGCGAGTCGTTCCGGGACACCGACGACTCCGACCCGCCGGCCGGGAAGGCGGACCCTCCAACACCTGAACCGATCGTCCAGCGCTTTTCCAACATCGACAAGGTCTTCTGGCCGGAGGAGAAATACACCAAGGGCGACCTGCTGGAGTACCATCGTTCCATCTCCCCGTGGATCCTGCCGTACCTCAAGGACCGGCCGGTGGTGCTCACCCGATACCCCGACGGAATTGCCGGAAAGTCCTTTTTCCAAAAGGACGCTCCACCCTTCGTGCCCGACTGGATCCGGACCGAGCGCAAGTGGAGCGAGCACGCGCAACGGGAGATCGACTATTTCATCTGCGACGACGAAGCGACACTGCTCTACCTGATCAACCTCGGCACCATCCCGCTCCACATGTGGGCGAGCCGCGTCGCGAGCATCGACCGGCCCGACTGGTGCGTTCTCGACCTCGACCCGAAGGAGGCGTCGTTCGCCGACGTGGTCCGGGTGGCTCGGGCCGCCTACACCCTCTGCCGGAGCCTCGGCCTGCCGAGCTTCATCAAGACCAGCGGATCATCAGGGCTCCACGTCCTCGTTCCGCTCGGGCGCCAGTGCGGCTACGAGGAGGCGCGCACGCTCGGCGAGCTGCTTGCCAGGGTGGTGGTCGCCAAGCTGCCCGACATCGCGACCATCACCCGGCAGGTCTCGCGCCGGGGCGCCAGGGTCTACGTGGACTACGTGCAGAACGGGGCGGGGCGCCTTCTCGCCGCGCCCTTCTGCGTCCGGGCTCGCCCCGGCGCGACTGTTTCGACGCCGCTCAAGTGGAGCGAGGTGGACGCCTCGCTCGACGTCGGCCGCTTCACCATTCGCACGGTGCCCCAGCGCATGCGGAAGCTGAAGGCCGATCCGATGGCGGACGTCCTCCGGCTCACCCCCGATCTCGACCGGGCGCTCGATCTGCTGAGGGAGCGGCTCTAGTGCCCGATCTTCTGGTCCGCCCGGCCGACGCCTGGCTGCTTTACGTCCTGGCTCACGGCGCCGGCGCCGGGATGCGGCATCCTATGGACGAGCTGGCGGATGCCATCGCCGCTTGGGCCCGGTCGCTACGCCTCGGCGGCGCATCGTGAACGACGCTCCGACGGCGCAACAGCGGAAGGCCATCGAGGCGCCGCTCGGTCCGCTGCTCGTGGTCGCCGGCCCCGGCGCCGGCAAGACCTTTTGCCTCATCAACCGGATCCGGTACCTCGTGGAGCATCACGGGATCGCCCCCGCGCGGATCTGCGCGGTCACCTTCACCAACAAGGCGGCCGGGGAGATCGCGTCCCGGCTCAAGACGTCGCTGGGGGAAGCCGGTGGAGAGCTGACCGGCGGCACCATCCACGCGCTCTGTCTCTCGATTCTGCGGGAGTTCCCCAGGGAAGCGGGCCTCCGCCCCGGATTCGGCGTCGCCGACGAGGACTACCAGCGCCGGCTGCTCCGGAGGCTCGGAATCCCGTTGACGAGGCATGCCCAGCTCCTCGGCCTCTTCGGCCGTCACCGCCTTCAGGGGTACCGGCTCACCGGCGGCGATCTCGGCATCTTCGGCCGATACTCCGACGTGCTGCGCGAGCGCAACCTGGTGGACTTCGATGGCCTGGTCAGCCTCACCGAGAGGCTGCTTCGCACCAACGAGACCGTGGCGAAGACGTTGCGAGGCAGGTGGGATTACGTGCTGGTGGACGAGTTCCAGGACCTCAACGTCACCCAGTACGGAATCCTCACGTTCCTGGTGGCGGACCACCGCAACCTCTTCGGAGTGGGCGACGACGAGCAGTCCATCTTCTCCTGGACCGGCGCCGATCCCGGCATCCTGACCCGGTTCGCCGAGGAGTTCGGCATCGAACGGCCGATCGTGCTCGATCAGAACCGGCGCTGCTCGGTCCGGATCTTCGATGCCGCCAGGCGGCTCATTGCCAACAACCCTCCCCGTTTTGCGAAGAACATCGAGGCCTACCGGGAATCGCCGTTCGAGGTCGAGGCCCGCACCTTTCCCGATGAGCACGCCGAAGCCGAATGGCTGATCCGTGATATGCAGGCGGACCAGGCGGGCGGCGGCCCGGGGTGGGGAGAGTGCGCCGTGCTGTACCGTCGTCACAGCGACGGAGAGCTTCTCGAGGGGATACTGCTGCGGGAGGGCATACCCTGCAGACTGGCCAAGGGGCACGCGCTCATGGACGACGACGTCATTGCCTATGTCATCGCCTCGCTCACGGTGGCCCGATCTCCCGGTGACCCCGAGGCACTCGACGCCCTCGCGGAGCGGGTGCTGCCGGCGTTGCTCCTGCAGGAAGTGCGCGCCGGCATGAAGCCCGGTGACGATCTCGTCACTGCCCTCCGCCTCTTTGCCCGGCAGCGCCACAAGAGCGAGGCCGACGCGAAGAAGGCGTGGCGCTTCGTCTTTCAGGTCGAAAACCTGCGCGCGATGGAGCGGTCTCACGGCTCGGTCGAGAGCGTGGTGGCCGAGCTGCTTTCCCAGCGCGTCGGCCCGGCGCGGAACCCGTTGGAGGAGCGGTACCAGGAGCTGACCGATCCCGCCGCCTATCCCGGCGCCCGCGCCCTCGCGGAGCGGCTCCGGGGGGCAGTCGCCGGGGGCACCCGGGTGTGGCTCGAGGCCCACCATGGCGTCGAAATCGCCTTGGCCGGCATGCTTCGCGGGGGCGGGGTGGCAACGGCTTCCCGCCTGCAGCCCGACGACCAGCCGGGCGCCGGCGACCTGGTGCTCCGTGCCGGCGACGCACGCGACGGGCGGTGGCCGCTCCTCGCCTTCAAGGCGCTGCAGCTGCTCCACCCTCCGGCCCCGCGCGACGAGTTCCGGGACTATGTCACGTTCGACCTGGAGACTACCGGCCTCGACGTGGGAGCCTGCGAGATCATCGAGATCGCGGCGGTACGGGTGCGTGGCGGGCAGGTGGTGGATCAATACGTCTCGCTGGTCAGCTGCACCGGTCCGATCAGCCCTGGGGCGCAGGCGGCCCACGGCTATTCGGAAGCCGATCTGCGCGACGCCCCGCCCTTGAGCGAGGTCTGGCCAAAATTCCGGGAGTTCGTCGGGAGCGATGTCCTGGTGGCCCACAACGGCCAGACCTTCGACGTCCCGGTGCTTCGCCGCTCCGCCGCGCCCTTCGGCGGCGTGGACGATCTCGTCTTCTACGACACGCTGCCGCTGAGCCGCTCCCTCATCGAGGAGAGCTCGAAGCTGGGCGACCTGGCCCGCCGCTTCGGGGTGGATGTGGGGAGGTCCCACCACGCCCTCGACGACGCGCTGATGCTCGCCGCCCTGCTGCCTCACCTGAAGACCCTGGAAGCGCAGCGCGCCCGGAAGGCCGCGCAGGTCCACCTGCTCGACTTTCTCGGCCTCTCCCTGGCCCTGGACCAGGCGCCAAATCCCACCGCCGAAGAACGTGCGCTCGCCGATCTCTGCCGGCCATACGCCCTCGGACGATTCAGCGACTGTCTCGATTTCTACGCCGCCGAACTCGGCCCCGGGCTCCCGGGCACTCCCAGCCTCGATGAGGTCATCGTGCGGTTGGGGGGCCGAGCCCTGATGGAGCGCCTCCGGGTCGAGCGATCGCCGGCGGACCGCTATCCGGCGGCGGCCGCCCGCCTGGGTCACCTGATGGAGGCGAGCCGCGGCGAGACCCTGGCCGAGCGGATCGACGACATGCTCGCCCGAGCCGCGCTCTCCAGCAGCGGCGGTATCGAAACCGATCTCCACCGGCTCAATCTTCTCACTCTGCACTCGACCAAGGGCCTGGAGTTCTCCCGGGTCTACATCATCGGGGTGGAGGACAACCGGATGCCGGGGTGGAAGGAGATTCGGGAGGGGCTGGAAGGCGAGATTCAGGAGGCGCGGCGGCTGCTCTACGTCGGCATGACCCGGGCGAAGGACCGGCTGGTGCTGACCCGGGCCGAGCGCCGGGGGGGGACGGCGTCGGGCGGGGCCCTCTTCCTGATGGAGGCCGGACTCTCCTCCTGAGGCGGCTGCGACAGTATTCTGCCCGGACCCTCGCACCTCACGACCCGCCTGCCGCACGGCTCCCCGGCGCCACCGAAGAGCCCCGCGCGATGCAATTGCTGATCTCTCATCGCGCCAGCGGGTTGGGATGTGGCGACACGGCCCGCGATCCAGCGCCGTTGCCTCCCGCATTCAGGCACATCCGTTGCATCCCCGCATCGAGTCCCCCGTACAACCGTCCCTCATGCCGCATCATTCTGGAGCGCCTCAGCATGGTGACCTTCCTGAGAGGCCGTCGCAGTAACGACGGCGACGCGACGATCGCCCTGGAAAACGCCACTCGCGCCAATGCCGCAGCCGCTCTCGATCCCCTGGTGCTTCGAGCCGAAGCCGCCGCGGAGCAACTGCGATCCCTCGCTTCACTGCTGGACCGCTCGTCGGAGATCGACGCCCTCAGGGAACGCTGCCTTGCCGCCGAAGAGAAACTTGCCTCGATGGAACAGATCGCCTCCCGGTTCACCTCCGCGGAGGAGAAGGCCGACCGGATCGAGCGCCTCGGCGAGCAGATGGGCCCGCTGAGCGACAAGGCCGACGCCGCCCTCCACCTGCACGGCCAACTCGAGGAATTTCTCGGCCACGCGAGCCCGGTCGCCCGGCTCCGGGAAGAGACGGAAAGCCTCCGCGGCCAGCTGACGGAGCTGTTCGAGAACGTCGGCCGCATGAGGGGACAAGCCGATGACGCCCTCAGCGCCCACCGCCACGCCACCTCCCGTCTCGAGGCCTTGGATCAGGACAATCAGGCCGCCGTCGGCCGCCTGGAGGACGTCGTTCGCCGGGTTCAGAGTGTCGAGCGCGCGCTGGAGCCGGTCAACCAGGCGGTGGCCGCCGTGCCGGACCTGCAGCACCGACTCGCCGTGCTCCAGTCGCTCGCGGAACAGGTGGCCCAGAAGAGCGGCCTGCTGGAGCAGCAACGCGAGGCCGTGGAGCGCGCCTCCACCCAGATCTCCCAGCTCACCCGGCTCGACCGGGAGCTCGACGCCTGGCTGCGCCGGCAGGAAGAGCAGATCCGCCGCTTCGGGGCCATCGAGGCCAAGCTCCAGGAGGTCCAGGCCATCCAGACCAAGGTGATCGCCCGGAGCGAAGAGCTGCAGGCCACGTCGCTGCAGAACGAGCACATCCAGCAGGCGGCACGGCAGGCTCTCACCGATCTCCGGGAGCAGATGCGGAAGAGCAGCGAAGGCTTCGAGCTGGAGAACCGCGGCCTCCATGCGGTGAGCGAGCGGGTCGCCGACCTGCGCAACGCCGTCAAGGAATGCGAGGCCCGCTTCGCCGTGCTCGACGCGGCCAGCCAGGGCGCCGCGGCCGTCCAGGCGCAAGTGCGCTCCCTCGGCGACCACTCGACCGAGCTCTCCGCCGAGCTCACCCGTCTCGCCGAGCAGATGCGGGTCGGATACGAGGAGATGTCCCGGCTGCGTGACAGCCACGCGGAATCGCAGAGTCGCGTCGCGGCCGAGGCGGAAGCGCGCTTCGTGCAGCTCGCCAGGAAGTCGGAGGAGGCGGAGCGAGTCGCCGAGACGATGGCCGGAGTCGCCGAATCGGTGGCCGACGCCGATCGCCGCGTCGGCGCCGTGGATTCGTCGGTGCGTGCGCTGGAGAGCCGCACCGGCCAGCTCGATGAAATCGAGGGGCGCATCCGGATGCTCGGCCAGGAGCTCGAGCAGCGCCGTGGGGCCCTCGACAAGGCCACCGAGCATCTCAAGCAGGCCACGCAATTGCGCAAGCAGAGCGCGGAAGCCGCCCACCGCCTGGAGGAGGTCTCACGCTCCATCACGGCCGCGCTCGGCGATGCCGAGCAGCGCTCGGAGAAGCTGGAACGCACCGCCGGCGAGCTGGAGGCCCGTGCCTCCGCGCTCAAGGCGATCGAGCGCCCAGTGGCGCGGTTCGAGGAGCTGCTGGGCGCCTGGGAATCGGCCCAGGCCGAGGCGTCGCGTTCGCTGGAGCAGACGCTGGCGCGGCAGGCTGCCGTAGACGCGCTCGAGGGCCAGGTGAAGCACGTCTTCGATCTGGCCGAGCGCGCCGTCGCCGATGTGCAGACGATCGGCGCCGCCCGTCGCGAGATCGAGGAAACCCGGGAGCTGCTCGAGAGCATCCAGGAGCAGTTCAAGGCGAGCGAAGGCGCGCTCGAGCAGTTCGAGACCCGGAAGCGCCAGCTGGATCGCGCCGAGCAGCGGCTCGCTCGCGCCGAGGCGCTGGCGCTGGGGATGCGCTCGACGGTGGAGGCGTTGACCGCTCAGCGGACCATCGTGGATCACGCCATGGAGTCGGCCAGCGGCCTCGCGCTCCAGATGAAGCAGGCGGAGGCGTTGATCGCCGCGTTCCGGAAGGAGCGCACCATTGCCTGCGAGCTCAAGGCCGCCCTCGCCCTGGAGGACGACGAGCCGGGCAAGTAGCCGCGGGTGGCGATCTTCGGCCCTTGCCTAAACGCCCATGACAGCCTACATTGGTCGCCATCATCGGAGGCACGCTTACGGCCACGATGTGGTCAGCAGGGACCGGCGTCAGCGGGTCCCTTTTTGCTGGCCGATGGGCCCAGCGTGAGGGTTTGAGTCACGCAACACTACGTAGTCGGTCGGTGCGGCATATCCGTACTCCGATTACACCATGCCAAGGAGTAGGGAACAATGCGCACCACAGGGACGGTCAAGTGGTTCAACGACGCCAAGGGATTCGGCTTCATCACCCCCGAAGGCGGACAGAAGGACTGCTTCGTCCATCATTCGGCGATCCAGGCTCAGGGGTTCAAGAGCCTCGCCGAAGGCGACAAGGTAGAGTTCGACATCGTTCAGGGTCAGAAGGGCCCCGCGGCGGAGAACGTCGTCAAGCTCACCTGAAGTAACTGACAGGACGGGGGCGGCGATCGAGATCTTCGGTCGCCGCCCCTTTGTTTTTCCCGCCGCTCCGCGCCACATCCCCTGGCTAGCTTGGGCCAGCCCCGTGTGGATCGGAGGCGGATTCCCGTCACCCTATACTGTCGCTGCCCGTAGGGGAGCATGAGGGGAGCGGAGCGGTTGGTTTGCCCGGTGCAACGATCGCCAGGCGCCAATCATTAGAGCCTAGAGATCGAAGCCAATGAAGGCAGCTGGCTATCAGTCGTCTAAACCATTGTCGTAGTGATAGATAGGAGTATACCGTGCCAGTCAAGAAGCGCTCCGGCGCGGGACGCCGCCGGGCCCAGGCCTCCCCCCTCCCCCGTGCCAGCGAAGAGGGCAGGGAGAGTCTGGACTACTACCTCCAGGAGATCAGCCGGATCCCCCTTCTCAAGGCGGAGGAGGAGAAGGCCTTGGCTCGCCGCGCGTTCAAGGGCGATGTCGAGGCGCAGGAAAGGCTGGCTCGGCACAACGTGCGGTTCGTGGTCTCGGTCGCCAAGAAGTTCCAGAATCGGGGCGTGCCCCTCATGGATCTGATCGGCGAGGGCAACCTCGGACTCATGACGGCCGCGCGGAAGTTCGATCCCGACCGCGGCGTGAAGTTCATCTCCTACGCCGTGTGGTGGATTCGCCAGGCGATCCAGGCGGCGCTGGCCCGGCACGGCCGGCCGGTGCGGGTGCCCCTCAACCGCACCGCGGACCTGAACCGCCTGGGCCGGACCACCGTGCTGCTCACGGAACGCCTGGGGCGAGCGCCGACCACGGAGGAACTGGTGACGGCGACGGGACTCACCCGCGACGCGGTACGGGCGTTGAGCGGGTTGCAGGTGGAGGCGGTGCGCCTCGACCAGCCGGTTCGTGAAGCCGACGACCGCGGTCGGATGGAGCGGTTCGTTCCGCTCACCCAGGAGGGCACCGACGCGGCCACCCTCGCCAGGAGCCGCACCGACGACCTGGAGAAGGCGCTCGCGGCTCTCGCGCCGCGCGACGCGAAGGTGCTCCGGCTCTACTTCGGGCTCGACGACGGCAACAGCCGCACGCTCGAGGAAATCGGTCGCATGATGGGTGTCACGCGAGAGCGCATCAGGCAGCTTCGCGACCGCGCGCTCCGGCAGTTGCGTGAAGAGCACGGCGACAAGTTGCGTTACCTGGCTGCCTAGAGCCGACCCCGGGTGCGGGCGAGGAGTTGACCGCGCAATACAACGAGCCGGTGCTGCCGCCTCGTATCGAGGTAGCCGCACCGGCTTCGGTCAGCTGCTCGTCCCCAAACTACCAGCCGCCGGATTCACGGTGAATCCGGCGGCCGTTATGCCTCAGGCTTTCTTGGCCAGCATGCCCGCCAACATCTCGGACAGATAACCCAGCACCGCGCCGGCGAGGAGCGCGATGACCGTGTTGATCCAGGTGCCGCTCGCACCCACAACCACGCTCACCGCGGTAGCGGCGCCGATGAAGGCGCCGGGAATGAAGCTAAGTGCCGGAATCTTGGACTGCATGACCATGGCCAACGCTGCCACGCCCACGGCCGCGGAGAGTCCGACCGTTCCGCCGCCCAGCATGGTCCCGGCTTGAAGGGCGAGGAACGCCCACAGCACCCCCGACAGGTTCGAGGCGATGGTCTTCGTCAGTCCGGTGGTCTTGCCGCCGGCCGCGAAGAAGCACCCCCACGACACGATGCCGGCCCATACGGGGAGTGCCCCCGGGCCGAGCGCGACGTAGGTCCACCCCGCGATCAGGACGCCGATGCTGATGCCCAGCGCGAGCAGCATATCCATACAACACCTCCGGACGTTGAGTTGGTATGACAAACTTTCCGTCCCGCAGATGGCGGGAACCGAAAAGGCACAGCCTGGGGGTGGGTCGAAAACGTGGTGTGAAGGAAGGCTAGGGTACTTCCCGAATCGTGAACCGTCAAGCATCCCGGAGGTCCCCTTTCCGTTGGCCCCCTCGCGAAATGCCCGATCCGGCGCCGCTTTGCACCTCATAAAGCATTATAATACAATCACTTGACAGGTGGCCTGCCGATTGCTCCCCTCCCCATTTGGTCGATAGTCCGCCGTTTCCCCCGTTACCCCACCGAGCCGCTCATGAGCCGACGTCTGTACCGGGCGCTGGTAGCCCTCAGTGCATGCGCGGCCCTCTGCCCTGCACCCCTCCGCGCCCAGGGGCTCTCGCCTCGCGAGCTCGCCAGCTTGGACGACTGGTACCGGCGGGTGAACGGACGCACGGCGGGTGGAAGCTGGGGTATCGCGATCGGAACGATGGACGGGCGTGTCCTCTGGAGCGTGAGTCCGGGGGAGGAGTTGATCCCGGCCTCGACCACCAAGCTCTTCACGACAGGGTTCTCCCGCTCCCGGATGGGCGGAGCCGGACGCATCACCACCCGGGTCGTCGGTGACGGAGAGCTGGACCGCGGTTCCGGGCGATGGCTCGGCACATGGGCGTTGGAATTGGGGGGAGATCCCACGCTCGAGCGGACCGGCCGCAGCGGCCCAAGGCTACTCGCGCTGGCGCGTCGCCTCCGTGCGCGCGGTGTGCGCACGCTCAACGGACCGCTTGCCTTGACCAGTCCCACCGGCCCCGCAGCCTCCCGCTACCCGGCGGCCTGGTCGGCCTCACTCGAAGGCCAGCTCTACGCCCCCCCCGTCGGTCCGGTCGCCCTGCACGAAAACACGATCTCCCTCACCTTCCGTCCCGGGCGCGAGGTCGGCGCGCCCCCGCGGGTCGTGAGCGCGTATCCCGCCGGAGTGGAGGGCCTGGTCCGCATCGCGGCCACCACTGTCGGCGGAAGCGGAAGTCGGCTCTCGCTGGTGCCCAACATGGATGGCGGTTGGACCCTCAAGGGGACCGTGGGACTCTACCGGCGTACCGCCGGTCTGTCGGCGGTTGCGCACGATCCGTCCCGGCTGCTGGCGGTCGCGTGGGCCGCCGCCCTCCAGCGTGCCGGGATCCGCTGGACGAACCCCGGCGGACCGGTCGCGCTGGCGCCGCGGGGGACGAGAGTTCTTGCCCAGGTGGAGTCGGAGCCGTTCGACAGCGTCGCCAGGGAAGTGAATCGCCGGAGCCTCAACATCGGCGCCGAGCTGATGCTGCAGTGGGCGGCCGGAAGCCAGACGGCCGGCCCGGAGCTGGTGACCCGGCATGTGCGCGAAGTCGTGGGCCCGCGGGCGCGGGTGCAGTTCGTGGACGGAAGCGGCCTGAGTGATCTCAACCGGATCAGCCCGCTCACCCAGATGCTCTACCTCGCCCGCTATCCGCAGCTCCCCGGCAACAGCCGCTTCCCGCTCCTGCTGCCCGCCAACGGCACCGGGACGCTCCGGCGTCTCCGCGCCGGCATGGGACGCGGCGTCGTCCATGCCAAGACGGGCACGCTCGACCACGTCGCGGCGCTTGCCGGCTATCTCGGCCGCCCCGACGGGGTGCTCGTCCTCTCCCTGATGTACAACGGACGGCGCATCCATCAGGCGAGAGCGGCGGAGTGGGAGCTCTTTCGTCTTCTGGGTGCTGAGGGGGTCGAGCTCGACGGCGCGCTCGAGAGTCAGATGGGTGGCGACAGCACCGGCAGCGACCAGTAGTCACCCCGAGATGGCGCGGATCACGGCCTCCACGGCGGCCTGATCCGGTACGGTGCCCTGCGCCAGCAGCGGGTTTCCACCCCCCCGACCTCCCTCCCTCTCCAGCGCGGCCTTGAGCACCCGGCCCGCATCCACCCCGGAATCTTCGGCCGCGGCGAGCAGGACGGCGGGCGGCGTGCCAGCGGTGCCGATGAAGACAGCCTTGGGCATCCGCGCCACCGCCTGGGCCAGTGCGCGCAGGCGATCGATGGTCCCGGATTCCTCACGCGCGACGATCGTCCGCCGTCCGGTCTCGTCGGGCACGGCTCCGGCGTAAAGTTCCGCCGCGCGATAGCCGGCGAGGCGTTCGCCGAGGTCCCGGGCCTCCGCGATCGTCTTCTTCAGCTCACCGCGCTGCGACTCGACCAGCGCCGGCAGCTCGACTGGGGTGGCCGAGAAGAGGGTGGCGACCCCGGCGAGGAGATCGTGGTCTTCGCGGGCGCGCCGGATCGCCCGCCCACCGCAGAAGAACTCCAGCCGCACCATCTGCTTGACCCGCTCCACCTTTCCCATCAGGATCGCCCCGATTTCCCCGGTGGCGCGAACGTGGGTACCGCCGCAGGCGCTCCGGTCGAGGTCTTTGATGGTGACGATGCGCAGGGTCCCCGGCCGGTCCGAGGCCTTCCGAAGACCGGCCGCCGTCGCCGAATCCTCGAACGAGACGCTCACCTGCCGGTTCTCGGTCACGACATCGTTCGCTCGTCGCTCGGCCTCCACGATTCGGCCGGCGGAGAGGGCTCCCGTGTCGAGATCGAGAGTCGAGCCCTCGGCGCCGAAGTGCACGCTGACCGTGGCGTGGCCGAAGAGATTTGCGATGACGGCGGAAAGGAGGTGCTGGCCGGTGTGCTGCTGCATGTGGTCGAAGCGCCGGTCCCAGTCGAGCCGGCCGGTGACTCGGGACGCGGAGAGAGGCTTGGAGAGAACGTGGGCAATCCGGTCGCCTTCGTCCACCACGTCCACGACCGGGGAGTCGCCCAGGACGCCGAGGTCGAAGGGCTGTCCTCCGGAGGCGGGATAGAACGCGGTCCGATCGAGGTATACCCGGAGGCCTCCGTCCCCGCGCTCGAGCACCAAGGCGTCGAACTCCCGGAGGTAGGCATCGGTGTAGTAGAGACGCTCGGTCATGGAAGCGAATCCTGATGGCCTTTCGGCGTCGAATCTCCCGCTTCATATTGCAGCCACATCGCAACCCGAACCCACTAAAGGGGGCGTCTATGGCCCAGGTTCCCTTCCGCATTACCGTCCACAACATCGAAGGCTGTAATTGTAACCACGGCTGTAATTGTCAGTTCGGCGGCTTCCCTGACAAGGGGGGCTGCGAGATGCTGATCGGTGGCGAGGTGAAGGAAGGAAAGTACGGCGACGTCTCGCTCAAGGGTGTCCGCTACGTCGTGGCCGCCATGTACCCCAAGGCGATTCACCAGGGGAATGGGAAGGTCGCGTTGTTCATCGACGAGAAAGCGAGCCAGGCCCAGGCCGATGCGGTCACCATGATCCTCTCGGGGCAGGCGGGCGGGATGCCGTGGGAGGCCTTGGCCGGGACGATCGCGGTGCTGGAGGGCCCGGTCCGCAAGCCGATCGAGATGACGGTGAGCGGCACCAAGTCGAGCTTCCGGATCCCCGGCGTGCTGGAGATGCGCCAGACACCCATCCTCGATCCGGTCTCGGGCCAGGAGAAGGAGGTCCAGATCGTCTATCCCAAGGGTGGCTTCTTCTGGGACACCGGCAACGTCACCAGCACCAGCGTGCTCGAGGCGAACTACGGTCCCGTCAAGTTCCGTCATGGCGGGGGGTTCGCCAGCTATGCGACGGCCACCTGGACCAATCAGCACTAGCCCCACACCTCGATGAGCGCCACGGCGGCCGGTCCCGGCCTGATCGAGGGAGTGCTCAGGCGCGATCGGGTCGTGGTGGCGGCGGGGCTGGCCTTGATCACGGCGATCGCGTGGGGCTTCGTCGTACAGATGGCCGGTCAGATGTCGCCGCACGAATCCATGGCGATGCCGATGTCCGGATCCTCCGGCGCACCGGCGCTCGGCTGGCTGGTACCGATGTGGATCGTGATGATGGTCGCGATGATGCTCCCCTCCGCCGCGCCGACGATTCTCCTCTTTGCCTCCGTCGCGCGCCGACGGCGCAGTCAGGGCATTCCGACCGCATCAGCGGCGGCCTTCACTCTCGGCTATCTGCTGATCTGGGCGGCCTACGCGACTCTGGCCGCAACGGCGCAATGGAAGCTGCACGAGGCGGCCCTTCTATCGCCGGCGATGGTGAGCGCCAGCCCGTGGCTCGGCGGCGGGCTGCTGGTCGCCGCGGGCATCTACCAGTGGCTCCCGGTCAAGGATGCATGCCTGGCGCACTGCCGGTCGCCGCTCGGCTTTCTCTCGTCCGAATGGCGCGAGGGGGTGTCCGGCGCGCTGGTCATGGGCATTCGGCACGGCACCTTCTGCGTCGGCTGCTGCGCGCTGCTGATGGCGCTGCTCTTCGTGGCGGGAGTGATGAACCTGCTCTGGGTGGCGGCGATCGCGATCTTTGTCCTCGCCGAAAAGCTCGGGCCCGGCGGGCGTTGGCTCGGCCGGGCCACTGGGCTGCTGATGATTGCGTGGGGTATCTGGGTGATCGTCCCCGCCTGGGGGTGATGCGCCGTCAGCGCGCGCCGAGCGCCCGCGCGGCCCTCGCGTAGTCCTTCTGCCGTACCCAGAGAATCATTCCGTAGCGCCCACCGCCGGCGGCGATGCCGGTGGCCGCGGTGATCCGGATGGCGGCCGCGGCCAGCTTGCGCAGGTGCCCGTGCACGGCTCCGGTCTTGTCGGTCCCCTGGAAGAGGAAGGCCCGCTTGGCCCGGCTGAGGCGCCATCCGTTTTTCGCCGCGACCCGGCGCAGCCCCGCCATGTCGTCGGTCACGAGATCGATCTGGGCCTTGCCCCCGCGGGTGGGGAAACCGTGGATGACCTGGAGATTGACTCCTGCCGCCTTGAGCGCCGCGAGCACCCGCGCGGCCTGCCCGGCGCGGTGGGGCACAAGCGGATAGCAGTAACTCACCTTGCGGACTCGATCGGCCATGTGACGCCTCCTCTCCCGGGTGGTCTTCCCATTGCGTCATGCAAGGGCAACACTAAGCTCCTGAACCGACCATGACCAGACCTCATCAACAGGGCCCCGCCGCCGCGGTCCTCGGGCGCATCGGTCTCCCGGAGCCGGTCCACGCGCTCTCAGGGCGGCGGTGGGATGTCATTGTCGTCGGGGCGGGGCACAACGGCCTCGCCTGCGCGGCCTATCTCGCCCGGGCCGGGCGGCGGGTGCTGGTGCTGGAGTCGCGCGACGTCGTCGGAGGGGCGTGCACTCTCGAGGAGCCATGGCCCGGGGTCCGCATGTCGCCCTGCGCGTACGTCGTGGGTCTCCTGCATCCGCTGGTGATGCGCGAACTCGATCTGCCCGGCCACGGCTTCCGCTGGACTCCGGCGGACGGCGGGCTGTTCGTCCCCTTCGAGGACGGCAGCAGCATCCAGCTGTGGAACGACGACGAACGGTGCGAAGACGAGGTCCGTCGCCTGGCTCCCGGGGATGTGAGCGGGTGGCGGGAGATGCAGGCGGTGAAGCGCCGCCTCCGCGACAGGCTCAGGCCGGATAGCGCCGCCGACGTGTGGATCGGCCCGTCGCCGACACGGGAGGAGATCGTGCGGCGCCTCCAGGGCGACCGGGAGGCGGAAGCGCTGCTCTTCGAGTGGTCGATGGTCGAGCTGGTCGAGCGGTACCTGGCCGACGAGCGCATGCACCTCGCCTACCTCGGCCAGGGGGTGATCGGGACCAACGCGAGCCCGCACGACCCCGGCACCGCCTCGATCTACTTCCACCACGCGTCGGGCCGGATGGACGGACAGGCCGGGACCTGGGGGTACGTGCAGGGCGGGATGGGAATGGTTTCGTTCATCCTCTGCGACATCGCCCGCGAGGCCGGGGCTGTGGTGGCCGCCGGGGTCCCCGTGGGGCGGATCCTTCCCGGCGAGGGGGTGGAGCTCGAGTCGGGAGAACGGATCCATGCGCCCCAGGTGATCTCCAACGCCGATCCCCGGGTGACGCTCCGCCTCCTCGGTGGAGCGGCGGAGCCGTCATGGGCGGCCAGGGTGCGGTCGATCCCGATGGAGGGGGTGACCGTCAAGGTGAACATGACCCTGTCCGAGTTGCCCGATTTCACCGCGCGCCCGGGCACGCGGGAGCCGCACCACACCGGACAGGTGAACACGCCGCTCACCAAGGACGAGTGGCGGGCCCACCACCGCGCCGCCAACGAGGGGACGCTGCCGCCGCGCACTTGGAACGAGTTGTACCTCCAGACCGTCTTCGATACGACGGTGGCGCCGGAGGGGGTGCACACGCTGAGCGTGTTCGCGCAGTACGTGCCCAACCGGTTCAAGGAGGGGAGCTGGGAGACGCGGCGGATGGAGGTGGGGCAGGTGGTGGTGGACTCGATCGCGCGTTTCTGCAGCAATCTTCCCCGGGCGATCCTGTCCATGGAGGTGCTGGGCCCACCCGACATCGAGCGGCGGGTGGGGCTCACCGGCGGGCAGATCTTCCACGGAGAGATGCTGCCGCCGTACATGTGGGACCGGCGGCTCTCCGCGAGGACGCCGATGGCCGGCGTCTATCTCTGCGGCGCCGGCACCCACCCTGGTGGCAGCGTGATCGGGATCAACGGCAGGAACGCGGCGATGGAGGCATTGCGGGACGCGGGAGTCGTGGCGTCGTAGCGGCGTGCTCGGGCGGCGCGTCGGCTCCGGCGGCGGGTGGCACTCCCTTGGGCGCTGCAGTGGCCTGCGAAGGACTGGCTTGGTGGGAGTAACTGGCAGCCCACTGACGCGCCCTGCGTGAGGTCCACCCGCCACCTGCGCCCGTACCCCTCCGCCGGGGGCCGCTCTTGGAGGATCAGCCCTGCTTCCGGGCGCTCGCAAGAACACCCTCCCGCGCGGCGCTCACGTCCACCCCCGCAGCGCGCGCACGAAGTCGTGCAGCACCAGGAACTTCTCGTAGAGAATCACGCCCTTCCGCTTCCGCCCGAACTCCGCGAACAACTCCCGCAGCCGTCCCCGGCGGGTCACGTAGAACCGGAAGGTCTCCGCGAAGTCCTCCTGCGGATGCTTGGCCGCGTACGCGCTCACGAAGTCCCGCGGGGCGATCGCCACGTCGCGGCGCTGGAAGTAGACCCAGCTGTTGTCCATGCCGCGATACGCCTTGTCCACCTCGCCGAAGGAGTGGCTGAACCGGCGGGTCCGGGTCCAGTCCCAGTGGTGATACAGGAAGCTGTGCCCCAGCTCGTGAGTGATGAGTCCGACGAGCATGGTCCACGGGATCTCGTCGCGCCGGCGCTTGCCGACCACGTAGCGCTGCTCCATCTCGACGATCTTGGGATACAGCGGGTCCACCCCCGAGATGCCCGGCCTGAGGAGGACGCGATACCCCCAGTCGCGAATCCGCGAGACGAGCAGGAGCCGCCGCACCCGCCGGAGGGCGCGGGGGATGAGGTCGCGACCGGTGGCGTCCCGCCCGCACCAGGGGCAGTGGTTCATCCAGTCGTCCACGCCGCGGGCGCAGTGCGGGCAGTCGCCCTCGAACTCGTCCTCGTCGTTCCACGACTGCTTGCGCCCGCACCAGGGACAGAAGCCCATCCCGTACTGCACGCCGCCCCCGCAGCCCCAGTCGCAGCGCGCGTCCATCCGGAAGCCGCGCGGCGCCTTGAGCGGCTTCTTCGACGAATACCCCTCCTCCTCGATGTCCACCCCGCACCAGGGACAGGAGGAGAACTTGTCGGAAACCACCCACCCGCAACTGTAGCACTCGGCGCGGGTCACGTTGTCCACGTCCCGCCACCGCTGTCCACGGCTGCAGTTGGGGCAATACGGCCAGAAGCGCTTGAGCTCCCGCCCGCAGACGCAGCGGTATTCCGGCGCGGGTGCCCGCTCTCGCCGCCTATGCGCCGCCATCGCCCGCCACGGCCTCGCAGGGGTTGGTGTCGCCCTCATCATGTTTCCACGCAGCGACTTGGGTGGTTATCCGGCGCTCGTGGCCGGGATGATCCCACCCGCTGCATGGTGTGCCGAACACGACCGCGGTGCGCATGAACGCTCTGGGCTCAGGGGAGGGGAAACTTGGCGCGGTCGGGGGAAGACCGGGAGGGGCGTTGCGGCGACGCATCGCCTCTGGTGCGAACCGGGTGAAGCCTGCATCTTCCACGGTTCCCGAACCCTGGCGACACGATTCGCGAACCGCACTCCCCGGAGGTGGGCATGGAGTTCACGGCCCGGGAAGCCCGGCTGAAGCAGGAATTTGCCGATCTTTACCCTCCCCTCGTCCCCGGGGTCTGGGCGACGGCGGCCGAGATGGGGGCCAAGGTGCTGCTGTGGCAGGTGCAACAGCATGGCACCGACGCCCTGAACAGCCGGATCCTGGACGGGCGGCACTTCGAGTTCCGGGGAGGGTGGTACCGGGGCACGGAGACCGACCTCCGGACCCGGGCGACCGACCCGGCCTTCAACGGGCCGGTATAGGACAGTCCGCTCAACCGGCCGCCGTGCGTCTGGGCGACCGAAGCGTCTCAATGACTGGCCCGTTCCGGAGCGCGGCCTGGAGCGGCTGGTGACGCTCGGCATTCTTCGACCTGCATGGATTCCCATCTCATGACAACCCTCCCCGAACGGTTCGCGGCCGACCCCCGCGCCGACCCAGGCGTGCCATCCGCCTCCCTCATCGAGGACGAAAGCCGGCTGGTCGGCGAGCTGATGACGGAGTTGAACCAGGTGATCGTCGGCCAGCGCGGGATGCTGGAACGGCTGATCATCGGGCTCCTTGCCGACGGCCACGTGCTGCTCGAGGGCGTGCCGGGGCTGGCCAAGACCCTCGCGGTGCGCACCCTCGCCGGCACCATAAACGCCGCCTTCCATCGCATCCAGTTCACCCCCGACCTGCTGCCGGCCGACCTGCTCGGCACGATGATCTACAATCAGCGGAGCGGCGACTTCACGGTGCAGAAGGGGCCGATCTTCACCAACCTCCTGCTCGCCGACGAGATCAACCGGGCCCCGGCCAAGGTGCAGAGCGCGCTGCTCGAGGCCATGCAGGAGAAGCAGGTGACGATCGGCGGGCAGACCTACCCGCTCCCCGATCTCTTCCTGGTTCTCGCCACCCAGAACCCGATCGAGCACGAGGGCACCTACCCGCTACCGGAGGCGCAGGTCGATCGCTTCCTCTTCAAGCTCGTGGTCACCTACCCGGAGCGGCGGGAGGAACGTCAAGTGCTCGACCGGATGACCTCGGCCCAGGAGCCTCATGCCCGGCGGCTGATGGACCCGGAGCGCATTCTCGTGGCTCGGCGACTGGTGCAGACGATTTACGCGGACGACCGGATCAAGGAGTATGTGCTCGACCTGGTCGGGGCGACCCGCAACCCCGCAGCCGCCGGGCTCGGCGACCTCGTGCCGATGGTCGAGTTCGGCGCCTCGCCGCGAGCAGCGATCTT
This sequence comes from uncultured Gemmatimonadaceae bacterium, assembly GCA_964475685.1. Lineage (GTDB taxonomy): Bacteria > Gemmatimonadota > Gemmatimonadetes > Gemmatimonadales > GWC2-71-9 > CAVVWJ01. The sequence goes on along the minus strand of CAYYXP010000117.1, from coordinate 6,751 downwards.
CCTGCTCCGCGCGGCCAAGGCGCACGCGTTCATCCGCGGGCGCGCGTACGTGACTCCCGACGACATCAAGGCGCTCGGCCTCGACGTGCTGCGTCACCGGGTGATCCTCACCTATCGGGCCGACGCCGAAGGGGTCGGACCCGACGCGCTGCTGGGGCGGATCTTCGAGGCGGTGCCCGTGCCATGACGCCCGAAGAGGTCACGCGCGAGGTCCGGCGCATCGAGATCACCACGCGCCATCTCGTGCGGGACATCGTGGCCGGAGAGTACTCGAGCGCGTTTCGGGGCCGGGGGGTCGAGTTCGCCGAGGTGAGGGAATATCAGCCAGGCGACGACGTGCGGACGATCGACTGGAACGTCACCGCGCGGCTCGGCTCGACCTACGTCAAGCGTTACCTCGAGGAGCGGGAACTCACCGTCGTCTTCGTGGTGGACTTGAGCGCCTCGGGCGGCTTCGGGTCCCTCCGGCGAACCAAGGGTGATCTCGCCACCGAGGTCTGCGCCGTGCTGGCGCTGGCGGCGGCGCGCAACAACGACCGGGTCGGGTCGGTCCTGTTCACCGACCGGGTCGAGCGGTACGTCGAGCCCGCCAAGGGCCGCCGGCACGCGCTGCGGGTGATCAGCGACCTGCTGGCGTTCGAGCCGTCCGGCCGCGGGACCGACCTCGGCGCCGCGCTCGCCGACCTCGAGTCGACCCTGCGCCAGCGCGCCGTCATCTTCGTGCTCTCCGATTTTCTCTCCTCCGACTACGACTCCACCATCGCCCGGCTCGCCCGCCGGCATGACGTGGTCGCGTTGCACCTCGTGGACCCGCGGGAGCGCGAGCTTCCCGACGCCGGTGTGGTGACCCTATGGGACCCCGAGAGCGGCGAGTGGCTCCGGGTCGACACCGGGGACCCGAGAGTGCGCGCCCACTTCCACGCGAACACGCGGGAGTTCGACGGCGCGCTCGACCGGCGGCTCAGGGAACGGGGAGTCGACCTGCTGCGGCTGGAGACGGGACAGTCCTACGCCGAGCCGCTGCTGACGTTCTTCCGTCGCAGAGAGAAGGCGCTGTGGCGATGAGACTGTTCAGGGAGAACCGCCTGATGTTCTTCTCCGCGCTCTCTGCGGCTCTGTGTTTGGGGATGTGGCTGGGGGATGCAAGGAAGGCGGAGGCTCAAGGCTGGACGCGGGGACAGCTGGGGCAGCTGTGGGAAGTATTTGCAGACAGCGGCCGCGTCACCGTCGGCGACACCGTCGGTATCCGCTTTCGCCTGCGGCTCGACGAGCGCGATCTCCTCTTCGACACCCTGCCGAGGCCGAGGGATTCTCTCCTCGAAGGTGTCAGGATACTGTCCGTCGAGAAGCTCCAGCGACTCCCCAATCGGGACTTCGTCGGGCGGGCGACTCTCGCTTTTTACCGCACCGGGCCCCAGCTGGTGCCGGTGTTCTCCCTGCCGTTCATGCGGTCGGTCAAGGGCATCACCCACGGCCACGTGGACAGCGACACCCTCACCATCGAGGTCGTGCCGGTGCTCGCCGCCGGCAATCCGACACTGCGCGACATCCGGGAGGCGGAGCCGTCCGGGTTCCCCGGCAGGATCGTCGCCGCAATCGCAGCCGGGGCGTTGCTGCTGGCCTTCCTGGTGCGCCGCCGCCGTCTCACGCCGGCTCCCGCAGCCGTCCCACCCTCGAAGCCCGAGCCGGAGGCCGTCCCGCTCCCGCCGGATCCCTACGAGGTCGCGCTGGCCCGGCTGCAGGAAATCGAGCGCGAAGCCTGGTCCGCCAGGGGAGAAGTGGACCGGCACTATGACCTCGTCACCGATGCGCTCCGCGGCTATCTCGAGGACGCCGAAGGAGTACCTGCCCGGGAACGCACGACCATGGAGTTGCGCTGGTCGCTCCCGCCCCGCCTCCTCGACGGCGGACTTCGCCGGCACTACGGGGCGGTGTTCGACGAGGCGGACCTCGTGAAGTTCGCCCGGCGGCGTCCGCCGGATGCCGAGGCCGCGACGTTTCTCGATGACGCCCGCGGCCTGCTCGGCCGCTGGCGCGAGGCCAGGGAACGCCCGGAGGCCGCGGATGCGGTTCGCTGATCCGGTCTTCCTCCTTCTCCTGCTGGCGCCGGTCGGCCGCGCGTGGTGGCTCTGGCGGCGCCGGAGCCGGCCGCCGGCCGAGCGGATCGGCTTTCCGGGGATCTCCTTCCTCGCCGGCGCCCCGGTGGGCCGGCGGGTGCGGTGGCAGTGGCTCCCTCCGGCGCTGCGCCTCGGCGGACTCACCCTGATGATCGTCGCGCTGGCGAGGCCGCAGCTGCCGCACGAGGTTCGCCAGATCAACAGCAAGGCCCGGAACATCATGGTCGCGCTCGACATCTCGAGCAGCATGAAGGCCGGTGACTTCAAGCCGGGCAACCGGCTGATGGTGGCCCGGCAGGTCCTCGCCGACTTCGTCAGCCAGCGCGACGGCGACCTCTTGGGCCTGGTGATCTTTGCCGGGCGCGCCTTCCTCCAGGCCCCGCTCACCCCCGACACCGACCTCCTCCACCGCATGCTCCGGCGGATCGACATCGGGATGCTTCCGGACGGCACGGCGATAGGCACCGCACTCTCCATGTGCCTGAACCAGCTCAAGGACCTGCCGCCCAAGGCGAGCGTGATCGTCCTCATCACCGACGGCGCCAACAACACCGGCCAGCCGACGCCGTTCGTCGCCGCGGAGGCCGCGCGGGCGATCGGCGTGCGGATCCATACGGTCGGGGTCAGCGCCGCCGACACCTCAGGGATGGACAAGCGATTCATCTGGCGGGAGGGGCGAACGCCGGACCGCCTGACCAGCACCGACGAAATGGTGCTCAAGCGCATCGCCGGCCGGAGCGGCGGCGAGTATTTCCGGGCGACTGATCCAGAGGCGCTCAGGAAGATCCTGACGGAGATCGATCCGATCGAGCGGCGCGAAGTGCGGATCAGCGAGACCCGCGACTATCGCGAGCTGTATCCGATCCTCCTCATCCCTGCGCTCCTCCTCCTCCTCGCCGACCTGCTCCTCGGCGCGGCCCGGTTCCGCTCGCTGCCATGAGGGGACGATGAGCTTCGGCGAGCCGCTCGCCCTCTTCCTCCTCGTGCTGGTGCCGGTGGCCGCCTGGCTGGCGGTGCGCCGCCTGCGCGACGACCGGAGTGCGCTCCGGAGCTTCGGCGACCCGGCGTTGCTCGCCCGCAGCTCCACCCTCCCCGACCGGCGATACTCATTGCTCCGCACAGCCCTGCCCGTCGCGGCCCTCGGCCTCGGTGTGCTGGCCCTCGCCCGCCCCCAGTTCGGCGACCGCCGGGGGGAACTGGCGCAGACCGGGCGAGACATCCTGGTGTTGCTCGATCTCTCGCGCTCGATGACCGTGACCGACCTGTCGCCGACCCGGCTGGCCGTGGCCAAGCGCGCCGCCTGGGAAACGGTGTCGGCGTCGCCGGGCGACCGGGTCGGTCTCGCGGTGTTCGGTGGGAGCGCCTTCCTGCAACTTCCCCTGACATCCGACCAGGCGGCGTTCCGGCTCTTCCTCGACGCGGCCAGCACCGACGACCTCGGAGATCCGGGGACCGATCTTCCCGGCGCGCTCGCGACCGCCGCCCTGGTGTTCGAGCACGAAGGGGAGCGGGGGCATCGCGCCTTGCTGGTGGTGTCGGACGGGGAGAGCGGAGAGGGGGCGATGGACGACGCCCTCGCGCAGCTGCGGAAGCAGGAGGTGCCGGTGTTCGCGCTCGGCATCGGGACGGCGGAGGGGGGCCCGATTCCGGCCGACTCCACCGAACTGCCGGACAAGTTCCATCGCGATCACATCGGCCGCATCGCAATTTCGAGAATGGAGGAAGCGGAGCTGCGCCGCGCTGCGGAAACCACGGGCGGAGCGTTTGCGCGGTGGGACAACCGCGAGGAGATGAAACGGCTCACCGAGGCGCTGGGGAACCTGGAGGCGGGAACCCTCTCTTCGCGGAAATCGCCGGAGCGGGCCGACCGGTTCCAGTGGCCGCTCGCGCTGGCCGTGGCGGTGCTGCTCGCGGAGATGGTGCTGGCCGGAGCGTGGCGCCGGCGCCGCAGGGCGGCGGGCGCGGCGGCAATCGCGGGGCTCATGGTGTCCGGATGCGGCCGGGGGACGTTCGAGGCGTGGAGAGGGCAACGGAGCTATGCCGACGGCGACTTCGCCGCTTCTTCCGCTGCCTTCGAGAAGGCTCTCGCCGCCGACAGCACTCCCCGTCACGCCTTCAGCGCGGGCAACGCACTCTACCGGATGCGGCGCTACGAGGATGCGGCCAAGCGGTACCGGCTTGCCATTGCCGGCCCGCCGGAGCTGCGGCAGCGGAGCGCGTTCAATCTGGGCAACGCACTCCTCCGCGCCGCCGAGAACGCCCCCGAGCGGCCCGAACTGCTCGCCGGCTCGATCCAGGGCTACGAGGCGGCGCTCCGGCTCGTGCCGGCGGACGCGGACGCCAAGTGGAATCTCGAGATCGCGTTGCGGCGGCTGAAAGACGACCGCCGGTCGGGCGGGTCGCCTGGCCGCACCCGCAGCGCCGACTATGGGCGGGGCAACATGAACTCGTCGGGATACGAGGGAAACCCCGATGCGGCGGTCGGAGCGATGGCGGGCGGTGGGTTCGGGTCGGCGGAAGGAGAATCGGTCGAGGAGCTGGACGTCGAGCAGGCGCGGCGGCTGCTGGAGGCGGTGCAGCGGGAGCAACTGCAGACCCACGAGGGGCGGCGGCTGAAGGACCCGCGGAGCGGCGAGCGGGACTGGTAGGGGGCGCGTGTCGCGCCGCTCCGGCAGATCGCGCTGGCGGACGACGACGACGACGCCCGCCGCACCCTTGCGCAGCGGCGCACCATCCCGTATCGTGAGTTCACAATCGAAGCCCGTGGTCATTTGCGGCCTATTGCAGCCACGTTAAACAAGTGCTAAAAAGCCTCGCGTCCCGAGTGTCTTTTTTGGCACCGGGCGCTTTCGTTTTTGGGGGTACTCCGGCATGCCGTCCATTCTCGACCTTCCTCTCCAGGCCACCGTGGCGCGCGCCGCCAGGGGCGATCCCCGGCCACGGGCGCAGGCGTGCAAGCTCTGCGGAACCACGTATCCGCCCGCCCCGATAGCCACGTGCGAGGAGTGTCTCGGGCCGCTGGAGCCGGTGTACGATCCCGCCCGGGTGCTGCCCGACGCGGCCACCATCTCGGGGCGGGCGCCCTCGCTCTGGCGCTACCGCGAGTGGCTGCCTTTCGACGGCGAGCCGGTCGTCTCGCTCGACAGCGGGTTCACCCCTCTTCTCGAATCGCCTGCGCTCGCTCGCCGGCTCGGCGTCGCGCGGGTCTGGGTCAAGAACGACGCCGTCTCCCACCCCTCCCTCTCGTTCAAGGATCGCGTCGTCGCCACCGGACTCAACGCCGCCATCGGACTGGGGTGCGGAACGGTGGGCTGCGCCTCGACCGGCAACCTCGCCAACGCCGTCGCCGCTCAGGCGGCCCGTGCCGGGCTTCCCGCATGGATCTTCATCCCGCACGATCTCGAAGTGGGCAAGGTCGTCGGCACCGCGGTGTACGGCCCGAGACTCGTGCGGGTGCGCGGTACCTACGACGACGTGAACCGGCTCTGCTCGCAAGCGGCCGATCGCTTCGGATGGGGCCTCGTCAACATCAACCTGCGCGGATACTACGGCGAAGGCTCGAAGACGATGGCATTCGAGATCGCCGAGCAGCTCGGCTGGCGGCTGCCGAGCGCGGTGGTGGCGCCGATGGCCGGCGGGTCGCTGCTCACGAAGCTGGAAAAGGGGTTCCGCGAGTTCACCGGCGCGGGCCTGGTGTCGGGCCCGGCGCCGCGGCTCTTCGGGGCGCAGGCGTCGGGCTGCTCGCCGATCGTGAACCTGGTCGAGCGGGGCGGCGACGCGATCACCCCGGTGGTGCCGGACACGATCGCGCGGTCGATCGCCATCGGGAACCCCGCCGACGGACGGTTCGCCGCCGCCGCCATCCGGTCCACCGGAGGGTGGGCCGCGGCGGTCTCCGACAGCGATCTGGTCGCGGGTATCCGGTTGCTCGCGGAATCCACCGGCGTCTTCGCGGAGACGGCGGGCGGCACCACCGTCGCCGCCGCGCTCGCGCTGGCGGCCTCCGGCCGCTTCCGGGAGGACGACGAAGTCGTTCTCTGCATCACGGGCAATGGACTCAAGACCGTCGAGGCGCTGCAGGGCTCGCTGCCCGAGGCGCCGCTCATCGCACCGCGGATTCGTGAACTGGAGGCGCTCCATGACCGTGACCCTTAGCCTTCCCACCGTGCTCGCCAAGCTGGCCGACGGCCAGTCCACCCTTCTCGCGGTCGGGGGTACCCTCGGGGACGTGGTCGCGGAAATCGCCGGGCGCTATCCCCGGCTGGCGCCCCGGCTTCGTGATGCGGCCGGCGGGCCCTATCCCTTCGTCACCTACTACCTGAATGACGAGGACATCCGCTTTCGCGACGGGTTCGCCACCCCGGTGGGCGAGGGGGACGAGATCATCGTCGTGGCGGCGATAGCGGGAGGCTGCGAGTCATGAAGGCCAGCGACATCCGCCGCGGTCACGTCTTGATGATCGACGGTAACCCGTGCCGCGTCATGGATTTTCAGCACAGGACGCCGGGCAACCTGAGGGCGTTCGTCCAGGTCCGCCTGCGCAACCTCACCACCGGCAACACCTTCGACACCCGCCTCAGCGCCACCGAGCTGGTCGACGCCGCGCGGCTCGACACCAAGGACCTCCAGGTCAT
>CAYYXP010000116.1:0-7631 GCA_964475685.1 uncultured Gemmatimonadaceae bacterium | reverse complement strand
GACCTCGGCTGCGGCGTGGGGTGGGACCTGCTCGAGCTGCGGAGCCTGGGCGCCGATCGCGCCCGCACCGTCGGAGTGGATCTGCTGGCCCCGAGGCTGCACACCGCACGGCGGATGCTGCCGGACGCGCCGCTCCTGCGGGCGCACGGCGCCCAGCTCCCCTTCGCCGACGACTATTTCGACCTGACCCTCGCCTTCACCGTGTTCAGCTCGATTCTCGACGGAGGGGTGCGGGCCCAAGTCGCCACGGAGCTGCAGCGGGTGGCGCGCCCGGGCGGCGTCCTCCTCTGGTACGATCTCCGCGTCGACAACCCGAGGAATCCCGACGTCCGGAGCGTCTCTCGGCGGGAATTGCGGACCCTCTTTCCGACCTGGTCCCTCCGGGCACGATCCGTGACTCTCGCACCACCGCTGGCGCGCCTCCTGGCGCCAGTGAGCTGGCTCGCGGCCGGCGCCGCGGCCGTGCTGCCGCCGTTCCGCACCCACCTGCTCGCCGCACTCACGAAGCCCTAGGACACGGACACAGGCCCCCCGAGGGAATCCGCCGGAGGTGTCCTGCCTCGGAACCGGATTACGCCCCGCCAGTCACCAGGCCGATACCCGCCGGTTCCTAGCCGGGCGGCGGCTGGGAGGCAGGGAGGGAGGAGGTGGCCACCCCGGCGAAGGACTCCGCGACACGGAGAGCCCAGAGCAGCACCAGCACCAGCACGATGCCGCCGGAAAGGAGTGCCTCCGGCAGGGCGAGCAGGTTGATGATCAGAAAGCTGTAGTAGAGCACCGCGTGGGCCGCGAGGGTCATCACGTCCTTCGTCCGGCGCATGAGGTGCACCTGAACTGCCTGCATGATCGCTCCCGCCACGAGGCCCCCAGCCAGGACCCCCGCCATGCCGAAGTCCGCATAGAGATTCCCGATGAAGCCGGCGGGGGCGGTCCCGGACTGGATGCCCTCGGGAAACAGGTACTGGTAGACGTAGTTCCCCACGTCGAAGGCGGGCTCGCCCATCATCCAGGCCACGCGCCCGATGGTCCGCCCATGCAGGAAGGGCTGGTGATCCGGGAAGATCTCGAAGTAGCTGTACAACAGGGTTGCGGGCAGCACGAAGAGGCGGCCGAAGATCGCCTGGATCGCCGACCAGACGGAGACACCGATGTCCTGGACGGTGCCGAACAGGACGAGGACCGGGAACGCCAGAACGCCGATCACGGCGAGGAGCACCCGTTTCAGGCTCACTTCACCGCCGACATACAGGTAGAGGAAAAAGCAGCCGATCAGAACCATCACGGCCGCGGGCAACTTGGCGAGGGAGGAGGCCGCGTAACCGAACCCCGCGACAGCGGTGACCGCAAAGAGGGCTCCCCATAGCCGGCTGCGCGTCACGAGGAAGTATCCGAGGGCGAGCGGGATCAGGAACGGGTAGACCACCGTCCGGAGGACCGCGTACGCATACAAGAGCGGCGAATCGAGCAGCTTGAACGCCTCCTCGCGGAGCAGGACGAGCTCCAGGGAGCCGGGATTCCGGATGAGCTCGAGCAGCGGGATGGTGGGCGCCTCGATCAGGTACGAGGCGGTGAGCAGCAGGGACACCGCCAGGATGGTAACGAAGACGGCCACCCGGTGAGGACCGGGAGCGGTTCGATCAAGCGGCGCGCGAAAGAACGCGTCGATTTCGGCGCGCCGGAATCCTGTTGCCGCGCTCACGAGCGCCATCCCCAGCGGCACCGTGAACAGCGCGCTCTCGACCGCGAAGAGATACCGGTTGGCGTAGAGCCCGCGGTTCTGCTGGGCGACGATGAAGCCGGGAATCACCGCCGTAGTGACGTAGGTGAGATACCAGAACCCGGTGAGGGACAGGCGTTTCCGGTTCAGCGCCCAGCCGAGCTGATGCATGACGGCGGCAGACAGCAGGATTGCGAGCACGCCGACCATGAGCCACACCGGCGGGGCCAGCCCGGTGGCCAGCACCGCTGCGCCGATGAGCCCGCCGATGAGGACGGCGACGACCGTCTCCGGAGCGGCGCGTGTCATCTCTCCCCCGGGGCGTGCAGGCGCGCCTCCACCTGCTTGACCCACCGGACACCGAGCCGGCGCAGCGCCAGCAGGTAGGCGGCGAACGCCGCGCACTCGGCCACCGCCGCGGCCAGCAACAGGCTCGGGCCGCTCAGGTGCCGGACGGAGACCACGCGAAGACCGAGCACAACGAGGGCGAGCAGGAGATTCAGGATGCCGATCTTCCCCGGCATCAATCCGGCGCTCGTCACGGCCCACCAGAGGTGTCGGAGCGTCAGCCCGCCCAGCACCACAAACCCCACCGTGCCCGCAATGGCCAGTCCGGCGGCACCGCCAAGCGCCCCCAGCCCGAGGGAAAGCCCCAGGGTAACGACGAACGCTCGTACGAGGTTCACCGAATTCACCGCGCGGTCCTCCACCGCATCGATGACCGACCGGAGCAGCGTGAAGACCAGGCAGGGTACCACGGCAAGAACCGTCAGCCGGATGAGCGGGATCGCCGAGCCGTACTCCGGGCCCAGCCAGAAGAGCACCAGCTCGTTGCACCACACCAGGAGCTGGAGGGTGAGAAACGAGCCCATATGGAGCGACATGGCCACGAGATCGGCCACGACGGAGCGAACGTAGCCGGTGTGTCGTGCGGCGTGGAGTGCCGCCAGCCGCGGAAGGGCCACGAGCCCGAATGCCGCCGTGGCCCCTTCGATCACCCGGAGGACGGATTGGCCCGCCGCGAGGTAGCCGGCCTCACGCAGTCCCCCGAAACGGGGGGCGAGCAGCGGCCCGATGGCCAGCAGCCCGCCGAAGGCGACGTTCCCCGGAACCCGAGGCAGCGAGTACCGCAGCAGCTCCCCAAGGCGGTCGCGAAGGCTGCCGCGCACTTCGGCATTGGCGAGCGCGCGGGCGACCCAGGCGGCGAGTGGGACAGCAGCGGCGCAGAGCAGCCACCCCTGCAAGTCGACGACCAGGTCCGGCCGACCAGATTGCGCGTAGAGCGCGGCGATCAGCGTCGGTCCGAGCGCGACCACCGCCAACTGCCAGAGGTTCGCAACGCGCATCTGACCGGTTCCCCGATACCAGGCGTAGAGAAGGGCGTAGGCGTTGAGGCCGATCACGAGCAGCACTGTCGCATTCCACAGAGACCGGTAGGCCGCATCCCGGAAGACGATATCGGTCCAGTAGGCGCCGAACCCCAGGCCCAGAAGCGCCAGGAGCAGGGAGGGAGCAACGACACTGGCGGTGCCGGACAGGAGGTATCCGGCTCGCCGGTCCGGCGAGCTGTCCATCGCCAGAAACCGCGTCAGCGCCAACCCGACCGGAGAGAACGCGGTGAGGGCGGACGCAATGCGGCGTGCAAGGCTGTACGCGCCGAACCGCTCCGGTCCCAACCCGTGCGCCAGCCACCGGGTGACCAGGACGAGGGCGGCCAACGTCAGCAGCGTCGTCGCCGCGGTGAACGTCACGTCCAGCAGGAACGGGCTGGGGCGGAGTCGCCCCAGCGGCCCGCGCGCCCACGCCCGTGCGAGCCGGCTCACAGGCCCTTCCACGCCCGCGCCACGAACCGGTCCCCCAGAACACCGGTGACCGGCCAGGTGAGCCGCAGGGGAATGCAGATGGACGCCAGGACCAGCGCGAGGTCGAGTGGGGGGGACATGTGCCTGTGGTACAGCCTCGCCAGGGCGAGCTTGCGGGGCAGCAGGTGACGCTCGTAGTAGAAGGGGACGCCCGAGCGACTGGCCAGAAGGGACTCCTCATCCCGGAACACGAGAGATGCCCAGTCCGTGAGACCGGGCCGAAGGTCGGCAATCGCCCGAAACGACCGTGGCTGGGCTCCGACGTACCTCGGAACCTCCGGCCGCGGGCCGACCAGGCTCATGTCTCCGCGCAACACGTTCCACAGCTGCGGCAGCTCGTCCAGCTTCGTGCGCCGCAGCCACCGGCCCACCGCGGTGACGCGAGGATCGCCCGCGCTGGTGATCGACCGACCCGCCCCCGGTCGCATCGTCCGGAGCTTGAGAATGGAGAACGGGCGGCCGTATCGGCCGGACCTGACCTGGCGGAAGAACACCGGACGGCCGTCGAACGCCCAGAGGAGTGCCACGGAGGCCACGACCAACGGCAGCGCCAGGACGCCGAACCCGCAGGCCGCGGCCAAATCGAAGGCGCGCTTTCCACCCCGGTGCCACAACGACGAGGCTGTTTGCACCTACCGGCGAAAGGCGTCGGCAATATCCACGACGGCAGCGATCACCGACTCGACGTCATCCCCGGTCATGCGCGAGTAGATGGGCAGCGAGATGAGCCTCGGGTACTCGGCTTCCGCCGACGGGAAGTCCTCGGGCAGATAGCCATACTTCTCTGCGTAGAACGGTTGCCGGTGCAAGGGTATGAAGTGGACGCTCGTGCCGATGTTCCTTAAGCGCAGCTCCTCGATGAAGCCGGCGCGGTCGATGGCGAGTGCGCCAAGGTTGAGGCGCAACGGATAGAGGTGCCACGCGTGCGCCACGCCCTGGCGGGGCCGGGGCAGCTCCAGGCCCTCCATCGAGGCGAGAGCCGCGGTATAGCGCCCGGCGATGGCCGCGCGCGCCTCGCACATCTCGTGCAGGCGTTCCAGTTGCACCCTGCCGAGCGCGGCGGCGATGTCGGTGAGGTTGTACTTGTATCCTGCCTCGCGCACCTCGTAGTACCAGCTCCCCTCGGCGGAGTAACGCTTCCAGGAGTCCCGGCTGATGCCATGCAGGGCCATGAGGCGGACGCGGTCGGCCAGCCGCTCGTCGTTCGTGCAGAACATCCCGCCTTCGGCGGTGGTGAGGGTCTTGGTCGCGTAGAAGCTGAACGCCGTGGGGCACCCCATCGCGCCGACTCTGCTGCCGTCGAGAGACGCCGGCAGCGCGTGGGCGGCGTCGTCGAGCACGAAGACGCCGTACTCCTCCGCCAGGGAGATGATGGCGGGCATGTCGCAGGGGTGCCCGCCGTAGTGGACCGGCACGACGGCGGCGAGGCGGCCGCCGGTCACGCGGTGCCGCCATGCGCCCTCGCGGCGCTCATACTCGCGGCGAATCGTGTCCCGCAACCGGCCGGGATCCAGGTTGAGATCCCCCGCCGACACGTCCACGAACCTGCTGCGCGCGCCCAGATACTCGACGACCTCCGCGGTCGCCGTGAAGGTCATCGTGCTGGTCAGAACCTCGTCACCCGGACCGACCCCCGCCGCTTCGAGACCGAGGTGAAGGGCTGCCGTGCAGGAGTTGACGGCGACCGCGTGGCCGACGCCCAGGTACGCTGCGAACTCGCGTTCGAAGGCCTTTACCTCGGGGCCGGTCGTGATCCACCCGGACCGAAGCACCCGGACGACCGCCTGGATCTCGGCCTCACCAAGGTCCGGGACGGCGAATGGAAGGAAGGTGTCACGACGGGCCCCGGGCATGGCCGCCTTCGACCCGGACGGCAGGGCCACTCAGATACCCCGCGAGACGGCAAACGGAAATTGCGGAATGCCGGAACCCGGCGCCGCAGAGATTCGAGCCTTCATCGGCAGGAACATATCGGCCCCGAAGCCGGTCTGGTAGGGCGCGATTACCCTCTGGTTTCGTACTGCAGCTCGATCCACTGCCGGTAACTCCCGTCCATCACTCCCCGCCACCAGCTCTCGTTGGCCAGGAACCAGGCGATGGTCTTCCCGATCCCCGTCTCGAAGCTCTCCATCGGCAGGAAGCCCAGTTCGCGCTCGATCTTGCCGGCGTCCATCGCGTACCGCCGGTCGTGGCCAGGCCGGTCCCTCACGAACGTCACCAGGGTATCGGTCTTCCCCTCGTTCGCCGCCGGCGCCGAGGGAAAGCGGCGGGCGAGCGACGGGTCGGCCGCGAACGCCTCGTCCACCAGGCGGCAGAGCAGCCTCACGATGTCGATGTTCGTCCACTCGTTGCGGCCGCCGACGTTGTACGTCTCCCCCGGCCGGCCCCTCGTCGCCACCACCTCCACCGCGCGGCAGTGGTCCTCGACGTAGAGCCAGTCGCGCACGTTGAGCCCGTCGCCATACACCGGCAGCGGCCGCCCCTCCATGGCGTTCACCAGCATGAGCGGAATCAGCTTCTCGGGGAAGTGATAGGGCCCGTAGTTGTTCGAGCAGTTGCTCGTGGTGACCGGCAGCCCATAGGTGTGATGGTACGCTCGAACCAGATGGTCCGAGGCCGCCTTGCTCGCCGCGTAGGGGGAGTTGGGGGCGTAGGGCGTCTCCTCCCGAAAGGCCGGATCACCGGGGCCAAGGGAGCCGTACACCTCATCGGTCGAGACGTGATGGAACCGCCTTCCCTCTCTCCCCTTCCCCTCCTCCAGCCAGACTTTCCGCGCGGCCTTGAGCAGCTCGTGGGTGCCCCCGACGTTGGTCTCGAGGAAGGTGTCAGGGCCCACGATCGAGCGGTCCACGTGCGACTCCGCCGCGAAGTGGACCACCAGCGTGACGTCGTGCTCGCGCAGCAGCCGTTCGGCCAGCCCGGGCGTGCGGATGTCGCCGTGCACGAACGCGAAACCGGAGCGGGCCTTCACCGGCTCGAGGCTGGCCAGGTTGCCCGCGTACGTCAGCGCGTCGAGCACGACGACACGGTCCCCCGGATGCGCGCGGAGCCAGTGGTGCACGAAGTTGGCCCCGATGAAGCCGGCTCCCCCGGTGACCAGCAGGCTAGCCACGCGGCAACTCCCGAAGCATTGCTCGGAGGTTCACCCGCCAGTGCGGCGGCGTCCGGCCGAGAGCCGCCCAAGTAACCGTCTTGTCGAGCACGCTGTACGGCGGGCGTACGGCCGCCGTCGGCCACTCGGCGGTCCGGATCGGCCGGACAGGGACAGGCCGCCCGAGCAGTCCCGCCGCGAGCGCCTCCTCCTGGATGGCCACGGCGAATTCGTACCAGGTCGCCACGCCGGCGTCCGTCCAGTGATGGATACCCCTCATTTCGGGCCTCTCCGCCGTCGTCCAGATCGCTTCGGCCAACCCTCGCGCCCATGTCGGCGTACCCACCTGGTCGTTCACCACGGACACCGCCTCCCCCCGGCGCATCAGGCCGAGCATGGTGAGCACGAAGTTCTTCCGGTGCGCCGAGTAGAGCCAGGCGGAGCGGATGATGACCGAGGCGCCCTCTCCGATGCGGGTCACCTCACGCTCGCCTTCGAGTTTGGTGCGACCGTACACGCCAAGCGGATGGGGCTCGTCGTCCGGCGCGTAGGGGCGACCCTGCCGCCCATCGAACACGAAGTCGGTGGAGACATGGATGACGCGGGCACCGCAGTCGCGGGCCGCCTGCGCCACATTCGCGGCACCGAGCGCGTTGACCGCCGCCGCACGCCCGGCGTCGGACTCGGCCGCGTCCACGGCGGTATAGGCCGCTGTGTTGATCACGAGCCCGGGGAGTTCGGCCTGGAGGACGTGGCGGGTCTGCCCGTCGTTCGACACGTCCAGCGCACCGCTCCCGCACGGGATCACACGCCACCCCTTGGGCACCGTAGCCTGGAGCTCGAGGCCGAGCTGTCCGCCGGCGCCGGTGACCAGCGCCGTCCGGACCGGCGGCCTGGTCACGGATAGGTGTCCGCGTCAGCCAGCGCGAGGCCGGCCTGGTCCCTGGGCGACAAGGCCGGC
>CAYYXP010000115.1:0-3368 GCA_964475685.1 uncultured Gemmatimonadaceae bacterium | reverse complement strand
GCCCTGGGCGCCGTGACCTACGAGATGCTGACGGGCGATCCGCCCTTCACCGGTTCCACCCCCCAGGCCATCGTGGCGAAGGTGATGACCGAGAAGCCGGCCTCAATCCGGCGGGCCCGCGAGCGGGTACCGGAGCAGGTGGAGGACGCGGTCCTCACCGCCCTGGAGAAGCTCCCCGCCGACCGCTTCCCCAGCGCGGCCGCCTTCGCCGAGGCGCTGACCGGCCCGGCCCGCTCGGTGAGCCGGGCGAGCACCACCGCCGGCCGCCCCTGGATGGCGGACTGGCGCTCACGGCTGGTCGTGGCTGTGGCGGCAATTTCCGTGGCCATGGCCCTGATGCTCGCGGTTCGGAGCCGCGGGAACGCGGTGGACCTCACGGAGATGTCCGTGGCGCAGAACACTTTCCGCCAGGAAGCCATCTTCACGGCGCGGTGGGCCCCGGATGGGAAGACGATCGTCTATAGCGCCGCCGCCCGCGGGAGAATCCCAAGGCTCTATGTCGTGCGACCCGATTACCCGGAGCCGCAGCCGCTGGGCCCCGATTCCACCCATCTGCTCGCCGTTTCCTCTACCGGTGAGGTGGCGATGCTCACGCGACCCGGCCACTCGCATCACCGGCTCTTCACCGGCACCCTCGCGCGGATGCCGCTCGGCGGCGGCGCGCCGCGGGAGGTGATGGAGAACGTCCAGGAGGCAGACTGGTCGCCCGACGGCTCCCAGCTGGCGATTACCCGTCGGGCCGGTGAGAGCGACCAATTGGAGTACCCCGTCGGGAGGGTGCTCTACCGGAGCCGGCCCGGTGGCTACCTCAGCGATCTCCGGGTGTCGCCGGCCGGAGACCGGATCGCCTTCTTCGACCATCAGACTGGGGGCGATGACCGGGGTGTCGTGGTGGTGGTGGACACGACCGGGAAAGCTACCCCTGTCACGTCGGAATTCTGGGGGCTGGAAGGCCTGGCCTGGGAGCCGGGGGGGCAGTCGGTGCTCTTCGCCGGTGCCAGTCGCGGAGGGATGTATCAGGTGCATCGGGCTGGGACCGGCAGGGCAGAGAATCTCGTATTGCCCACCCCCGGCACGCTGACGCTGCAGGACGTGGCCGGGGACGGGCGCTGGCTGGTGACGCGCGACGACCAGGCGAGCAGGATTCTCCTGCACCCTTCGGGTTCTACCGGTCTCAAGGACCTTTCCTGGCTCGACAACTCGCTCGACCCCATAATCTCCAACGATGGCGAGATGTTCGCCTTCACCGACCAGTCCATCCAGGCCGGTCCCAGGTACGCCGTCATGATCCGGAAGACCGACGGGTCTCCGGTCGTCCGCCTCGGAGACGGAGCCGCGCATGCCATCTCCCGGGACAAGCGGTGGGTGGTTGGGGTTCTGCTCACCATTCCACAGCAGTTCAGGCTGTACCCCACCGGCGCCGGCGAACCGCACCAGTTGAACTGGACCGCGCTCGAGACGGTCAGCTCCGTCGATTTCTTTCCCGACAGCCGCTCCCTCTTCGTCTGCGGCCACGAGCAGGGCAAGGCTCCCCGATGCTACCGCAGCCCCCTGGATGCGTCATCGCTCGAGCCGCTGACCCCCGACAGCGTCGACGGTGGTCTGCTTCGCCCCGACGGTCTTGCGGTCGCACATTCGTCGGGGGGAAGCTGGTGGATCCATCCCCTGGACGGGGACACTCCGCGCCTCGTGCCCGGATTGGATGGTGTGACGGTGCTCCGCTGGAGCCCCGACGGTGCCGCACTCTGGGTCGTGAACGGAGCCATCCAGAACCTTCGTCTCGAGCGGGTGGACCCAGTGACCGGCCGACGGAGCCCGCTCGGGACCATGGAAACGCCCTCTGACCAGCCAGGCTTCAGCGTATTCGGCATTTCCCTGGCCGATGACCCCCGGACATACGCCTACACCGCGGGGAGCTACAACTCGCTGCTCTTCACCATCCACGGGGTCCGGTGAGCGGTGCAGCCGGACCCCGCCGAGTGCCGGCGATGAATGCGGGCGAGTTCGGCCGGGTTCGAGGCCTCCGGCTGATCGCGATCGATCGCTTTCTCGCGTGACCGGACTCCCCGACCGTCTCGCGACAACAGCACCTCTCCCACTCACAGTAATTCCATCAATATATTGATTTTATGTCATAAGCGGCTTATGATTGTTGCCATGACGGAAATCCGGCGCTACCTGGCTCAAATCGGCGCCCGCGGCGGCCGCAGGAGCCGCCGTACCCTCGACGCCGACACCGCGCGCGCCATGGTCCGGGTGCGCGAGGCGCGGCGCGCGTTCCGCCGGTTTCGGAGTACCTGCTTCTGGTCGTACCGGCCCGATCTCGTCATTGGCGCGGACGACGTGCCGTGGGTGGCGGAGCAGTTGATGAAGCACGGCAACCGCGAGGCATGGCGGATCGGGGCCAAGCTGTGCCGCTAACCGAGTTCCAGCGCACGCTGCTCGCGGAGCTGGCCGTACCGCCCACCGATGACCGCTACCTCGCCGGCGGCGCCGCCATGCATTTCGCCCCGAACTCGGCCCGTTACAGCGATGACCTGGATTTCTTCCACGACTCCGAGGCGCGTGTGGCCTCGGCGTTCGCCGCGGACCGCGACCGGCTCGCGCACGCAGGCTTCACCATCGATGTCGAGCTGAGTCTGCCGGGCTTCGTCCGGGCCGTGGTCCGTCGGGGAGAGCACGCGACGCGCGTGGACTGGGCGCATGACTCGGCGTGGCGGTTCATGCCGCTGGTGCGCGACGAGCTGGGCGGACTCCTCCTGCACCCGGTCGATCTCGCGGTCAACAAGGTGCTCGCGCTGGCCGGCCGCGACGAACCACGGGACTTCGTGGACATCCTCTTCGTGCACCGCCGGGTGCTGCCGCTGGCCGCGCTGTGCTGGGCGGCGGTCGGCAAGGACCCTGGGCTTACCCCGCTCTCGCTCCTGGAGTTGCTCAAGCGGCGCGGGCGCTATCGCCCCGAGGACTTCGCACGGCTCCACCTCGTCGAGCCGTTCGATCTGGCGGGTGCCAAGCAGACATGGCTCGCGGCGCTGGAAGACACCGATGCGTTCGTGCGTGAGCGGCCGCCGGAGGAGTGCGGCTGCCTCTACTATTCGACGGTGCGGCAGCAATTCGTCGTGCCGCGACGCGATGCCAGCCTTGCCGACCAGGGCATCGTGCCTCACTTTGGCGCGCCAGGCGGGGTACTGCCCCGAATGGCGGATTCCCGCATCGAGGGACTTGGGTCAACACCATGACGGTCGAAGCTTCCGCCCGCCTCACCGCCGCCCTCGCCGACCGCTACCGCATCGAGCGGGAGCTGGGCACGGGCGGGATGGCCACGGTGTACCTGGCCGAAGACCTCAAACACCACCGCAAGGTGGCGC
>CAYYXP010000114.1:0-3497 GCA_964475685.1 uncultured Gemmatimonadaceae bacterium | reverse complement strand
CGCCGAGCCTCGCGGCTGCCATGGCGGCGCCCTCGGCGCGCCGGAACTCGACCACGGCCTCGACCGCGTCCCCGTCACCCAGCTCCCAGGCCTGTTTCGACCGCGCGTGCTCACGGAGACGGAAGTCCGCGGGGATCTCGTAGTCGCGAGTCCCCGGTTGCTTCCGGTTCACTTCGGGATTGGTGATCCGACTCAGCCGGTAGTTCTTCACCGGCTCCTCACCCGGTGTCCGTCCGGCGAGGTACCAGTGCTGATTGAGGAAGAAGAGCCCGAACGGATCGACCGTCCGCCGGCTGGTCACGTCGGTGCCCATCGAGCGGTAGTCGAAGGCGGTCCGCTTGCGGTCGTGGAGCGCCGCGCTCAGCGCCGTGAACACCTCCGCGTCGGGTGCGGGGCGGGCAGGAGCCACGCGAGTGTCGCCGGGACGGGCCGCGTCGAGCGGCAGGTCAACCGCCAGCTTCCGGATGGCCGACTCGGCCTGCTCGGCGAGCACCGGGTCGCCCAGCTCGCGCACTCGGGCGGCGGCGTGGGCGACCGCCTCGAGCTCGTCGGGCTCGAAGCTCAGCGTCGGAAGCGCGGCGTAGCCGTACTTGTCGAGCTTCCGCGGCTTCGACAGCCGGCCCTCCACCATGAGGGAGAGGTACGGGAGATAGAAATCGCGAGCGAGGAGCCGGTAGCCGTCGGCGTCGCCCTCGGGGAGTGGTATGGTCTCGATCAGGACGCCGAACCGGCGGAGCTCGTCCTTGTCGCGCTCGAACATGCGCCGGAGGGTTTCCTTCTTCTGATTGCCCGCCTGGTAGGCGGGCACGCCGCGGATGAGCTCCTCGAGGGTGACCGGGAAGCGGTGCGCCAGGAGAGTGGCGAGGAGGTCGATCCAGCGTTGGATCTTGGGGGACGTTGCCATCGTCCGAGGGAAAATGATACAGTCGTGTGACAGACGACCGATACTCCGTCTACTCTCCGTACATCTCGGTAATGAGCCGCCGGAGGGCACGGGCCTCCTCGCTGGAGAGGCTCCCGAGCTTCTTGCCGAGGCGCGCCTTGCCGATGGTGCGGATCTGGTCCACTGCGATCTCTGCGTTCTGGCTACCCATCCGGCAGCCGAGCCGGGTGCGCCAGGCGGGATGGAGCTGGGTGGTGAGCGGGCAGATGGTGACAGTCTGGAGGCGCTGGTTGAGCGCGTCGAGGCTCACAATCACGGCTGGCCGGGTCTTGGCCATCTCGGCGCCCAGGACGGGGTCGAGGGAAGCCCAGCGGACCTCGTAGCGTTTCATTGTTTGCGGCGAGAGCCACGCCGATACTTGGGACCGCGCTCCGCTACCCGCCGAGGCCTGGGCCTCTCCCAGGGGATCTCCTGGAGACCGTCGGCCGCCGTGGCGTCCCAGACAGTCCAGTCCTCCCGTTGTGCCGCCATTTCCCGCGCGGTCTCTTCCCAGGAGAGCTTGGGGCTGGCCGGACCGGGCGGGCGGAGCAGGATCCCATCGCTCCGCTCCTCCATGACGATCGTGGCGCCGATCCGGTAGCGCTCGAGGGTCCGGGAGGGAATCCGGATTCCCCGGGAGTTCCCGATGCGGGCGACCTTGAGCTCGGTGGGTTCCATGTAATAACTGTAATTACTCCGGCCAGCCGGGTCAACCTCGAGGCTCGTACTCGATCAACCGGCACAGCAGATTCACTAGCTCCCCACTCAACTGAGGCGTATCCGGTCGGGACCATTCGCGAGCTGCACGTGCTTCGGCGCGACCACGTCTATGTAGATGATGAGGTTCTTCTCAGCCGGGGCCGGCGCACTCGGAACCAGGAGCGCGGTGGTCCCTTCCGCCCGCGCCTGATCGGCCAATAGCTGACAATGATCGTACGGGACCGCGGCAAGATCGGCGAGGAACTTCGGGTGGGGGTTGAAGCCGGCACGTTGGGCCAGCGCCTGGTACCTGGAGGCCTCTGTGAGATCCAGCACTGGCGACACGACCACATCCAGCGAGACCAGATCTCGCGGACCCACCGCCGAACCGGCACCGGCAACCAGCCTGACCCACTCGGCACGCGCGCCCTCGGCCGTGCACGCGGTGTAGAGCGCAGCGTACTCGCCCCGCCGGTTCCAGCGACCGTGACTCCGCGCGAGCAGCGTACCGAGATGCAACGGTTCCCTGCCGGCCGGCACGTGCCTCCACACCCGGCCGGCGAATCGGCTCAGGCGAATACGCCCGCGTCGATGTTGGCGAGCAGGGTCACGACCTTAGCGGCCTCGCCGCCGGCGATCAGCCTGAGCGGAGTTCGGCCGCGCAAGGCGGGCACCGGCTCATGAAGCCACGCCTGCATGCGCTCGCGGTCATTACCGAAGACTACCTGCAGCGCATGGCTCAGTGCGAGGAGCGACTCCGCGGCGACGACAGCGGGCGGGTGGGGCCGCTGGGCCCGCTCGCGCCAGCGAGCGACGGTGCGAGTAGAGGCGCCTCCCAGCGCCCTCCCGATCTCCACATCCGTAAGCTCGAGGTCGCGCTCGGCCCAGGTCACGGCCTTGGCGACCTGCTGGACTTCGGCCTTTGCTCGAGGAGAGTGGGGTGCTCGTTGCGCCATGGCTTCCCCTGGTGAGGGTCTTGTCGGGGAAGATAGGTGGTGTGATATGTCCTGTCAAGTGACTAGTAAAACGTCCATGGATACGACAAGGCTGGCTAACTGGTCGAAGCGCTCCACCGCTCATGGCGAGCGAGGTCAGGTGGCGGCCGCGTACTCGATCAACCTGCACAGCAGATTCACCAGCCGCATCTCCTCCACCGACCGGCAGCGCGCCCGGGCCAGCTCCGGCGACCCCACCACGATCGCCAGCGCCTGCGCCCGTGAGATGGCGACGTTGAGCCGGTTGGGGCTCAGGACGAACTCGGCGCCGCGGGGCGCCTCCTCGATGGTCGAAGCGCAGAGGGAGACGATGACCACCGCCGCCTCCTGGCCCTGAAAGAGGTCCACCGATCCCACCCGCGCCCCGGGACCGAGGCGAGCCTTGAGCCTCCGGACCTGCATGTTGAAGGGGGCGACGACGAGGATGTCATTGAGCCCGAGCCGCCGGGGGCCGCCGTTCTTGTCCACCACTTTGCGGGTGAGGAGGTGGTCCACGATGCGGCCGATGGCCTCCACCTCTTCGTCGCTCGACTGCTCGCAGCCGTCGTGCTCCACCGGCACCCAGACGATTCCCGTTTCGATCGGGACCGGCGAGGCGCCGGTGCCGCGGACCACCCGGTTACGCCCGGTGTCGGGGTCGCTCTTGAGCCGGCCGTCGTAGATGGCCTGGGAGACGAAGCCACAGACGCTCTGGTGCATCCGGTACGAGGACTCGAGGAAGACGCCCCGGTCCGGCGGGACGGTGGCGACGCCCTGGAGGAGATACTGGGGGGTGCGTCAGGGGTGGAGCTGGCAACGTACAGCAAGCGCCTCTGTGCAGAAATCTTTGTCGCGACGACCTACGGTCGGGTCGGAGCCCGCGGGACAAGACGTACGAAGAG
>CAYYXP010000113.1:0-2847 GCA_964475685.1 uncultured Gemmatimonadaceae bacterium | reverse complement strand
GGCACAAGGGTGAGCCTTACACCCGCCTGGTCCGGCCGCTGCGCGACCGCTGCCGCGCGGTGGTGGCCTATGGCGAAGCGGGGCCGATCGTGATCCGCGACCTGGGAGGGGAAATCCCGGTCGTCGCGGGCGGCAGCTTCGACGAGGTGCTCGCCGCCGCCCGCGCCCTCGCCCAGAGGGGCGACGCGGTCCTTCTTTCGCCCGCCTGCTCGAGCTACGACATGTTCCGCAACTACGAGGAGCGCGGCGAACGGTTCCGGGCCGCGGTGGAGGCGATGCGATGACGGAGGGTCGCCCGGTCCGGCACCCGGGAGAGCTGCGCTGGGAGACCCGGCTGCTGGGGATGGTCACGGCCGTGCTGGTGGTCTTCGGTATCGCGGCCACCTACGGCGCGGCCAGCCTGGTCACGATGAAGGGGCAAAGCGTCGGCATCGAGTTCGCCGGGCGGCAGCTCCTCGGCGCGATTCTGGGCGGGATCCTGCTTCTCCTCGCCTCCCGCCAGGACTACTATCGCTGGCGCGGGTGGGCCTGGCCGCTCCTCCTCGTCACGGTGGTTCTGCTGCTGATCCCGCTGCTCCCCTTCACCACCGGCATCTCGCCCAGGCTCAACGGGGCGCGCCGATGGGTGAACCTCGGCTTCTTCAACTTCCAGCCCTCCGAGCTTGCCCGCCTGGCCGTGGTGGTCTGGTGCGCGATGCTGGCGTCGAAGAAGGGACTCCAGATCCGCGAATTCAAGCGCGGTGTGCTGCCGTTCGTCGTGATTCTCGGGCTCGTCTCCCTCCTCATCGCTCTCGAGCCGAATCTCTCGATGGCCATCGTGGTGGGGTTCCTCGGTGGGCTTGTGCTCTTCACCTCCGGGGCCAGGATCGCGCACGTCATCCTGCTGGTGTGCGTGGCGGTGATGCTGGGCTATCACCAGATCCGTGACGCCCAGTACCGGCTCGCCCGGGTGGCGACCTACTTCAATCCCGGGGACGCCACCGCCGACGCCAATTTCCAGATTCACCAGTCGCTGGTCGGTATCGGGTCCGGAGGCATCTTCGGGACCGGTTTCGGCTCAGGCCAGCAGAAGCTGGGCTATCTCCCCTACGCCTATTCCGATTTCCTCTTCAGCACCATCGGCGAGGAGTGGGGCTTCCTCGGCGTGCTCTTCGTGGTCGCGCTGTTTGCCATCTTCTGCTGGCTCGGCTTCCGGATCGCCCGCACGGCCGCTGATCCGTTCGGCCAGTACCTCGCGGTCGGGCTCACGGCCACCATCGGCCTCACCGCCTTCATGCACATGGCGGTTTCGCTCGACATGATGCCGACCACGGGTCTGACCCTGCCGTTCATGTCGTACGGCCGTTCCAGCCAGGTCATCTCGCTCCTCGGAACCGGTATCCTGATCAACATCGGCCGGCTTCGGGGCCGGCCGGCCCCGCAGACGCGTCCCAAGGACGACAAGGCGAAAGACAGGGCATGAGCGACCCCGGCGTCCGGCGGACGATCCTGATCGCCGGCGGCGGAACCGGCGGGCACCTGATGCCGGCCCTCGCGATCGCGGCCGCGATCAGGGACAGCGCCCCGCATCTCGAGCCCCTGCTCGTCGGCGCCATCCGGGGGGTGGAGGCGCAGATCCTGCCCAGCCGTGACTTTCGCTTTCACCTCCTCCCCAGCGAGCCGATCTATCGCCGCACCTGGTGGCGGAACTTCCGCTGGCCGGTGGTCGCCGGCCGGCTGCTCCGGGAGTTGCGTGAGCTGTTCGAGCGGGAGCGGCCGATCGCGGTGCTCGGAACCGGCGGGTACGCCTCGGGCCCGGTCGTGTGGTGGGCGGCTCGGCAGGGAATTCCCACGGCGATTCAGGAGCAGAACGCCTACCCGGGAGTGGCCACCCGGTGGCTGGGGCGCCGAGTCCGCCACATCTATCTCGGCCTCCCGGAAGCGCGGAGGCTGATCCCGCTCGGCCGCAACACACAGGTGTTCGATACCGGCAATCCGATCTCTCCGCCGACGCCCGAGCGGCGAGACAGGGCACTCGGGTTCTTCGGGCTCGATGGGAAACGGCCGGTGGTGCTGGTGACGGGCGGCAGCCAGGGTGCCCTGGCGATCAACCGCGCGGTGGCCGGCTGGATTGACCAGGGTGGGGCCGCGAGTTTGGCCCTGCTTTGGGTGACCGGGCGCGCCACGTACGGGGAGTTCTCCGGGTACCACCGCCCGCCCGAGGTCCGGGTGCTGGATTTCCTCGACCCGATGGCCGATGCATACGCCGTCGCCGATCTCGTCGTGTCCCGGGCCGGCATGCTCACTGTGGCCGAGCTGTGCGCGTGGGGCCTACCCAGCATCCTGGTTCCTCTTCCGACCGCGGCGGCCGATCACCAGACCCACAATGCCCGTGTCCTCGCGGAGGCGGGCGCGTCGCTCCTGTTGACCCAGGCGGAGCTGACGCCGGCACGGCTTGGCGAATCGGTGAGCCGCCTCCTTTCCGACTCCGCACTCCGCACCCGGATGGCTGACCGGGCACGGGGTCGGGGACGGCCGCGGGCCGCGGCGGAGATCGTGTCCAATTTGTTGACACTGATTTCGTGAGCCTTCGCACTTTCAGATGCCGCAGGCCTTACTTACATTTGCTCATCCACCATGAATCTGTTTTCTCCCGCTGATAGGCGCCCTGTTCATTTTGTTGGAGTCGGCGGCGCGGGAATGAGCGCTCTCGCTCTCATCGCCCGCCGCCGCGGCGTTGCGGTCAGCGGATGCGATACCGATCCGTCCGCACGCACCGATCTCTCGGAGATGGGTGTGCAGTTCTTCACCGGCCACGACCCCGCGCATGTGGAGGGGGCCCGCGCGGTCGTGGTCACGGCGGCGGTG
>CAYYXP010000112.1:0-14589 GCA_964475685.1 uncultured Gemmatimonadaceae bacterium | reverse complement strand
ATGCCGACGGCGGCCGGCAGCGCAGGCGAGGGGTGTGTCGTCTCCGCCCCGACAAGAGCAGAGCAGCCCGCGCGAGCCCGACTGCCCCGGCGGCGTGGCGAACCCCGGCCATCACGCGTTATACTCGCACAGCACCGCCGTCATCACCCATTTGCCCGCCCCCGAAGGAGCCCGGTCGTGGCCAAAGACACCCTGACGATCACCGACAACCGCACCGGCAAGTCCTACGAGGTGCCCGTCAGCGACGGCACCGTGCGGGCGATGGATCTCAGGCAGATCAAGACGGCCGACGACGATTTCGGCTTGATGACGTACGACCCCGCGTTCATGAACACCGCCGCGTGCCGCAGCGCGGTCACCTACATCGACGGCGACAACGGTATCCTCCGGTACCGGGGATATCCGATCGAGACGCTGGCGGAGCGCGCCACGTTCCTCGAGGTGGCGTACCTGCTCTGCGAGGGGGAGCTGCCCGACAAGGCGCAGCTCGACAGGTGGAACGAGCAGATCAAGTCTCACACCTACGTGCACACCAACATCACCAAGTTCCTCGAAGGGTTCCGCTACGACGCCCACCCCATGGGCGTGCTGCTCGGGGTGGTGGGCGCCCTCTCAACCTTCTATCCCGACGCCAAGCACATTCACGACCCCGCCAACCGGTACCTCCAGCGCCTGCGCCTGCTGGCGAAGGCGCCGACGATCGCGGCGTTCGCCTTCCGCCACTCGCGCGGCTTGCCGTTCGTCTTTCCGGACAACGACCTGGACTACATCGGCAACTTCGTGAACATGACGTTCAGCATCGGGGGCCGCCACCGACCCAACAAGGTGCTGCAGCGCGCCCTCGAGATCCTCCTGATCCTGCACGCCGACCACGAGCAGAACTGCTCCACCAGCGCGGTCCGGGCGGTCGGCTCGTCCCACGTCGACCCCGTCTCCGCCATCTCCGCCGGGATCGCGGCGCACTACGGTCCGCTGCACGGCGGCGCGAACGAGGCGGTGCTGCTCATGCTCGACGAGATCGGGGAGAAGAAGAACATCCCGAAGTTCATCGAGGAGGTGAAGGCGGGACGGGGACGCCTGATGGGATTCGGCCACCGGGTCTACACGTCGTACGACCCGCGCGCCAAGCTGATCAAGAAGGTGGCGGACGAGGTGTTCCAGCAGACCGGCCTCAATCCGAAGCTGGAGATTGCCCTCGAGCTCGAGCGCATCGCGCTGGAAGACGAGTACTTCATCAAGCGGAAGCTCTACCCCAACGTGGACTTCTATTCGGGCCTGATCTACCAGGCCATGGGGTATCCGACGGAATACTTCACCGTTCTCTTCGCGCTCGGCCGCATGCCGGGATGGCTGGCGCAGTGGGAGGAGATGCTGCTCGACAAGGACCAGAAGATCGCCCGTCCCCGGCAGATCTACACCGGCGCCGCGGAGCGCGCCTTCGTGCCGCTCGAGAAGCGGTGACCCGCCCGTGACCGACCAGCTCGACACCCTGCTGTCGGAGCAGCGCCGGTTCCCCGCGCCGCCCGGGTTCGCCGGCCAGGCCAACGCGACCACCGCGCTCTACGAAGCGGCCGATCGCGACCGGGAGACGTTCTGGGCCCAGCAGGCCCGGGCCCTCGACTGGATCGAGCCGTGGAAGAAGGTGCTCGAGTGGAAACTGCCGCACGCCAAGTGGTTCGTCGGCGGCAAGCTCAACGCCTCCGCCAACTGCCTCGACCGCCATCTCGACGGGCCCACCCGCAACAAGGCCGCGCTCATCTGGGAGGGTGAGCCGGGCGACCGCCGGGTGCTGACCTACTGGGACCTCGCCCGGGAGGTCCGCCGCTGCTCCAACGCGCTCAAGGGCCTCGGCGTGCGGAAAGGCGACCGCGTCGTCATCTACCTCCCCATGGTTCCCGAGGCCGTCATCGCCATGCTCGCCTGCGCCCGGATCGGCGCGGTGCACTCGGTGATCTTCGGCGGCTTCTCCGCGGAATCGGTGCGCGACCGGGTCAACGACGCCCGCGCGAAGGTCATCATCACCGCCGATGCCGGCTATCGCCGCGGCCAGGTGGTTCCGCTCAAGCGGATGGCCGATGATGCCATGGCGGACACACCGACGGTCGAGCACTGCGTCGTGGTCCGCCGCCGGCCCCAAACGGAAGGGGACGAGGCGTTTGCCGAGATGACGGAGGGGCGGGACCACTGGTGGCACAGTGTGGTCGGCGCCGCGTCGGCGGTGTGCGAGCCGGAACCGATGGAC
The DNA here is from genome assembly GCA_964475685.1 of uncultured Gemmatimonadaceae bacterium. Classification (GTDB taxonomy): domain Bacteria; phylum Gemmatimonadota; class Gemmatimonadetes; order Gemmatimonadales; family GWC2-71-9; genus CAVVWJ01. The sequence continues at coordinate 12,347 of CAYYXP010000112.1, read as the reverse complement.
GCGGAAGACCTGCTCTTCATCCTGTACACCTCGGGGACCACGGGCAAGCCGAAAGGCATCGTCCACACCACCGGCGGATACCTGACCCAGGTGGCGGCGACGGCGAAGTACGTGTTCGACCTCAAGCCGGAAGACGTGTTCTGGTGCACTGCCGACGTGGGGTGGGTGACGGGCCACTCATACGTGGTCTACGGACCCCTCGCCAACGGGGCGACGGTGATGCTCTACGAGGGAGCCCCCGACTGGCCGGAGCGCGATCGCTTCTGGGACATCATCGAGCGCTTCGGGGTCACGATCCTCTATACCGCGCCCACCGCCATCCGCGCCTTCATGAAGTGGGGGACCGACCATCCCGCGCGTCACGATCTTTCGAGCCTTCGGCTCCTCGGTTCGGTCGGCGAGCCGATCAACCCCGAGGCCTGGATCTGGTATCACACCCACATCGGCGGCGGTCGCTGCCCGATCGTGGACACCTGGTGGCAGACCGAGACCGGCGGGATCATGATCACCCCCCTACCCGGCGTCACCACGACCAAGCCCGGCTCGGCGACGGCGCCGTTTCCCGGCATCGTGGCGGAGCTGGTGGACACCACCGGCAAGGTGCTGCCGCAGGGAGGAGGGTTCCTCACTCTGGGCGCGCCCTGGCCGGGGATGCTCCGGACCATTTACGGAGACGACGCGCGCTACCAGGAGACCTATTGGTCGCGCTTCCCCGGCCGGTACTTCGCCGGCGACGGGGCCAAGCTCGACGAGGACGGGTACTGGTGGATACTTGGGCGGGTGGACGACGTGCTCAACGTCGCCGGGCATCGCATCGGCACCATGGAGGTGGAGAGCGCGCTCGTGGACCATCCGGCGGTGGCGGAGGCGGCGGTGGTGGGGAAGGCGCACGAGCTCAAGGGCCAGGCGCTCGCCGCCTTCGTGACGCTGAAGGACGGGCACGCGGCGACGTCGGAGCTGAAGGACGACCTCAAGGCCCATGTGACGCGGAAGATCGGCGCCATCGCCCGGCCGGACGACATCTTCTTTTCCGCCGACCTCCCGAAGACGCGAAGCGGCAAGATCATGCGTCGGCTGCTGAAGGACATCGCGGAGGGCCGGGCCCTGGGCGACACAACGACGCTGGCGGACCCGTCGGCGATGGGCCGGCTCAAGGATCTCTACGAGTCGCAGGAGGCGTGAGTGGCCGGGTCGCGAGTGCGCTCTTCGCAACGAGCGACGCGCTACCCGATCGGCAGGTCCTCGCCCTCGAGGTAGGTGTACCCTTCGAGCCCCGCGACGAAGTCGGCGATGAAGCTGTTCGCCTCCTGCCGCGTGAGCTCCTTCGCGTTCGCCACCTTCCGCCTGAACGTCGCCAGCAGATCGGACCCGTGAAACTGCACGTAGTTGAGCACCTCGGTCACGGTGTCCCCGCGGACGAGGTCGGTCACCTCGTAGCCCTGGTCGGTGAGCCGGACGTGCACCGCGTTGGTGTCGCCGAAGAGGTTGTGCAGGTCTCCCAGGATCTCCTGGTACGCCCCCGTGAGGAAGATGCCGAGGATGTAGGGCTCCCCCTCCTTGACCGCGTGGAGCTCCAGTGACGGCTTGCCCTTCCGCCCTCCGGTGAAGCGGTCGATGACGCCGTCGCTGTCGCAGGTCACGTCCTGGAGCGTGGCGCGGCGGTTGGGCGCCTCGTCAAGCCGGTGGATCGGCATGATGGGGAAGAGGTGGTCGATCGCCCAGTTGTCGGGAAGCGACTGAAACACCGAGAAGTTGCAGAAGTAGCGATCCACCAGCACCGTCTCGATGTGGGAGGCGATTTCCGGGAAGGCCGCCTTGTCGTCACCAATGGAGTGCTGGAGAGCGCTGAGGGTGACCGTGTAGAGCTGGTCGGCGTCGGCCTTGTCGCGCAGCGAGAAGACCCCGCTGGCGAAGAACTCCTGGGCCCGCTCCTTGGCGAACACGGCGTCGTGAAAGACCTCGTCGATCCGGTCGGCCGTGATCCCCTCCAGGTTCTCCGACATTTCCACCAGCAACGGATGCCGTTCGTCCCGCAGCACCGGCGCCACCGGCTCGACCTGCGATTCGACATCGATCACATGGATGAGCAGCAGCGAATGGTGCGCCGTGAGGGCCCGGCCCGACTCCGAGATCAGGTGGGGCATCGGCAGCCCCTCGTTCCGGCAGACGCTCCCGATGGTGTAGACCACGTCGTTGGCGTATTCCCGCACCGAGTAGTTCATGCTCGCCGGCCGGGTGGAGCGGGAGCCGTCGTAGTCCACGCCGAGGCCGCCGCCCACGTCCAGGTGGGTCAGATCGAAGCCCATGTTCCTGAGCTCCGCGTAGTACCGGCCGATCTCCTCGAGTCCCGCCTTCACGAAACGGATGTCGGTGATCTGGCTGCCGAGGTGGAAGTGGATGAGCTTGAGCATGTCCTTGCGGCCCAGGCGGTCGAGCTGGTCGAGGAGCTTCACCAGCTCGACGGCTCCGAGGCCGAACTTGGAGCGCTCTCCGCCGCTCTTGGCCCACCGGCCCGACCCCTCGGTGGCCAGCTTGATTCGCACGCCCGCGGTCGGCTGGACGCCCATCTCGTCGGCCACCTTGAGCAGCACCTCCAGCTCGGTCAGCTGTTCCAGCACGATCATGACCGTGTGGCCGAGCTTCTGGCCCATGAGCGCCAGCCGCATGAACTCCTCATCCTTGTAGCCGTTGCAGACGATGAGGTGATTGGTGCTCTCATTGAGGCCCAGGATGGCCTGGAGCTCGGGCTTGCTGCCGCACTCGAGCCCGACGCCGTGGGGCTCGCCGAACTCCACGATCTCCTGCACCACGTGCCGCTGCTGGTTCACCTTGATCGGATAGACGGTGGTGTAGGTCCCCTCGTAGCCGAATTCCTTGATGGCGCTGCCGAACTCGGCGGCGAGGGTATTGATCCGGGACCGGAGGATGTCGGAAAACCTGAGCAGCAGGGGCAGCCCCACGCCCTGCGCGTTCAGGTCCATGGCGAGGTGGTAGAGATCGAGTCCGCGCTTCTTGTTGGCGTCGGGGTGGACGATGACATGGCCCTCCGGGCTGATCCGGAAGTATCCCTGTCCCCACCCGCTCATGTTGTAGAGCTTCTCGGCGTCCTTGATGGTCCAGGTGGGCAGCGCGATGGTCGTGGCGATCGGAGTGCTCCGGCGAAGGGGCGAAGCGGCAATTGTAATCCCATCGTGGCGACGGCGCCACGCGGGAGCCGCGCTGTCCGCGCGGCCGCCGCGCTCGCGGACTACTTGCCGAACACGTTGTTCGAGCGGTCGGTGTCGGGCAGCGCCTGGCGCGGATCCGCTATCACCTTTCGCACCGACTTGGCGCCCCGCACCCGGTAGGCGAATCGCGTCCCCAGGTTCCACATCTCGACCGGGAGGGTGATCCGGTCCGTGGAACCATCCTCATACGTCAGGTCCATTTCCAGCGGCAGCGTCATGCTGCCGCGGTTGGAGAGAAACACCTTCTGGCTGCCACCGGCGGTGGCCACCGAGTCCACCGCCTGGTCGAGCCGCGCCGTCGTGTAGATCCAGTCGCGCCAGAACCAGTCGAGGTCCATCCCCGAGACATCGCGCATGAGCCGGAAAAAGTCGGCGGGTGTCGGGTGCTTGTAGGCCCAGGTCCGGAGGTACTCGCGAAAGGCGCGGTCGAAGCGCTCCTTCCCCAGCACCTCGTGGCGGAGCGTCTGCATCATGAGCGCCGGCTTCTGATATCCCGCCCAGAAGAGGTCGGTGATCTCCACCGGGCGGAGGATGAGCGGCTGCTCCTGCCCGGGCAGGGCGTGATCGGCGCTGAGATGGAGCGGGTGCACCTCGATGCTGTCGCCGTAGGGAGTCCCCGCGAAATACTTCGCGGCGTTGGCGAGGTCGATGAACGTGTTGAACCCCTCGTCCATCCACGGATAGAGCCGCTCGTTCGAGCCCACGATCATCGGCATCCACTGATGCCCCAGCTCGTGGGCCAGGACCCACTGGCGGTCCTCCCGGGCCGGGGCCCGGGGGTCGAAGGTGATCATCGGGTATTCCATCCCTTCGATCGGGCCCTCGATGCTGGTGATATGCGGGTAGGGATAGGGATACCACTGCTCGCTGTAATACTGGAGCCCTTCCCGGACCATCCGGTTGGCCTCCTCCCACTCCGGCGCTGACGGGCGGTAGAGGGTATGGACCATTGCCCCCTTGTAGCCGCTGGCGTCCCAGCGAAAATCCGGCGCGGCACCGAACGCGAAGTCCCGCACGCTGTCGGCGGTGAAACGCCAGGTGAGCAGACCCGCCGAGGTGGGGCGGGTCCGGCCGGCGTCCCCGGCCTCGGCGGCCGAAATGATCGCGACCGGCTCCGCCGATGTGCGGGCTTGGGCGAGGCGGGCGCGCTGCGCCGCGGTGAGAACCTGTTCAGGGTTGGCCAGCGTCCCGGTGGCTCCGACGATATAAGTGGATGGCAGTGTGAGCGAGACGTCGAACCGGCCGTACTCCAGGTAGAACTCGCCACCGCCGATGTAGGGCTCGTGGTTCCAGCCGCGCACGTCGTCGTACACCGCCATCCGCGGGTACCACTGCCCTAGCTCGTACAGCGTGCCGTCCCGGCCCATCCTCCCGGCTCCGTAGTCGGGGACGGTGAACCTCCAGGCGATGGTGATGTCCACGAAGGCCCCGGGCGCCAGCGCGCGCGGCAGGTCGAGGCGCATCGTGGTGCCGTACACAGCCGGGGTGACCTCCTTGAGGCCGACGCGCACCTCCTGGAGCTCGAGTCCTCCGGGAAATCCCTTGCAGGAGAAGTCGAAGGTGCTGCCGAGGAAGACAAGCGGCGGCTGATCGAGCTGCTCGGTGATGCTGGTGGGCCCGCAGATGTTCTGCTCGAGGAAGAGCCAGAGGTAGGGCAGAGCGTCGGGCGACCGGTTCACGTAATGAATCGTCTCCCGGCCCCGCAACTCGTGCCGCTCGGGATCCAGCGTCGCCTGAATCCGGTAGTCGGCCCGCTGCTGCCAGTACCGCGAGCCGGGACGACCCGACCCGGTGCGCATCAGGTTGGCGGCGGGAAGCTCGAGCGGGCGGAAGGGAGAGAGCGTCCCGCCAGTGACGTCGCTGCGCGTGGATGGCGTCTGGGCGGCGGTGGGGCCGGCGGCGATCGCCATCGAGAGAAGAAGAAAGGCGGTGAGTCGGCCGGACATCGAGGCTCCACGTGAGGAGGGGGTGGCGACGAACATACTCTCCGGAGCGAGGGCGGCAAGTCGCGCCGACGCTGGCAATTTCCCCCGAGCCCGCTCATTCTACACCGCGTCGTGCCCTCCGCCTCCCACGTTGTCGAGCTGAGCAGCGGACTCCCGGTGTCCGCCGAGACGGCCTTTGCCTGGCACGCCAGGCCGGGGGCGCTCGAGCGCCTGACGCCGCCCTGGGAACGGCTCGAGGTGATCGAGCCGGGCGCCGGGGTAACCGAGGGATCGCGGGCCGTGCTCAGGGTCTGGGAGGGACCGATCCCGCTCCGGTGGGTGGCACGCCACCGCGATGTGATCCCCGGGCGGCAGTTCGTGGACGAGCAGGAGGAAGGGCCGTTCGCAAAGTGGACCCACCTGCACCGCTTCGAGCCCGACGGCCCCGAGGCGTGCACCCTCACCGATCGCATCACCTACACCGCCCCGCTGGGGCCCGCCGGCGCCGCGGCGGCCCCGCTCCTCGTGGACCCGCGGCTCCATCGCCTTCTGTCCTACCGTCACCAGCTCACCTTGGCCGATCTCCGGGCGCACTCCCGCTTTGCCGATCGGGCCCCGCTCAAGCTCGCCATCAGCGGCGCCACCGGGCTGGTGGGCCGGACGCTGACGCCGTTCCTCCTCGGCGGCGGGCACGAGGTGCGCCGCCTGACCCGCCGTGCCGGGCACCCCGGCGATGTGAACTGGAGCCATGAGGAAGGGCGCATCGAGGTCGTGAAGCTCGATGGCCTGGATGGCGTCGTGCACCTCGCGGGGGAGAACATCGCCGCGCGCTGGACCACACGCCGCAAGAAGCGCATCCGGGACAGCCGGGTGATCGGCACCCGGTTCCTCTGCGAGACGCTCGCCCGGCTCGGTCGCCCTCCCCGCGTCCTCGTGTCGGCGTCGGCCGTGGGGATCTACGGCGACCGCGGCGACGAGATCCTGACCGAGGAGAGCCCCCTCGCCGCGCAGCCGGCTGATTTCCTGGCCGACGTCGCCCGGGAATGGGAGACCGCCACCGAGCCCGCGCGTGCGGCCGGAATTCGCGTGGTGAACCTCCGCTTCGGCATCGTTCTCACGCCCGCCGGCGGCGCCCTCGCAAAGCTCCTCCCGCCCTTTCGTCTCGGACTCGGGGGCCGCATCGGGAGCGGTCGCCAGTGGATGAGCTGGATCGGGATCGACGATGTCGTGGGCGCCATCCACCACGCGCTGATGACCGACTCGCTGAGCGGACCGGTCAACGTCACCTCGCCGCATCCGCGCACCAACCAGGAGTTCACCGCCGCCCTCGGACGGGTGCTGCGCCGCCGGCCCCGTGTCGCCGTACCCGCGGAGGCCGTCCGCCTGGCGTTGGGGGAAATGGGCCAGGTGGCGCTGTTGTCGAGCTCCCGGGTGCTGCCGGTTCGCCTGCAGGAGTCCGGCTACGCCTTCCGGCACCCCCACCTCCCGGGGGCGCTGCGATTTCTGCTCGGGGCGGCGGGCGAGTAGTTTTCGGCCATGACATCACGCAGAGCGGTCGTGCTCCTGAGCGGCGGAATGGATTCCGCCACCACCGCGGCCATCGCCCGACGCGAAGGGTTCGACGTCTACGCCCTCTCCCTTCGCTACGGCCAGCGCCACGCTGTCGAGCTCGAGGCGGCCGGGCGGGTCGCGGCCTTTCTGGGGGTCCGGAGGCACGTCGTCATGGACATCGACCTGCGAGCGTTCGGCGGCTCCGCTCTCACCAGCGACATCGCCGTCCCGAAGGACACGCCACTCGACGAAATCGGCAGCGCCATCCCCGCGACCTACGTCCCCGCGCGCAACACCATCTTCCTGTCGCTCGCGCTCGCCTGGGCGGAGACGCTCGGATCGCGGGACATCTTCCTCGGCGCCAACGCCCTCGACTACAGCGGCTATCCCGATTGCCGGCCGGAGTACATCGCGGCGTTCCAGCGGATGGCCAACCTGGCCACGCGCGCGGGCGTCGAGGGGGGAGGCGAGATCGCCATCCACACGCCGCTCATCCGGATGTCCAAGCGCGAGATCGTGGCGGAGGGCCTCGCGCTCGGGGTCGATTACTCGCTCACATCCACCTGCTACGATCCGGCGCCGGACGGCGCGGCTTGCGGCCGGTGCGAGGCATGCCTGCTCCGCCTCAAGGGGTTCCAGGAAGCCGGGGTGGACGATCCGGCGCGCTACCAGGCGACAACCGCGTGAGCTACGCCGTGAAGGAGATCTACTACACCCTCCAGGGCGAAGGCGCCAACACCGGCCGCCCCGCGGTCTTCTGCCGGTTCACGGGCTGCAATCTCTGGAGCGGGCGGGAGGGCGACCGCGAGGACGCGGTGTGCCGCTTCTGCGATACCGACTTCGTGGGCACCGATGGGCCCGGCGGGGGCAGGTTCGATTCGGCCGGCTCGTTGGCGGGAGCGGTGGAGGCGGCATGGCCGGACGACGGGCGTGCCGGCCGGCGGCTCGTGGTCTGCACCGGCGGCGAGCCGCTGCTTCAGCTCGATCCGCCGCTCCTCGCGGCGTTGCACGCGGCGGGCTTCGAGGCGGCGGTGGAGACGAACGGCACCATAATCCCCCCCCGCGGGATCGACTGGCTCTGCGTGAGTCCCAAGGCCGGCGCCGAACTGCTGGTGGAATCGGGCGACGAGCTCAAGCTCGTCTATCCCCAGGAGGGCGGCGAGCCCGAGCGCTTCGACCGGCTCCGATTCGACCATTTCTTCCTCCAGCCGATGGACGGCCCCCGCCGCGAGGAGAACACCGCGGCCGCGCTCCACTATTGCCTGTCACACCCGCGCTGGCGACTCAGCCTGCAGACGCATAAGCTTCTCGGCATTCCGTGAAACCGTCCTCCGAGCCTTCATGCACGGCTATTCCGACCGCGCAAGTCACGCGTTCGCCTTTGCCGCCAAGTACTGCTCGCCGAGCTGCGGGTGATGAGCGCCCATCTGGTGCGGAGCCTCAGGGAAAGCGAGGAGGGGCTGTGAGACGAACGGCGCTGGCCGTTGCCTTGATCGGAGTCACCGGCTGCATGCCGGGCGCCGGCCCCCCGATCCCGCTCGATCCGGTGCGGTTCCTCCTGATCAACGACGTGTACGTCGCGGACACGATGGCCGACGGCCAGGGGGGACTGGCCCGGGTGGCCACGGTCCGCCGCCGCCTGGCCGATCAGGGTTCCGTCCTCTTCGTGCTGGCTGGCGATTTCCTCGGCCCCAGCCTGCTCAGCAAGTACTACGACGGCCGGCAGATGGTCGAGGCGCTCGACTCCGCACGCCTCGACTACGCCACATTCGGCAACCACGAGTTCGAGCTGCCCGTGGACACGCTGAACGCGCGGATTGCCGAATCGCATTTCAAGTGGCTCTCGAGCAACTGCACCCTGGCGGACGGCACGCCTTTCCCCAAGGTGCTCCCGTGGGACACCGTCCGCGTCTCGGGGCACAAGGTCGGCCTCTTCGGCCTGACGCTCACCGGCCCGTACCGCAAGCAGGTGCGCTGCACCGATCCCGATGGCGCCGCCCATGTCGCGATCGACACGCTCGCGGCGCTGGGGGCCGACCTCATCGTGGGGATCACCCACCAGACGCTCGAGGCCGATCGCGACCTGCTCGGGCGGGAGCCCCGCCTCGACCTCATCCTCGGCGGGCACGAGCACGAGGCGCACGACTCGGTGGTCTCCGGGCGCCACGTCCTCAAGGCCGACGCCAACTCCCGCACCGCGCAGTTCGTCACTGTGTGGGGCGGCAAGGGGCAGTGGCGCCAGGCGGTGGGACGGGTGCACATCGACAGCCGGCTCCCCGACGACAGCCTCGTCGCCCCGGTCGTGCGGGCCTGGGAAGACAGCCTTCGCCAGCGGCTCGGGCCCGAGCGCATCCTCGCCCGCACGACCGTTCCGATAGACGCCCGGGACGTCGTCGGCCGCTCGCAGGAATCCGTCCTCGGCGATCTCGTCACCGACGCGATGCGCGCAGGCACCGGGGCCGACGTGGCCCTGTTGAATGCCGGAGCCTTGCGACTCGACGACGTGATCCGGCCAGGGCCGGTCTCGAACTATCAGGCCGAATCGATCTTTCTGTTCTCCGATGAGACGCGGGTGGTGTCGTTCCGGCTCACCGGCGCCAGGCTCCGGGAGGTTCTGGAGCACGGCGTGGCCGACGGATCGCTGGGCAAGGGCGGCTTTCTCCAGGTGTCCGGGGTCGCCTTCACCTACGATCCTACCGCTCCGTCGGGGGCGCGCATTGCCGGCGGCCTGAACCACCAGTCCGGGGGGGCGATCCAGCCCACGGATACGCTCACGGTCGCGTTTCCGACCTACCCGGCTTGTGACGGCGGAGACGGGTACGACGTACCCGAGGCAAAGTCGGCATGCGACAACCGGGAGTCGGCGCCGAGGGCGGTAGACCTGCTCGGGAGCTATGTGAGCGATTCGCTCGGAGGGACCGTCACCGCGCCGGCGGGCGGGCGGATCATGAAGGGCACAAACACAAATCCCGGCTGAGCTTGCGCTTTGCCGGGACCGGAGCCTTAGCAGTTTTACTCACCCAGGCTGCAAGGCCGAAATCCCTGGGGCCCCGAAGGGCTATGTCGCTCTATACTGGGCACAAGACTAACCGGTTGCACCGTCGGGGCGCAAGTCCTCGTTACAGGATGTTACACTTGACCCGTAAAGTGCCGGTTCCCCTAAACCGCTAGGCATTGGTATTATTTGCCATGGCTTTACCCCCCCCCAGCCCGCTCCTCACTCTTCCCAGCGCGTTCGCCGCCGCCTGCCGGCTTTCCCGGACGGAGGGTGAACTCTTCGAGCGTTGCCGGGCGGCCCTCGTACGGCGATTCCAGAGCGAACAGATCTGGTTTACCCTCGTCTCCCCCACCGAGTCGCTGCCCCGGGTGGGTCCGGCGGAGGGCTTCGAGGGGGCCCAGGAAGTGGCGCGCCTGGGAACCGGCGAAGCGGAAGTGATCATCTACGCCGACGAATCGGTGGCTGGCGACATGCGCGCCGTGGCCATGCCGCTGGCGTTCAGCATGAGCGTGGTGCTCGAGCTGAGGAGCATCCTCCTCGAGCGCCAGGCAACCCTCGAGGACGCGGTATTCCAGCTTCGAGCGCTTCGGCAGGTGGCGCGGCTCCTTTCCTCGGTGCACTCCACGGAAGAAACCGAGCAGCTGATCCTCGACTTCATGGCCGAGGTCTTCTTCGCCTGGTGGGCCTGCCTGTACCGACCGGAGGGCGACAGCTACTCACCGAAGGTGTTCCGATCGCTCAACGACCGCCTCCGTCCCGCCCCGATCGACCGCGCGGCGCTCGATCGTGCCCTGCCCACCGGAAGCGCGTCCTCCGGCGCCGACGACGTGAACGTGGCCTCGCTGATCGGGCCCGGCGCCGAGCTGGTGGTGCCGCTCGATGCCGGAGCGGAGCGGATGGCCCTGCTCGTCCTCGGCTCCCGCATCAGCGACAAGCTCTATGGCCGGGCGGAGCTGGAATTGGCCGGGACTCTGTCCTTCGCCGCGGCGATCGCGCTCAAGAACTCGGAGCTGGTCGAACAGCTGCACAGCGCCGCGACCACCGACGAGCTGACCGGGCTCTACAACCGGCGCGCGCTCGAGGAGCGGCTGGCATCGGAGATTTCGCGCAGCCTCCGCCATCAGCTCCACACCAGCGTCCTGCTCCTCGATCTCGACCGGTTCAAGGACGTCAACGACACGATGGGCCACGCCGCGGGCGACCGGCTGTTGATCCAGGTGGCCAAGGCCCTCAAGCAGCAGTGCCGGGCGCTCGATGTCGTCGGGCGGCTCGGTGGGGACGAGTTCCTCGTCATTCTCCCGATGACCAAGCCCGCCGAGGCCCTGGTCTTCGTGGGGAGGGTCCAGGCCAGCCTGCGCGACATGGAAAAGAGCACCCCGGAGTTCGGTCCCTGCACCGTGAGCATGGGGATCGCCGAGTCACCGAAGCACGGCACGACGGTCAGCAGCCTCCTCGCCGCGGCCGACACGGCGCTCTACAAGGCCAAGCGTGCCGGTCGCAACGCCGTCGAGGTGGCGGACGGCTGACCGCCCATGGTGAACGACGAGTTCATCCTTCTGGGTGACGCCGTCTGGCTCGATTTCGTCAATACCTCCCGGGGGCGTGTGGCCCCGCCTCCAGATCTCCTTCCCGATTTCGATGCCTGGCTCCGGTGGACACTCACGAGAATGCTCGACCCGGGGAACGACCGGTCGCGGTTCCCGGACATCCTGCGCATGCGTGATCATCTCACCGCACTCGCCGAGGCGATGAATGCCGACAGCCCGCCACCGGGCGGCGCGATAGCCGCCGTGAACGAGCTGCTCACGCATCGAGGCGGGAGCGAGCAGCTGACTCGGGTTAGCGGGGAATGGCGGATTCACTTCACCCCCGCCCAACCGTCCACCGCCCTTGAAATCATCGCGTGGTCGGCCGCCGGGACCCTCGCCGACCCGCTCGTGCGGGTCCGGCGCTGCGCCGGGCGGCTCTGCAGCCTCTTCTTTACCGACGACAGCCCCGCGGGCAGCCGCCGCTGGTGCGACCGCCAGGTCTGCGGGCGCGACGTACTCGTCGAAAGACGGCGGGGGCTCCTCCGTTGACCGGGCCGGATCCGGTTCTCGTCCTCGAGCGGACCCGCGCCACCCTGGGCCAGCGGTACCGGGTCGATCGCGTCGTCGCCGCCTCGCGGGTGCGCGTCCTTCTCGAGGCGTTCGACGAGAGCCTCAAGCGCCGGGTGAGCATGCGGGTCAACGTCTACATCGACGAACCTTCGCGCGTGTGGTTCCTTCGCGAGGGGGAAGCGCTCGCCCAGCTCGACCATCCCGGCATCCGTCACGTGTACGACACGGGGATCGTGGACGATCTCGCCTTCCAGGTCGGCAACTGGATCGAGGGCGAAGGCCTCGAGGAGGCCGTACAGCGTGGACCCCGGATCATCCCGAGCGTCCTCGCGCTCGCCCGCGACGTCCTCGGCGGGCTGGAGCACGCCCACCTGGAGGGGATCATCGTCCGCCGGGTCGTTCCGGCCACGGTGCTCGTGGGCTCCACCGGGCGCGCCACGATGACCGACCTTCGGTACAGCAGCTACACCCTCCCCTCGGTGCCGCCGGGCGAGCAGCCGACCGGCCCCCACTTCATGGCGCCCGAGATCCGGGCCGGCGGCACCGG
>CAYYXP010000111.1:0-2336 GCA_964475685.1 uncultured Gemmatimonadaceae bacterium | reverse complement strand
CGATCGTCCTGGCCGACCCAAACGGACACACGCGGGTCGTGCTCGGCGTCAACGAGGAGGGCGGCGCGACCGTGGTATTCGCTGACCGGGCCGGGGCCACCCGCGCCGGCCTTGGCGTGGACCGGAACGGCTCCGGGTCGTTCACGCTGACTGACCGGACGGGGCGCGACGTTGCCGAGCACGAGCCGCAGCCTTCTTCGGACGACACCGCGGAGAGTAGGCTCGCACCGCGCGGCCAGCCGCCGCCGAAACGCTAGAGAGCGCTCTCGCGAATGCGCGTCGGCAGTATCGCTTTCGCCCTGGCGGCCGTCGCGGGGGCGGCAGGTGCCTGCGTGGGCCTCCTCGGCGAATGGCGGAGCCCCCTCAACAGCGACGCCGCCTGGATCCTCTACTGCTCCGGCCGGATGCTCGATGGGGACCGCCTGTACCGGGATATCATCGAGATCAACCCGCCACTCGTCTTCTGGCTTAACGTCCCGGTGGTCGGGGCCGCCCGCCTCGCCGGCCTCTCGGAAGTGCTCCTGTTCCGCCTCGTCGTGGTGCTACTCACCATCGTCGCACTCGGGCTCTCCGCCAGGCTGCTGCCGCTCGCATGGCGCGGCGGTTCGAGAGTCGGCCCGCTCGCCGTTCTGGTCGGCCTCTCGGCCATCCTCCTGCCGATGCCCGCTGGCTACTTCGGAGAGCGGGAGCACCTGACACTGGCGCTGGTCGTGCCCTACCTGTTGGCCGCCACAGCGGAAGCGCAGGGCCAACGACCGAGTCGAGGCCTCCTCCACGCGGCGGGCCTCGCGGCTACTCTGGGATTCGCGCTCAAGCCGCATTTCCTGGTGGTCTGGGCCGGGGTCATGCTGTATGGCTGGGCACGGGACGGCCGCCGCTATCGCTGGCTGGGCCCGATCAACCTCACCATCACCGCAGGGCTCGTGGTTTACGGCGTGGCGGTGCTCGTGATGTCGCCCGAGTATCTGGGCATCGTGTCCGCGCTTGGCGGCGCGTACCAGCGTTTCTCCGCCAGACCGGTGCTCGCGATCCTGACTCGCGATTCCCTCCCGCTGTCGGTGCTCGCGACGCTCGTGTCGTACGTCGCGTTCCGGCGCGTCGTCAGCGAGAGGATCTTCGCCGACCACCTCGCCATCGCGGCGGCCGGCTTCCTCCTCGCGGTCGTGTTGCAGGGCAAGGGATTCGGCTACCACTACCTCGCCGCGATCGGAATGTCGGTCCTGCTGCTCGCGACCATCATGTTCGGGCGGGCGGCTCGCGCCGGGCCGGTCCTGAGTGCGCTGGCCGTCGCATGCGCGGCGCTGGTTCTCGTGGGCACAATGTGGCCCTTTTCCTACGCGACGCTCCGGCGCGCCCGCGGGATCCTGAGCCCGGTGGATGCTGCCATGGTCGAAGTCGCTGCGGTGGTTCGCTCGCGGGCTGCTCTCCGGCCGATCGCCGTGCTGTCCCCGCGCCTGGCAGACGCGTTCCCGCTCGTGCTCTACAGCGGTACGACGTGGGGCCTCAGGGTGCCACATCTCTGGTGCATCCAGGGCGTCGCAGCCGAATCGCCGGCCGAGCGATGGTGCGTGGGGTCGGTAGGGGAAGACCTGGAGCGGTTGCATCCGGCTCTCGTACTGGTCCGGCGCTGGTCGCCGGGGGGGCCGGCTGATCTGAGCTTCGATTTCGTGGCGCCGCTCCGCGCCGACCCGCGCTTCGAACGTGAGTTTGGCTGGTATGAGCCGGTGGATACCGTCGCGGACTTCGTGATGTATCGCCGGCGGGTGTCGGCCGGCCCCACCCTCAGATGAGGCTTCCCGCGGCCCCCGTCCCGAGCGCCCGATACCCGAGCGTGTACCATTTTCGGCATGGGTCATGCTAGCTTCTGAGCAGGCACTCACGAGCCTAACCCTCGCTCATCACTGCCCCTCCCCGGAGGCGCCGAACCCATGCGGATCCTGGTCACTGGCGGTGCCGGCTTCATCGGCTCGCACCTCTGCGACCGTCTGCTCGCCGATGGTCATCACGTCGTCTGCCTCGACAACTTCTTCACCGGCCGCCGAGAAAACGTCGAACACCTCATGGACGAGCCCGGCTTCGAGCTCATGAGCCATGACGTGACCGAGCCGCTGTTCATGGAAGCCGACCAGATCTACAATCTCGCCTGCCCGGCCTCGCCGATTCATTACCAGTACAATCCGGTAAAGACCGTCAAATCGAACGTCATGGGCGCCATCAACATGCTGGTGCTCGCCAAACGGGTGGGCGCCCGGGTGCTCCAGGCCTCGACCTCCGAGGTCTACGGCGACCCCACGGTCCATCCGCAGCCGGAGAGCTACTGGGGCAACGTAAATCCG
>CAYYXP010000110.1:0-4050 GCA_964475685.1 uncultured Gemmatimonadaceae bacterium | reverse complement strand
GGTTGCCACGCTATGGTTTTTTGATGCTCCGGAGTCGACCATCGCGCGGGGATCGTCGCGTCCCTGTGGCCTGCCGTGCCCATGTCCACGGAGCTCATCAGCGTCGTGATGCGTTTGCTTCGGTCACTCCGTGCCTATGAGCGTTGATCGTCGAGAGTTGTTCCTGACGCGCCCGTTGATGGACAGGCGAGTCTATCTGCTCGCGGTTCTCGCGATCATCGGACTGGGCGTGGGAGCTCAGTTCTCGAGCCATGTCATTCCCGACACCGCCTGGTCGCTGCACGTAGCCGAGCGCCTCCTGCACGGGTCGCGTCTCTACGTGGACGTCATCGAGGTCAATCCCCCCCTCGTCATCTGGCTGAACCTTATCCCCGCGTGGTTGGGCGCGGTGCTCGGCGCCTCGGAGGTGACGCTGTACCGTCTCGGCGTCATCGCCCTCTGCCTGCTGTCGGCCTGGTTGTGCGGCCGGGTGCTCCGGCTGGTCTTGCAGGATCACGACCCCACGTTCCGACGGTTGATCCTTCTGCTGGTGCTCTTCGCGCTGCTGCCGGCCTCACGAGAGGATTTCGGCGAGCGCGAGCACTTGCTGCTGGCGCTCGCCTTGCCCTACGTCCTGCTGGCGGCCGCCCGGGCCCGCCTCGTTCCGGTGCCGACCGTCCTGGGCGCGACGGCCGGCCTGCTCGCCGGCGTGGGGATCGCACTGAAGCCGTACTTCGTGGCCCTATGGCTGGCGATCGAAGCCTGGTTGTTCTTCGGGGCGCAGATCCGCCGGCCCGCCGAGCGTCTCGAGGGAGTGCTCGTCGCGCTTGTCGGCGCGTGCTACCTGGGCGCCGTCGTACTGCTCACGCCGGAATACCTGACCATCGTCCGGCTGATGGCCGGACCGTACTACCATTACCTCAGCAACAGCCTCCTGATCACCGGGTTGCTCGGGGATGGGGCGCCGATCGGCCTGTTCGCGTTGCTCGGGTTCGTGGCACTCCGGGGCACCGGGCGGCGACGGGAGCTGTGGACCGTGCTCGCCCTGGCGACCGCCGGCTTCTACGCATCGGCGCTGCTGCAACAGAAGGGGTGGCGGTACCACTTCTATCCCTCTCTCGCGACCGGCCTGGTGCTGATCGGGGTCATGGCCTGGGACGGCCGGGGCCCGCCGAGTTCTTGGGCGCGCCGAATCTATTCGGTCGCCGTAGCGACGGCGGCCCTGCTCGTGCCGGCGTTCATCGTAGTGGCCTGCGTCCTGCAGATGGCGGACCCCCACGCGCCCAGGTACGAGGCGGATCCCGACCTCGACCGCCTGCTCCCAATCGTCCGCGAGCACGCGGCCGGGAAGTCGGTCATGGTTCTCTCGTCCAACATGGCCTCCTCGTTTCCGCTGGTGCCGTACAGCGGCGCCCGGTGGGCGCTGCGCTTCCCGAGCGTGTGGTTCCTGGTGGCAGCGTACCAGGACGATCTGTTCCGCGACGAGCCGCTGCCCTATCGCCGCCCTGAGGGGAGGGGCCCGCTCGAGCGGTACATGGCCGATGCGGTGGTCGCGGATTTCCAGGATGCCAAGCCGGAGCTCATCCTCGTCCTGCGGAGTGCGCCGGACCGCAAAGGGTGGGGTGCCCGCAGGCTCGACTACGTCCGGTACTTCAGGATGGACGAGC
This sequence comes from uncultured Gemmatimonadaceae bacterium, assembly GCA_964475685.1. Classification (GTDB taxonomy): domain Bacteria; phylum Gemmatimonadota; class Gemmatimonadetes; order Gemmatimonadales; family GWC2-71-9; genus CAVVWJ01. The sequence goes on along the minus strand of CAYYXP010000110.1, from coordinate 2,404 downwards.
GGTTCGATCGACTATTCCGTGATTACGGATATGTTGCGGAGGTCGGCCAATACCACCTCTACCGGCGAGGGGCCGAGATGAATTCCCCGGCGTCCTCACCCGCCCTCGGCCGGGGCCTACCGCCCGGCCGGTCGATTGCGCCGGGGGTGGAGTGGCAGGCTATCGGGACGGAGAACATCGTGCAGGCCGTGCTCTTCTCTCTCACGTTCGGCCTGGTGTATTGCCACCGGCGGAGGGCCTCCTGGCAATGACTATCGACAAGGACGCCGTGCCGGCGCCTCGACTCTCGGTCATCATCGCGGCGTACAATGAGGAGCATACCATCCGGACGATCGTGGATCGAGTCCGGGAGGTGCCGCTGGTAATCGAGGTCGTCGTGGTCAACGACGGGTCCACCGACGGAACGCGCGCGCTTCTCGACAGCATGCGCCACGACGGCAAGATCGACGTGCTCGTGCACCATCCGCGGAACCGCGGCAAGGGCGCGGCCATCCGCACCGGAATCACTCACGCGACCGGCGACGTGATCATCGTGCAGGATGCGGACCTCGAGTACGACCCCACCGAGTTTCTCCCCCTCATCGAACCGATCGCCGCCGGGCGGGCGGATGCGGTCTTCGGGTCCAGGTTCCTGGGCGGTCCCCACCGCGTGCTCTACTTCTGGCATTATGTGGGCAACAGGCTGCTGACGCTGCTCTCCAACATGTTCACGGACCTGAACCTGACCGATATGGAAACCGGCTACAAGGCGGTGCGTGCCCCGCTGATGAAATCGCTGGTCCTCACCAGCGACCGGTTCGGGTTCGAGCCGGAGCTCACTGCCCGGCTGGCACAGGCGCAGGCCAGGATCTGGGAGGTCCCGATCTCCTACTCGGGTCGGACGTATGCCGAGGGGAAGAAGATCGGGTGGAAGGACGGGGTAGCGGCGCTCTGGCACATCCTGCGGTTCAACCTCCTCCCCCCGCCCCGCCGGGCCGGTGCGACGGAGCCGGCCGAGGCTGTGGGCGCGGCCAGCAGTCCGACACCATGAGGCTCGGCAGTGCGAGCGGCCGGGCGGTCAATCTGTCCCTGGCCGCCATTCTTGCGTTGGGCATCACGCTGCGGCTGTGGCACTATCTCGCGCGACCTTCGCTGTGGATCGACGAGGCCCGCCTCGGGCTGAACGTCGGTGCGCGGGGCCTCGCGGGATTACTGCGACCGCTCGACTACGATCAGGTGGCTCCTCCCCTCTTCCTCCTGGCCGAAAAGGCGGCTACCGGACTCCTGGGCATGAACGAGCTGGCCCTGCGGCTGCTGCCGCTGATGGCCGGCGTCGCCCTGCTGTTTCTGCTCCGGTCGCTCGCTCGGCAGCTGCTCTCGCCCGCCGAGACGGTCGTGGTGCTCGTCGTCGCAGCGGTGTGTCCAGTTCTGGTGTACTTCTCGAACGAGGTCAAACCGTACACCGTCGATGCCGCGGCGACGGCCGGCATGGTCCTGCTGGCGCGCGATGCCGCGGCCAGGCCGAGCGGCCGCAAGGTGTTGGTGCTGGCGGGCGGCGGCGTCTTGGCGATCTGGCTCTCGACACCTGCCGTGTTCGTGTTGAGCGGCATTGCCATCGCCTGGCTCGTCAGTCGGAGGAGAGTTGGCGTAAGCGCCGCACAGGCGCTCGCGGTCGGGCTTGCATGGCTGCTGTCCTTCGCCGTGGCATACGCCCTCGTATACCGCGCGGATGCAGCGAGTCCGTACTTGCGGGAGTTCTGGAGCTATAGGTTGCTCGATCCGATGCGGCCCGCCTGGCTCACGAGGGTGTGGTTCGCCCTTCGAGAAGCCATCGTGGGGCTGCTGACGGGCACGGCCAGCGGCCGTGGGCTCTCCGCATTGTGGTCGCACCTGAGCCACGTCCTCACCGCGCTCGCTCTGCTCCTGATCGTTTTCGGCGCCGCGCGGATGCTCCGGCGACGCGGTCCGTTCGACGCCGCGCTGATGGCGGGACCATTGGCCGCCGCATTCGGTGCGTCCCTGCTGGGGCTGTATCCCATCGCACTCCGGGTGACGTTGTTTGCCGCGCCGCTGGTGCTGGTGCTGGTCGTGGCCGGAGCCACCGCTATCCTGGAGCATGCCACGCCGGGCATTCGGCCGTTCGCTGCTTTGGTGTTGCTTTGCAGCCTGGGATTTCTGCCCTACTTCGCCGTTCTCGGGGCTCTCGACCCTGCGGGATGGGAGCACGGCCGGCCGCTGATCAGCGAGCTTGCTCGCCGGGCGCGAGCTGGGGACGCGATCTACGTGGATGCAGGTTCGCTGCCGGCTTGGGTTTTCTACACGACTGACTGGAAAACGCCGGACCAGAGGAGGCTGGGGTTCGCCGCCCGGATCGGAAGCTCTGGCGGGCCGTCCTTCGAGAACGCGGCACCCCGCCGACGAGCCA
>CAYYXP010000109.1:0-5386 GCA_964475685.1 uncultured Gemmatimonadaceae bacterium | reverse complement strand
TGCCGTGTTGGCCTGAAGCGAGATCACGAACCGGGCAAGGCCGCTGATCCGTTCGGCCCGCATCGGGTTTCGCTTGTATGCCATGGCACTGGAGCCGATCTGCTCCTGCTCGAACGGCTCGAGCAGCTCGCCCTCGTGCTGCAGGAGGCGGAGGTCGCCGGCCATCTTAGAGGCCGACTGGGCAATCCCGCTCAACGCGTCGAGAACCATGCTGTCGGTCTTGCGGGGGTAGGTCTGCCCAGTCACCGCGAACTGTGCGGCGAAGCCCAGCTTGGCGGTGACCCGGCGTTCCAGCTCGCGCACCTTGCCATGGTCGCCGCCGAAAAGCTCGAGGAAGGACGCCTGGGTGCCGGTGGTGCCCTGGCACCCCCGGAATCGCAGCGACTCCAGCCGGTGGCACAGCTCTTCGGCGTCGAGGGCGAAGTCCTGCATCCAGAGCGTCGCTCGTTTGCCCACGGTGGTCAGCTGCGCGGGCTGGAAGTGGGTGTAGGCGAGGCAGGGCAGGGCGGCGTTGCGAACGGCAAAGCCTTCCAGGGTCGAGAGCACCGCGACGACCCGGCCGAGCAGGAGCCGGAGCCCCTCCCGGATGACGACGAGATCGGCGTTGTCGGTGACGAAGGCGCTGGTGGCCCCCAGGTGGAGGTACGGGCGGGCGGCCGGAGCCTGCTCCCCGAAGGCGTGCACGTGGGCCATGACGTCGTGGCGGAACCGGCGCTCGAAACGCGCGGCCGCGGCGAGGTCGGCGTCGTCGAGGTGCGCCCGCAACTGCGCCAGGGCGTCCTCGGGGATGTCCAGGCCCAGCTCGTGCTCGGCCTCGGCAAGCGCGAGCCAGAGACGCCGCCACAGCGCTATCCGGTGCGACTCCCCCCAGAGGGTCTGCATCGCCGGCGAGGCGTATCGGGTGCCGAGCGGCGAGCGCCAGCGATCGTCGTCGGTCATCGGAAGGAGAGATCGGTGAAGGACACCTGCCCGTCGCGCTCGAAGTAGACCCGGATCACCTGCCCAGAGCGGACGTTCATCAACTCCTCGACCTGGTCGGCGCTGCGCACGGGATTGCGGTTGATGGCGACGATCGCGTCGCCTTCGCGCAACCCGGTGGCCCGGCTCACCGGCGGTGAGATCTTGAAGATCAACGCCCCGCTCTCGCTCCGGATGCCGCGCTCGGCCTGGATGGCCGGCGTGAGCGTGATCAGCTGGAGTTGCTGGAGCACGATGAACTTCTCGGCGGTCACCGTCGGCAGATCTCCGGTGACAATGTGCCGGGTCGCCTTCTGCGCGCCGGAACGGACGCGGACGTCCACCGCGTCACCCACGTGGAGGTCGAGCTTGACCGCTTCCCAGTCGAGATAGTTGCGGAGCCGGCGGCCGTTCGCCTGCTCCAGGACGTCCCCGGGGCGCAGTCCCGCCCGCGCCGCCGGCCCGTCGGGCGCGACCGACGACACGACCACGCCTCCCTGGCTCTTCCAGTTCCGCATGGCGGCGGCCCCTTCGACCTCGAGGCCCACCCACGCCCGCCGCACGGTCCCCGTGCGAATGATCTCGTCGGCCACGCGCAGCGCGCGCTCGATCGGGATGGCGAACCCGAGACCCACCGACCCCCCGCTGTTGCTGAAGATCGAGGAGTTGACGCCGACGACCTCGCCCAGCGCGTTGGTGAGCGGCCCGCCCGAATTGCCGGGATTGATGGCGGCATCGGTCTGGATCATGTCGAGGTACAGCCCGGTCTGATCGCCGCTCGGAAGAATGTTGCGCCCCGCGGCGCTCACCACGCCGACGGTGACCGTGGGTTCGGCATTGCCGAGCAGGTAGGCGTACGGATTTCCGAGGGCCACCACCCACTCGCCGATCATCAGGTCGGTGCTGTGGCCCGCAACGATCGGCGTGAGGTCCCGCCGGTCCACCTTGAGCACCGCGATATCCGTGAGGGGGTCCTCGCCGAGCACCCGGGCGGTGAGGTCGCTTCCGTCGGCCAGGGTGACCACCACCTTTTCGGCGTTGGCGACGACATGCTGGTTGGTGAGAATGGCGCCGTTCGGCCGGATCACGAAGCCGGTGCCATAGCCCTGCACCAGGCGGGCGCCCTCTGGCACGAAGAAGAAATCCCACGGGGAGGACGGCTGCGCCTGGCGGCGGGACGTCACGTTGATGGACACCACCGCCGCCGAGACCCGATCGGCCGCCGCGACAAGGGCGGTACGGCGCGAGTCACTGGTTCGGCGCTGGAGATCGGAGTCTCTCGCCGGCTCCTGCGCCGCCACGGTGGCTACCGCCATCGAGCTTTCGCCCGGCGCCGGCTCGCGGCACCCGGCAGAGGCCGCCGCGGCGAGGAGCGCGACGCTACCCGCCGTGCGCCAGCGCATGCGCCTCCTCCGCAGACGAAGAGGCGAACAGGTCCGGGGGGTATGCCGCGGCGACGAAATACAGCCCCTGGGGTGGTGCCGGCGGGCTCGTCCCCTGGTTGTCACCGCTGGCGAGAAGGCGCCCGATATCCTCCACCGGCCGCCGCCCGGCGCCGATGTCCACCATCGTGCCCACCAGCATCCGGACCATGTGGTGAAGGAACCGGTCGGCCTCGACGTGGAAGCTGACGCCGCGTCCCTCGGGACGCTCGGTCCACTCCGACAGGCTGAGCGTGCAGCGGTAGTGCGGCTTCGGGGTGCTCCTGACCGCGAACGCGGAGAAGTCGTGGGGACCCGCAATCACTCGTGCCGACCGCTGGAGCGCCGTCACGTCGAGCGGCCGGCACAATGCCCACTCGAAGGGATGACGGAAAGGAGAAGCAGCGGCAGGGTCCAGCCCGATGTCGTACCGGTACCGGCGGGAGAGGGCGCTCTTGCGTGCGTGGAACCCGGGTTCCATCAGGTGCACCGAGGCGACCCAGCAGTCGCGCGGAAGCAGCGCGTTGAGGGCGCGGTGAAGATCGGGTGACTGCCAGGTGGTGGGAGCGGCAAAGCTGACGCCGATTCCCTGCGCATGCACGCCGGCGTCGGTCCGGCCCGAGGCATGGGCAACGGTTCGACGCTCGAACAGTCGCTCCAGCACACGCTCGAACTCGACCTGAACGGAGCGGCCTACCGGTTGGCGCTGCCACCCGACAAAGCCGGTTCCATCGCAGTGAAGAGTGGCAAGAAAGGTCCGGCTCATCGGCCCGAAATCTAGTCCCGCCCCACCCCTCGGGCAAGCCGCGCAAATGCTTGTCACGATTGACAAAAGAGCCTCTTCTCCGATACTCTTTCCGGCGCTTCCACCAGCCGCTCACGCCCCAACCACGAACCGCCCGTGACCCAGGACGCCGCCCTCCGTCTGGCCCTCCAGGAGCTCGCCCGAGGCGCCTCGCTGTCCGAGGAGGGCGCGGCCGGCGCGTTCGAGGTGCTGATGCGCGGGGATGCGACCGCCGCACAGACCGCCGCCCTGCTCATGGGGCTCCGAGCCAAAGGCGAGAGCGCCGCGGAGATAGCCGGGGCGGCGTCGGCGCTGCGCTCGGCGATGATTCGTGTCTCGGCCGCCAAGCCGGATCTCCTGGTGGATACCTGCGGGACAGGAGGCGGCCGGGTCGGCACGCTCAATCTCTCGACTGCCGCCGCCTTCGTCGTGGCCGGGGCGGGTGTTCCCGTCGCCAAGCACGGCAACCGCAGCTACACCTCGCGCTCGGGGTCTGCGGACGTACTCGAAGCACTGGGCGTGGACATCTCCCTCGCCCCCGACCGCGCCGGCGACGTGCTCCGGCAGGCGGGGATCGTGTTCCTGTTCGCCCCGACCTATCACCCCGCGATGCGCCATGTCGCGCCGGTCCGGAAGGAACTCGGCGTGGCGACGATCATGAACCTTCTCGGGCCGCTGGCCAATCCGGCCGGGGTACGGCGCCAGGTGATCGGAGTCTCGGACGAGACGCGGGCACCGCTCATGGCGGAGGCCCTCACGAGACTGGGCGCGGTGCACGCCCTCGTGCTCCACGCGGCCGTCGGGATGGACGAAGTGAGCCCGTCGGGAATCACGGCTGTGTGGGAGGTGCGCGAGGGGGCGGTGCGGTACCTGGAGATCGATCCCGCGGTCTACCGGCTCGAGTGTGATGAGCTGGAGCAACTGGCGGGTGGCGAGCCGGCGGAAAACGCGAGGCGAATCGAAGCGATACTGGAGGGGAAGGGGAGGCCGGCGGAACGATGTGCGGTGCTGCTCAATGCCGGAGCGGCGCTCTACGTTTCCGGCCGCCGGTGGACGCTCGAGGAAGCATTCGAACGCGCGGCGGAGGCGCTCGACCGCGGCGCCGGCGCGGAGGCGCTGGCGCGACTGCGATCGGCGTCCGCTAGTACTTCCGGATGACGCCGACGACGACTCCCTGGATGAGCACGTCGCGCTCCTGGAAACGCATCGGCTGCATGGCCGCGTTGGCCGGCTGGAGCCTGATCCACCCGCCCGGCTCCCGGTAAAACTTCTTGACGGTAGCCTCGGAGCCGTTGACGAGGGCGATCACCATTTCGCCATTCTCCGCGGTCTGCTTTCCGTGGACCACGACGACGTCGCCATCGACGATGTGCTCGTCCACCATCGAAGTGCCCTGCACCCGCAATGCGTAGTTGGGCCCGCGCCTGGGGAGCATCTGGTCGGGGACCGCGATGGTTTCCTGGTGCATGAGCGACTCGATGGGTGTGCCGGCGGCGACCTTGCCCAGCAGTGGGATTTCGCTGGCCGCGGAGGTGCCCCTGGGCGGCAGGACCTCGATGGAGCGGCTCTCGTTGTAGGCGCGCTTGATGTAGCCCTTGCGCTCGAGATTGGTGAGGTGCTCGTGCACCGTGGCGAGCGATTGGAAGCCGAATCTTTCGGCGATTTCCTCGAAGCTCGGCGCATACCCCTGCTGCTGAATGTGTCCCTGCAGGTAGCCGAGAATCTCGCTCTGTCGTTTGGTGAGGGGCATGGCAATCTCCACGTTGCGCGGGATGGCGACCGAATAGAGGCCGAATAACAATACCCGAATACCCGCCGAAGGACAAGATGCCGGTTTCCTTGGACCAGATCCTGGCTTCCACCCGCCGACAGCTGCCGTTGCTGCGATCTCGGCGCGCCGCTCTCGAGCGGGCCGCCGCTGCGAGCCCGCCGCCGCGAGGGCTCGTGCAGGCGCTGACGGGCGAGATGGTGGCGGTGATCGCCGAGGTCAAGCGCCGGTCCCCGAGCGCCGGAATCATCAGGGAGGATCTTGATCCCGCCGACCACGCCGCCGCCTACGCGCATGCCGGTGCGGCGGCAATCTCGGTGCTCACCGACGGCCCGTTCTTCGGGGGTTCCCTCGGGGACCTGCGCTCCGTGGCGGCCCGGGTGACCGTTCCTGTGCTTCGGAAGGACTTCATTCTCGACGAGCTTCAGATTCTCGAGGCACGCGCCGCCGGCGCTT
>CAYYXP010000108.1:0-8204 GCA_964475685.1 uncultured Gemmatimonadaceae bacterium | reverse complement strand
GCACAGGACGCCGGGCAACCTGAGGGCGTTCGTCCAGGTCCGCCTGCGCAACCTCACCACCGGCAACACCTTCGACACCCGCCTCAGCGCCACCGAGCTGGTCGACGCCGCGCGGCTCGACACCAAGGACCTCCAGGTCATGTATCGCGACGCGAACGGCGTGCACGTGATGGATTCGAAGACCTACGACCAGTACACTTTCGATGACGAGATCGCGGGAGATCAAGTCGCCTGGCTCGAGTCGGGACACGGCGCTCGCTTGAGCAACGGCGTCACGATCCAGGTCCCGGAATTCATCAACGAGGGCGAGCGGGTGCGCGTCAATCCGCGTGAAGGCGTCTACCTCGAGCGCGCGAAGTAAGCTTGCCGAGCCGCTAGATTGATGGCATGGATGCCATTGACGCGATTCAGCGGCGGACCTCGGTCCGCCGCTTCCGCCCCGACCCGGTAGAGCGCGAGACGATCGAGCGGCTGCTCGACTGCGCGGTCCGCGCCCCCAATCACAAGCTCACCGAGCCCTGGCGGTTTGCCGTTCTAACCAGCGCCGCGGTGGGGCGCTTCGCCGAAATCCGCGCTCGTGACCGCCTCGAGCGCCACGCCGACCCCGGCTCGCCTGAGGCGCGTGCTGCCGCCGAGAAGATGCGAGCGGAGGTGGCGGAAACTCCGGCGCTCGTCGTCGTGATGTGCGCGGTGAGCGCCGACGACAACACCCGCGAAGAAGATTACGCGGCGGCGATGATGGCCACGGCGACATTCATGATCGCCGCAGGGTCCCTCGGACTCGGCACCTACCTCAAGACCGGTGGCATTATGCGAAACCCGGAGGTGCAGGCACTGGCCGGGTTGCAGGAAGGATTCCGCATCGTGGGGGTGGTTTCGCTGGGCATTCCCGCGGAGCCGACAACCCCACGTAAGCGCCGCCCGGCAGGGGAGCTGACCCGCTGGGTCGAGGGCTGACGCCGCGGCCTTCCTGTCGCCGTAGATCCGGCGTATCGTATACCCGGCCGCGCTCGCCCGGTTCTTGCACAGGCGGCGGCGGTCAAACCGCGTTTTCTCGAGAGCAAAGAGGGTCGCATCCAGCCAACCCAGCCGTCACCGATTCAGCCGGGCTCCAGGCGTCCGTCCAGCCAGGCGTTCCTCGTGGCGCTGGCGCTGTGTGGGCTGGCCGGTTCGTTCCTGCTCACTCCTCGGGAACGGATCGAGACGCCCTCGCTGCCCGTTCTCTTCGCGCATCGCGCCGTGATGGGCAAGACCGCCGGCTTCTCGGGGGCGGTAGATAGTGCCGCGCTCGAGTCCGCGGTGGTGTCGCGCTACGACCACGCGCCTCTCGCGAGCTTCCTCGGCCACCGGACCTCGGACGCGGAAATGGCCGACAGGATCGCCCGCGCGATCGTGAAGGAGTCGGAGCGGCTGGGGGTTTCGCCCAGCCTGTTGATGGGAGTGCTGCTGACCGAGAATCCGCGGCTCGAGGCCGGAACGGTGAGCAGCCAGGGCGCCGTCGGCCTCATGCAGGTGATGCGGTTCCACGCGGGGGAATTCGACTGCGAGTCGGACGATCTGCTGCAGGTGGAGGCGAACATCTGCCACGGCGCCAACGTTTTCCGCAGCTATCTCGGCCGGACCGGCAACGTCCAGCGCGCCCTGCTGCGCTACAACGGCTGCGTTGCCAGCAGCAACACACCCAACTGCCACCGCTATCCCGCCAAGGTGATGCGCGCGGCGCACCAGGTGCGCCGGCAACTCCTGTTGTACCAAGCCTCACACATCGGCGAGAACGACTAGCCCTCAGGCTGCTCGCTCCCCTCCGCCGCGCCGCCGGCGAAACATCTTGCATTCCACCACCGCTTCCCGAAAAACGCACCCGGGCCGGGGTGCCGGCATGCCGTTCCCTCCCCGCCCGCGGGTGGGGCGAGGGGCCGGCCGGCATGCGTCTTGTCAGTGCTAACACGATGGAGGAAAAGAGGTTGGGAGTGAGGGTGTCGAGGCCCGGAGCAATGAAGGTTTCCCGGCGCGCGGGAGAGCATGGATTTGGCACCTGTGTCCGGCAGAGGGCGCAGGTCCGTCGACTTCCTCCAACGCCGGTTCCATTCCACAGGGACTTTCCGGAGCTCCCAGATCGGTCGGGCAAGATCATGTATCTCGTCGAGTTGAGACCGGGCAAAGAAGAGCTGTACCGCACGGGTGAGGATTTCGCCGCGGCGATCCGCGTCGAAGATGTGGACGCCCACTCACGCATCTACCATCGCGCCACCTCCAAGTGGATCTCGGTGACGCTGCATCCGCACTACAAGGCGATCGCAGCGGAGCGCGAGTCGGCCGCGGCGGCGTCGCAGCCGTCCGCCGAGTCTCAGGAGAGCTGGAGCTTCTTCAATGCGGCGTCCGAGACTCTCGAAGGCGCGAACGATTCGCAACAGGACCTGGCGCCGGCGGCGAGCGACGCGACGGCAGGGGGCGAGGAAGGCCAGCACGCATGGCGCCGTCCCATCGCGTTGAGCGTGACCGGCCTCCTTCTCATCATGGGGATGCAACTCGCCTTCTTCGGGCCGCGGCCGCCATGGTCGTCGCACAGGCCGGCCGCCGAGGTGTCGCCGGACAAGGCGCTCCCCGCCGCCGCGAACGAGGAGCCCTCGCAATCGCTCGTTTCCCTCGCGGGCACGGCGTGGAGCAGCGACGCCGGCTGGGGCGCGGGGGGCACCGGCACGAACTCGCCCGCCGACTCCGCCGCCGACTCCGCTGCCGAGATCGAGCTTCCGCCGGCACCGGTGATCCGCCTCCGGTCTCTGTCTCGGGCGCTTCCGGCGTTGGGCAAATCCGCGCTGGCGAAGGGGGACGCGTCTCCCCTGGGCGGCTTCCTGGACCGCTGGTCGGCGGCACACGACGAAGCCCGCTCCCGACTGCAATCGGGCTTCCGGGTCGCGCGCCTGGACCACCTCTTCTCCCCAGGGCGGCTCACGCCGCACGGCGGCGTCACCGAAACCCGGATGGCCATCGCCGGTGTGGCGAACTTCATCCGGGTGTACCGGCAGCAACGGGAGGCGATCGACCGCGAGTACCAGGACTCGTTCGTGGTGATGTCGCGGGAGAAGAAGCTGTCGTCCCCCGAGATCAAGCAGTGGTATGCCAAGGCGGCGCCGAAGGAGATTCCGTCGCTCACTACGCTCACCTCGACGATCCTCACCGGCATGGACTCCCTGCTCGGCGTCCTCGACGCGCAGGCCGGAGCGTACCGGGTGGACAAGGCGACGATCCATTTCGAGGACCAGGGTGCGGCGCGGGCCTACGGCGAGCTGCGGCAGGAGATCTCGAAGGCGGTGGACGTCGCGAAGGTTTCCGGTGAGGCCGACTCCACGGGGCCCATGATCTACCTGCTCGAGGCGATCGGCTCCACCCGTCTTCCCCAGGAGTCCTGAGCGCCTCTCCCCTCCCCGCCGCGACCGCCCCAGCCACCACACCAGCAGGCTCTCCAGAAGGATCGAATCCGAACTCTGTACTCCTTCCCAGGCTGATATCGGCCTGGCGGGCCACGTCCGGTATCATGCGCGCGCGGCAACCGGCGAGATGACAGCGAACCCGCCGGGGGATACTGTTAGCGGAGTCGCCACCAGCGGAGCCTTCGTGAACACCGCCCGTCGCACCCATGGGTTCCGGGAATCGGTCATCCGGGGGATGAGCCGGCTTGCCAGGGAGCATGGAGCCATCAACCTCGCCCAGGGGTTCCCCAACTTCCCGGCGCCCGATCTTCTCAAGGAGGCGGCGGCGCGGGCCATTCACGACGACATCAACCAGTACGCCATCACCTGGGGCGCCCAGCGGCTTCGCGACGCGCTGGGGCGCTTCTACCAGGAGTGGTACGGCCTGACGGCGGACCCGGAGCGCGAGATCACGGTCACCTGCGGCGCGACCGAGGCGATGATCTCGACACTTCTCGCGGTGGTGGACCCGGGGGACGAGGTGATCGTGTTCGAGCCGTTCTATGAGAACTACGGCCCCGACACGATCCTCGCCGATGCGCGTCCGGTGTACGTGCCGCTCGAGCCGGGGCAGCCACTCGACCTCGAGCGGCTGTCGGCGGCCTTCTCCTCCCGCACTCGTGCGGTCATCGTGAACACCCCGAGCAACCCGTCCGGCCGCGTCCTGTCGCGCGCGGAACTGGAGGCGATCCGCGACCTCTGCGTGAGTCACGACGCGCTGGTGATCACCGACGAGATCTACGAGCACATCCGATACGAGGGAGAGCACATCCCGATCGCCACGCTGCCGGGAATGCGGGAGCGGACGGTGACGATCAGCGGCGCCTCGAAGACGTTCAGCGTGACCGGGTGGCGGGTCGGGTGGATCGTCGCCCCCGAGCGGCTCACCGACGCCATTCGGAAGGTGCACGACTTTCTCACCGTCGGCGCCCCGGCGCCGTTGCAGGAGGGCGTCGCCACCGCGCTCGATGGGCTCGACCGGTCGTTCTACCGCGGGCTGGCCACCAGCTACCGACAGAAGCGCGACCTCCTTCACGGCGCGTTGATCGAGGCCGGGTTCACCTGCAGCAGCCCGGAAGGCGCCTACTACATTCTCGCCGACTTCACCGGCGTGGCCGACTCCCACGCGGACGCGCGAGGACTCGACGACACCGGCTTCAGCGTCTGGCTTTCCCGGGAAGTCGGGGTGACGCCGGTGCCGGGATCCAGCTTCTTTCGCGACGGGGGCGGGCGTTCGCTGGTCCGCTTCGTCTTCTGCAAGACGGAGGACATTCTCGCGGAGGCGTCGCACCGTCTCCGGGCCATCCGGGGCGGCGCGGAGCCGGCACTCCGGAAACGTCCGTTCGAGCGGGCCGCGGAGAGCGGCCTCCAGAGTTAGCCGGCAGCCGACCAGTGCGTGTGATTGTCGGACCGTCGTCTCCGCATTGTCTTGCACTCCATTCGTCCGTGGAACCGGGGTTCCCATGCGCAACGTGATCGCAGCCGCCGTTCTCTCCCTCGCGCTCGCCGCCTGCGGCGGGCCGACTCTTCGGGAAACCGCCACCTCCGTTCCGAAACGAGACCTCACCCTTACGACCGCCGCCGTCCCGACCCTCCAGGTCGCGTCCGGGATCGAGCTCGCGACGGCCAGGACCACCCACCGCTCACGGCCCCGGCGTCCGGCCCCGGTCCCCGTGGCGCCGGAGCCCGACATTCCGGCGGCCCAACCCGTCCCGGCCTCCGAGCCGGAGATCCTGCCGCAGCCTGCTGCCCCGGTCCCTGCTGTCGCCGAGGCGCTCCAGCCTGATCCCCGGGGCCGGGAGCTGGCTCCGGGGACGACGGTCACCGTCATTCCCGTGTCATCAGGCCCCGCGAGCGGGGGCGCGGGAAGCGGGGACGAGTGGTCGGACGCGCCAACAGGGCGCGGTCGCGTGGGCGTCGTGATCGGGGGCTGGACAGGTGGGCACTGCGGCAGTGGGGGAGGCGAGGGCCCGGTTTCCATCCTGAGGTAACTCGTTCTGGTATCCGTCCCTGGGGGTGCCATTCCGGCGCCCCCCCGATTATCCTAGTGTTCAGTCAGCCAAACCGTTCCCGGGACCGACGCCAGCCTCCGAGGGTGGCGTCGTTGTTTGAGTCGTCCCCTGCAGCCGGTTTGGCGTGCTTGTCCGTGCAGGTGACCTTTTTCATCGAGAGAGTGGGGAGGTACGCATGAGGTATGCTTGGCTGATCGCGCTCGCCGTGGTGGCGACGACTGGTTGCAATCAGGCCGAACTGAAGAAGGCCTTGGCGGATGCACAGGCCGCCGAAGCGCAGAAGGACAGCCTTCTGACGGAAGTTCTTGAAACCACCCAGTTCGTGACCGACATCAACAGTGAGCTGGCCAAGGCCAGGGGCGCCGCCGTGACCACCGCGAGCACCGACCCCGGCGTTCCCGGGGCCCGGAAGGATCGCGAGGACCGGAAGGCCGCGCTGGAGCGGGTCAACGCGGTGATCACGCGCCTGAACGAGAGCGAGGCCAAGCTGGCCGAAACCGAGGCGCGCGCCAAGCAGTCCCGGCAGCGGAACGCCCGTCTCCTGGCGCAGATCGAGACCTACAAGAAGACGATCGACGATCTCAGGACCACCGCGGAGCAGCAGAAGGCCGACTACGAGGCGCAACTGGCCGACAAGAACACCCAGATCGCCACGCTCGCCGGCCGGGTCGACACCCTGACCACCGAGAACACCGATCTGGCGGCCGCCAAGACGGCGCTGACGGACACGGTGGGGAACCTCACGGTGTACAAGAACACCGTGTACTATGCCATCGGGACCGAGTCCGAGCTGAAGAAGCAGGGCATCGTCACCAAGGAAGGCTCGAAGTTCCTGATCTTCGGCGGCACCCGTCTCGAGCCAGCCCGGAACCTCAGCCCCGAGGCGTTCACGGCAATCGACAAGACCGCGAATGCCAAGATTGCGTTGCCCCGCACCGACAAGAAGTACAAGATCGTCTCCCGCCAGAGCCCGACCTATCTGGCCGCGGGAACCACGACGAAGGACGGCAAGGTGACCGGCAGCGTGGACATTACGCAGCCTGAGGAGTTCTGGTCGGCGTCGAAGTATCTGATCCTCGTCGAGGACTGATCCGGAACAGGAGTGGAAGCAGGCAGGACCGACGGCCACCGCGAGGTGGCCGTCGTCGTTGGGGGGATGAGGGTAGAGCCGAGGCTCATGTGCAGAAACAATGCATTAAACCATTCATCAACCTCTCTGATTCCAACAGCTTAGAAACTTCTTGTCAACATCCTCTACATTGAAACGGGACAACCCTCCCGTGAGGGCGCTCGGGTGATGGTGAAGAGCGCCGTTCTCCCGGCCCTCCGTCGGCCGCTATATTGCCCCGACCGGGTGCCGTCCTTGCGAGCGGCGCCCCTCCATCCTCACGACTCACGGGTACCCTGCATGCGTAAGCCGATCGCCCGGCTCGCGGCTGTTGCGGCCATCACCTGGGCTCTCGCCTCTCCCGCGGCGGCCCAAGACAAGGGCCAGGTGGTGGCCGTCCGGGCGGGACGGCTGGTGGACGTGGACAAGGGAGAGGTCCGCCGAGACCAGGTCATCGTAATCCGGGGGGACCGGATCGAGTCGGTCCAGCCCGGCTCGGCAAAGCTCCCCGCAGGCGCCCGCGTCATCGACCTCTCGAAGTACACCGTCGTGCCCGGCCTGATCGACTGCCACACCCACCTCATCGGCGACATTCAGAGTGCCGACGTCCTGCTCCCGCTGGAGCGCTCCGAGTCACAGGAGGCGCTGAGCGGAGTCCGCAATGCGCGCGCGACGCTCCTGGCTGGCTTCACCAGCGTGCGCGACGTCGGCACCTATCGCGCTTTCGTGGACGTCGCTCTCCGCGACGCCATCGACGACGGAACGGTGGTCGGGCCGCGCATGGAGGTCGCGGGGGCCTACGTGACGGTTTCCACTGGCGCGGGTGAGGTGGTGGGCGCGGCCCCCGATGTCACGATTCCCTTCGGCTTCCGGTTCGGCGTCGCGAACTCGGCCGACGAGGTGCGCGCAAGGGTACGCGCCATTCTCAACGGCGGCGCCGACTTCATCAAGATCCTCGCCACCGGCGCCGTGCTCACCCGCGGCACGAACCCGGGCGCCTCGGAGTACACCGAGGACCAGATCCGGGCGGCGGTGGAACAGGCGGCGGGGTACGGCACCTTTGTGGCGGCCCACGCGCACGGAGCGGAGGGGATCAAGCGCGCCGTGAGGGCGGGGGTGCGATCGATCGAGCACGGATCCCTCATGGACGACGAGGCGATCGCCCTCATGCGGAAGCGCGGGACCTGGCTCGTCGCCGACATCTACGACGGCGATTACATCGACAGCGTGGGCCGGGAGGAGAAGTGGCCCGCCGACATCCTGCGCAAGAATACCGAGACCACCGAGACTCAGCGCGCCGGATTCCGGAAGGCGGTCGCCGCCGGGGTCCGGATCGCCTACGGCACCGACAGCGGCGTCTACCCGCATGGGTTGAACGCGAAGCAGCTCCCGTACATGGTCAAGTACGGGATGACGCCGATGCAGGCGATCCGGAGTGCCACGATCAACGCCGCCCAGCTCATGCGGCGGGAGGACCGGGTCGGATCCATCGCGCCGGGAAAGTTCGCCGATCTCATCGCCGTGGAGGGTGACGCGATGGCGGACCTGCGGAGCTTCGAGAAGGTGGGGTTCGTGATGAAGGGCGGGGCGGTCTACAAGGAGCCGTAGGCCCGC
>CAYYXP010000107.1:0-38230 GCA_964475685.1 uncultured Gemmatimonadaceae bacterium | reverse complement strand
GGGAACGGCACCCTCGGCTGGCGGGCTCCGCACACCGGGGACATGGTGCTCAGCCTCATCGCCGACAGCCTCATCGGATTCGATTCGCTGCTCCTCGCCAGCACCGGTCAGGCACGCGACACGTCGAAGGACGCGCGGCCGCTCGGCGGCAGCGCGTTTGGCAGCGTGATGCTAGCCGGCAGCCTCGACTCGCTCCGGGCGTCGGGGGATCTGGAGGTGCAGCGCCTCGAGTGGCAGCGGCTCCGGTCGCCGCGAATCACCGGGACCTTCGGCTGGCTCGGCGGGAAGCGGCCCCAGGTCACCGCGATGGTGTCGACCGATTCGATCGGCGCAGGGACCTTCGGCTTCCACGACGTGTCGGTCAGCGCCGCCGGCTACGCGGACTCGCTCGACTGGAGCGGCGGGACGATGTTCGGCAAGTCCTCGCGCTTCGACGGCGCGGGCGGCTGGTACAGCACGGACGCGGGGCGGTTCCTGACGGTGGACTCGCTCCAGGCGGCCCTGGCGCTGCACCGTTACCACCTGGCCGGCCCGGTCACGGTTTCGCTCGCCGACTCCGCTCCTGTCGTCGGGGCCCTCACCCTCGTCGCCACCGACGGCTCCGGCCTCCTCCGGGCCGAGGGCCGCGTGCCGGGCGCGGCGCCCGGAGACCTGACGGTGGACGTGCAGGGCCTCGATCTCCAGGACCTCTACGGCCTGCTCGAGCGTGACACGCTGGGTGTCGCCGGCGACGTGGGGCTCGCGCTGCGGGTGGGTGGTACGTCGGCCGCGCCGACGCTGCGAGGCATCGCCAACCTGGCCGACGGCCGATTCGGCGATTTCCAGGCGCCCTTCATCCAGGGCGTCATCAACTACGAGGACCGCCGGCTCGACGCCAATCTCGATCTCTGGCGCACCGGCGAGGATGTTCTCCAGGTCGAGGCCCACGTCCCGGTCGATCTCGGCTTCCGTGGAGTGCCGCGGCGGCGCCTCGAGGGGCCCCTCTCCGTCCGCGCGCACACCGACAGCGTGGACCTGGCGCTTCTGGAGGCGCTCACTCCGGCCGTAACCCAGGTGCACGGCGTCCTCGCCGCCGACGTTCAGGTCGAGGGCACATGGGCGGCGCCGCGGCTCGCGGGCCAAGTGGACGTGAAGGGTGGCAGCATGAACATTCCCGGACTCGGTGTGAGATTCGGGGCGATGAAGGGCGGAGCGGTGCTGAAGGGAGATTCGGTGGTGCTCCGTGACGTGCTCCTCACCAGCGGAGGCGGCCGCCTCGAGGTTGCCGGCGGGTTCCGGCTGGAGGATCTCTCGCGCCCCATCCTCGGGCTCGAGCTCCGCGCCGACCAGTTCCGCGCCATCGACGTCCGCAACTTCCTCACGATGGTCGGCAGCGGCAGCCTCCAGCTCACCGGCCCGGTCTTCGGCGCCACCCTCACCGGCAACCTGATCGTCAACAGCGGTGTACTCTATTTCGCAGACCTGGTCAACAAGCGGATCATCGATCTCGAAGATCCGACGTACGCCGACCTGGTCGATACCACGCTGATCCGCCGGGAGCACCTCGGCGACAAGTTCCAGAACCGTCTTCTCGACTCGCTCCGCATCAACGACCTCCGGCTCTCGATGGGCTCCGATGTCTGGCTCCGGTCCGCCGAAGCGAACATCCAGCTCGAGGGCAACGTCCGGGTGAGCAAGGCGGGCCGGGAGTACACCCCGACGGGGACACTGGCCGGTGCACGCGGCAGCTACACGCTCAAGATCGGCCCGGTCACCCGGGACTTCACGGTGAGCCGGGGCGAGGTGCGTTACATCGGCGACCTGAACGCGGGGCTCGACATCAAGGCCCGCCACGTCGTGCGTACGGTGCGCACGGGCGACGAAATCCCGGTCGTCGCCAGTATCACCGGCACCCTCTACGCCCCCAAGGTGTCGCTGGAGAGCACCTTCCGGCCGCCGATCTCGGAAACCGACCTGGTGTCGTACCTCATCACCGGATATCCCGCGAACGAAGCGGCGCAGGTCGGCCAGGGGGGAGCCCTCCAGACGGGGCTCTCCTATTTCTCGAGCGCCCTGTCGAGCGAGCTGGAGCGCGCGCTGATCCAGGATTTCGGCGTGCCCATCGACCTCATCGAGATCCGTCCCGGTGCTTCGGCGAGCGCGACGAGCGCCGGCACTCTCACCCAGCTCGCTGCCGGGTGGCAGATCGGGAAGAAGACCTTCCTCACGTTCACCGCCGGCTTCTGCCCCGATTTCAGCCAGCTGATCGGCCGGACGCTCGGCGCCAGCCTCGAGTTCCGCTTCAGCCGGGAGTGGAAGATGCAGAGCTCGGTGGAGCCGACGGTCAAGAGCTGCGGCACGCTGAGCTCCAACGCCAACCGGTACACCAGCACCAATCCGTACCAGGTCGGCTTCGACATTCTCTGGGAGCGGGAGTTCTGATGCCCCGCGTCCTCGTGATCGCGAATCCGGCGGCGGCCCGGACCCGCCCCGATGGGATCTCCGAGATCATGCGGACGCTGCGGGAGGCCGGGTGGAGCGCAGAGCTGCTGGCCACGGGCGGCCCCGGTGACGCACGGCGGCTCGCCGAGTACGGCGTGGCGGAACGGGTGGACGTGGTCGCCGTCGTCGGCGGCGACGGGACGACCATGCAGGCGGCCGCGGCGCTCGTGGGCACCGACGTGGCCCTCGGCGTCATCCCCGGCGGCACCGGCAACCTCCTTGCCGGCAATCTCCGGATCCCGAGCCCTCCGGCCCGCGCCGCGCGCGCGCTGGTGACCGCGCAGCCGAAGCTGTTCGACCTCGGCCGGATGGATCGCGTATCGGGCACCCAGTATTTCGCGGTGGCCTGCGGCGCCGGCTATGACGCGCGAGTCATGGCGGAGACGAGGTCCGAACACAAGCGGCGGTGGGGTATGGCCGCCTACGTGGCCACCACGCTCCGGCTCATCGACGAGGTGCGCAGCAGCGCGCACGTCATCACCATCGACGGCGTCGAGTGGGACGCCAACGCCGCGATGGTCCTCGTCGCCAATTGCGGCGAGGTGATTCCGCCCTTCATTCGCCTCGGCGCCGGCATCCGGCCCGATGACGGGCTGCTGGACGTCGTCGTCGTCCGGGCCAACAGTTTCGGGCAGAGTGTCAGGGCGGTGTGGGACCTCCTCCGCGTCGCACAGGGAGGCCGGGGCGAAGACGCCTACGTCGGCTACGCCCGGGGCCGGGAGATCAGGGTCGAGTCGACGCCGGTGCAGCCGGTCCAGCTCGACGGCGAGCCCGGCGGGGTCACGCCGTTCACGGCGACCGTTGTTCCGGCCGCCATACGCATCATGGTCCCTGCGGTGGTTTGAGGCATGGCGCACGCGCCTGGAGTGTTTAGTTTCTGGTGGGTGAGCTCCCGCGCGGAGTCCCGCTGCCCCTTGTCCCAGGCCTCTTGATGCCAGCATCGGTCTTGCTGATCGACGACGATGTCGACGTTTTGCGCAGTGTCGGCAACTATTTCGAACGCCTCGGATACGAGGTCACCCGGGAGCTGAGCGGGGAGGCGGGCCTGGCCACCTTCGACCGGCTCCGCCCCGAAGTCGTGGTCCTCGACCTCCGGCTCCCGGCCATGGATGGGCTGGAGGTGCTCGAGCACCTCCGCAAGCGGGATGCCGCGGTGATCCTCCTGACCGGCGAAGCCGATGTCTCCTCGGCCGTCCGCGCCATGCAGCTCGGCGCGGAAAACTTCCTCACCAAGCCGGTGGATATGGAACACCTCGCCGCCGCCACCGCACGCGTGGCCGACAAGGCCCGCCTGCGCCGCGTCAACGAGGCCCTCCTGGTCCGGAACGCCCCCGATCACGGTCTCGACTCCCTCGGCACGTCGTCCGCAATGCAGGAGTTCGCTCAACAGGTCACCTTGCTCGCCCAGAGCGAGCGGACGACGGTGCTCCTGACCGGGGAAAGCGGGACGGGGAAGGGGTGGGTCGCACGGATGATCCACGGAAGGAGCCCGAGGTCCAGGGCACCGTTCGTGGAGGTCAACTGCACCGCCCTCAGCGCCGCCGGCCTCGACTCGGAGCTCTTCGGGCACGAGAAGGGAGCGTTTACCGAGGCCAGGGACCGCAAGCAGGGTCTCTTCGAGATTGCCGACCACGGCACGATCTTCCTCGACGAGATCGGCGACCTTGCCCCCGAGCTCCAGCCCAAACTCCTGAAGGTGCTCGAGACCAAGACCTTCCGGCGCTTCGGGGGAACCCGCGAGGTCACGGTGGACGTCCGCCTGGTGGCGGCGACCAGCAAGGAGTTGCAGGCGGAGGTGGAAAGCGGGCGGTTCCGGGAGGACCTGTATTACCGGCTCAGCGTGATGCCGCTCAGGCTGCCCGCCGTGCGTGACCGCTCGAGGGAAGATCGGCTCGCGCTCATCACCCGGCTCCTCGGCGATCTGCGCACCGGGCTCCCCGATGGGCCGGCGGCACTCTCCAGCGAGGTGGTCGAGAGGCTGCTGGCCTACCCCTGGCCCGGCAACGTGCGGGAAATCCGGAACGTGCTCGAACGGGCTCTCATCCTCGGGCGCGGAGCCGCGGCGGTGAGCATCGAGCACCTTCCCGGCGAGTTCCGCGCCCGGCCCGGCCTCGGCGACCGCCGGCATACGCCGCTGAGCCTCGACGACCTCGAGCGGCAGCACATCGAGCGTACCCTCAAGCACCACGCCGGCAACCGGACCCGCGCGGCCATCGAGCTCGGCATCTCCCGTGCGACCTTGATCAACAAGATCAAGCGGTACAGCCTCACGTCATGAGGCGCTCATGACCGAGATCCGCGAGCACGATGCCATGAACTGCCGCGCCTGCGGTCGCGAAGAGCGCGCGTCCGAGGGATATCCCTGTGCCGGTTGCGGCACCTTCATCTGCCTGATCTGCACCTTCCGCGGCACCACGCTCTGTCGCGAGTGCGCCGCCAAGGCCTCCGCCGGGTCGTCATCCGGCACCTGATGCTCCCCGCCGCCATCGCCCGGTCCACCATCGCTCCGCTGTTCGCCGAGCCGAGCCTGCGCGTCGAGCAGGTGAGCCAGCTTGTCCTCGGCGAGACCGCCGCGGTGCTGGAGCAGCGGGGAGAATGGCGCCGCCTGCGCTCCCGTCACGACGGGTATGAGGGATGGGCCAACGCGGGCTACCTGCTCGAGGTCGAGGACGCCGAGGCCGAGAGGTGGCGGACCGAGGCCACCGGATGGAGTCTCGGCGCAACGATCAGGATCGGCGAGACCCGCCTGCCCCTTCCACTCCGGGCGCGGGTCGCCGTCGAGGGCGACACGATTCGGCTTCCCGATGGACGCCGCGGACTCAGGGTGGAGGGCTCGGTGCCGGCGGCAGCCGCGGCGATTGCGACGGCGCGGGGCAAGGCGCCGGAACGGTGGGCGCTCGAACACTTCTCCGGGGCCTCGTACGAATGGGGCGGCGTGACGCCCTGGGGGGTGGACTGCTCCGGGCTGGTCCAGACCACCTTCGCGGCGCGGGGCATCACCCTCCCCCGCGACTCCTCGCAGCAGGTCGCCTGCGGCGCGGAGGTCTCCGCCGACACGCCCCGACCGGGCGACCTCCTCTTCTTCCGCGGTGAGACCACACCCGCCATCACCCATGTCGCGTTCGCCGCCGAAGCCGATGGGCTGGTGCACTCCACGGTCTCGTGCGGAGGGGTTCTGGCCGAGTCGTGGCTCCCCGGGACACGGGCCGCTCCGCTGCGTGAGCGCCTCGTGGCGGTGCGGCGGATGGAGAAGCGGTGAAGCGGAAGCTGGTTCTCTTCGACATCGATGGTACGATCCTCCTCACCGCAGGCGCGGGGAGGCGGGCCCTCCTCGCCGCCCTCGGCGAGGAAGTGCCCGACGCGGCGGGGCTGGAACGGGTGCGGTTCGACGGAAAGACCGACCCCCAGATCGTCGCCGAGCTGCTGGAGGTGGCCGGCAGGCCCGAGGCGAGGGAGTCGGACCTCGTCCGCGCCCTCTGCCGGCGCTATGTCGGGCACCTCGCCCGGGAATTGGAGCGCCCCGCCTCGAGGACGACCCTCATGCCGGGCATTCCGGATCGTCTCGACCGTCTCGAGGCACACGAGGCCGTGGTGCTCGGGCTCCTCACCGGCAATCTCGCCGAAGGTGCCGCGCTGAAGCTCCGCTCGGGCGGCATCGACCCATCGAGATTTCAGGTGGGGGCGTACGGATCGGATGCCGACCACCGCCCCGATCTGCCTCCGATCGCGGCGCGGCGTGCGATGCCCTTCTTCGGAAGGGAGCCCACCGGGCCGGAGGTCGTCATCATCGGGGATACGCCAGCCGACATTGCCTGCGGGGCATCCATCAGCGCGCGTGCGGTGGCGGTGGCCACGGGCTCGTACTCGGTGACGGATCTCGCGGCGTGCGCCCCGCACGCCGTCTTCGAGGATTTCCGCGACACCGACCGGGTGCTGGAGGCAATCCTGTGCTGACCAGCGAGTGGACGGTGCCGGAACTGGGCCCGTCCCTCGGGCGCCTGACCGACCCGCCGACTCCGGGCCCACCCTCTCCGCTCGGTCTGGCCTACGACGACATCAGGCTCGATCTCGTGACCGGAGTCTTCGATCTTGCGGGAGCGGGGCGCGGGTTCGCAGCCGCCGGAGACCGCGACGGGGCGATGGCGTCACTCGGCCGCGTGGCCTGGATCGGACTGTGGGAGCGCGCGGTAGGTGCGGTGGCCGCGCGGATCGGTCGGGCCGCGAACAGCCGCCTTCGCGCCGCCGCCGCCGAGTCCCGCTTTCCCGACCGGCGCCTGCGCGTCCTGCTCCTCACCCCCAACGACGAGCGCGCCATCGCGGCGAGACTGGGAGGTGGCGGCGGGCCGTTCGTCGGCGCGCTCGATGCGCTGGAGCAGAGGGTTCACTCCTCCAGCGGGGCGCAGTCCCAGGGAGGCACCGGGCACGACGAGTGGCGCGCTGCCCTCGAGGCCGGGGCGCGCCGCCTCGAGTCGGCATGGCTGGCTCTCGCTTCCGCAGCGAGCGCGGAAGAGCGGCATTGGCGGGCCGAAGCCGAGAGAATCCGGATGTGGCGGAGGCCGGCGTGGCCGGTGTGGGCGGTATCCGCCGCCGTCGCCGCGGCGGCGGTGTATCTGGGTCTCGTCCTTGGCGGGTACCTTCCGGTGCCCCCGCCACTCGCCGGTGTTGCCGAGTTCTGGTGGAGCCGGTTCTGAGCGTCATCGGCGTGGGCATCGATCTGGTAGACCTGTCGCGAGTCAGTCGCCTGCTCGTGTCCAAGGGCGACCAAGCCTTTGCCCGCTTCTTCACCGACGCCGAACGGGCCTACCTGGCAACCCGACCGGACCCTACCGGCCACGCCGGGGCCAGGATCGCGGCCAAGGAGGCCGTCTACAAGGCGCTGCAGTCGCTTCCGGGGGCGCGGGGTGTGGGGTGGCGGGAGATCGAGGTTATCCGGGATTCCGATGGCCGGCCGGCCATTCTCCTCCACGGGCTCGCGGCTCGTCTCGCTGCCGGGGCAGGAGGCATCCGGATCGAGATCTCTCTCACCCATTCGGAGAGCACCGCGGGCGCCGTCGCCGTCCTGCATCCCGCCCCAACCGCCCCGTAGTTTCCCCACTTCCAAATCCGACTGCCGCGCTCTACTTTGGCATGATGATTATCGGAACCTATTGAAAATGATTCTCATCAATGTCGCACTCCCGCTCGCGTTCTCGCTGCTCGTCACCCCACCCCCCGATTCGGCGGGTGACGTGGCCGCCGCCGTTCGGCGGGTCGCCGCAACGACCCAGCTTGCGGCGCAGGAGTATCGGATCGGCGTTGCCGGCGGGCGCGTCATCGCGCCCCAGGAAGTGGAGGAGGCCGCCCTCTTCCTGAAGGAAGCCCGCCGTTCCGCCTCCACGCTCGGCACAGCCGCCGCCACCGCCACCGCGCAGATCGACACCCTCATCGCCCTCGTCGCTTCCACCGCCGCTCCCGACCTCATCGAGGCGCGAGTGAAGGCTCTCGCGACCGACCTCTCCTCCCGCTTCGGCGTGGCTCTCGACGAGCCTCCGGCCTCGCAGCCCTCGCTGGCCCGCGGGGGCGAGATCTACCGGGCCACCTGCGCAGGTTGTCACGGCGACGACGGTCGCGGGGACGGCCTGCTGGCCCCGGGGATGGTCCCCCCGCCGGCGAATCTGGCCGAGTGGACGCCGCTCCGCGGCAAGACGCCGCTGGACTACTTCAGGCGGATCAGCATCGGTACCGTCGGCACCGCCATGCCGGCGTATGAGAACGAGCTCCCCGCCACGGACCGGTGGGCGGTGGCGCTGTACGCGAGTGTGCTGCGGCTGCCGCGGCCAGCCGGCGGCGTGCCCGCCACGCTGCGTGCCTTCCCGGCGACGGGCAGGATGTCGGACTCGGCAATCCTGGCTTCGCTCGGGATGGGTGACAACGCCGGCACCCCGGCGCTGGCGAGAGTCGCGGCGGTGCGGTCATTCGAGGCTGACCGAGGCGCCGCCGCGACGGCGCACCTGTTCGGCCAGGTGCGCGCCCAGGTGGAATCGGCCTTTGCGATGGCGCGTGCGGGCGATCCCGCCGCACCCACCCGGGCCCTCGACGCGTACATGACGTTCGAGTTGGTCGAACGGAGCCTGAGGGCGCAGAATCCCGACGTCGCCGCCGAAGCGGAGGGCGCGTTCGCGGCGCTCCGCACCAGCGCGGGGCCGGGCGCCGCGACACCGGCGGAGCTCAAGGCGATCGAGAGCCGGCTGGCCGTGGCGCTCGAGAGAGCGGAGCGGGCCCTCGGCGACGATCTCTCCCCGGTCAATCTCTTCGTCCAGTCGTTCGTGATCATGCTGCGGGAAGGGCTCGAGGCGATCCTTATCGTCGGTGCGCTCCTGACCTTCCTGTCGAAGATGGGCGCCTCGCACCGCAAGCGTGAGATCAATCTCGGTGTCGGGGCCGCGGTGGTGGCCAGCCTGCTGACGGCGCTGGCGCTCGAGACCGTCTTCATCCTCAGTCCCGCCAGGCGCGAGGGGCTGGAGGGCGCCACGATGCTCGTCGCCGCCAGCGTGCTCTTCTACGTGAGCTACTGGCTCCTCTCGAAGATGGAAGTCGTGAAGTGGAATCAGTTCGTGAAGAGCAAAGTGCAGGACGCCCTCACCGGAGGCTCCGCCCTTGCGCTCGTGTCCGCCGCCTTCCTCGCGGTGTACCGCGAGGGGTTCGAGACGGTGCTCTTCTTCAAGGCGCTCTTCGTGTCCACGACGGCGGCCGGAGCCCTCCCCGTGGTGGCGGGAATGCTGGTGGGCATGCTGGCGCTGGCCGTGGTCTACTACGCCATTGACCGCTTCGGTGTCAGGCTCCCGCTCAAGCCTTTCTTCGCTGTCACCAGCGCGTTCCTCTACTACATGGCGTTCGTCTTTGCCGGGAAGGGCGTTGCGGAGCTCCAGGAGGGAGGGACGATCAGCACCACCGTCGCCGCCTGGGCGCCGCGGATTCCCGCGCTTGGCATCTATCCCACCGTCGAATCGCTGGCCGCGCAGGCGCTGCTGGTACTGCTGGCCGTGGTCGCCCTCGGGTGGACCTTCATTCTCGAGCCGCGCCGCCACGCGGGCGGCAGGCAATCGGCCGAGCCGGCGCCGCCTTCTCCCGCCGATCTTCGGGTGACCACCCCTCAGCGGTGAAGCCCGCCCCGGCTACCGCGGACCTCTGCGACGCCTTCCCCGACAGGGTGACGGTTGCCGAGCCGTTGTTCCGCGACTGGGGCGGCGCGTCGCGCTTCGCGGGCCCGATCGAGACCGTGAGCGTCTTCGAGGACAACGCGCTCGTGCGACAGGTGCTCGAGTCGGAGGGGGCCGGTCGCGTTCTCGTAGTGGACGGCGGCGGGTCACTCCGCACGGCGCTCCTGGGTGGACGGCTGGCGCGGCTCGCCCGGGAGAACGGCTGGAGCGGAATCGTGGTGAACGGGTGCGTCCGGGATGCGGCGGAGCTGGCCGCCACGCCGGTCGGCGTGAAGGCCCTCAACACGTCCCCGAGAAGGAGCGCCAGTGCGGGGCGGGGAGAGCGCGGTGTGCCGGTGACCTTCGCGGGCGTGACCTTCACCCCTGGCCACTGGCTCTACGCCGATGCGGATGGGGTGGTGGTGGCGGCGTCGGAGCTGGTCACGGCTTGAGCCTCCGCTCGGGGCTTACGCGGCAGACTTCTTCCTGGCCGCCGGTACGCGCTTGCCGTGGGACAGGTACTCGCCGGGGGCCGGGCTCGGTCCGCCGCGCCAGGCGACCACGAGTGCCAGCCCGGTCGCGATCAGAATCACCGACGTGAATTGCGCCAGTGTGAACGCACCGAAGAAACGGTCGTCCTTGGCCCGGAGAATCTCGACCAGGAACCGTTCGATCCCCGCGAACACGAGATAGAGCCCGAACAGCCATCCCACCGGCCGCGTCCCCAGCCGGAGCCTCCAGAGAATCGCGAACGCCACCAGCATCAGCCCGGTCTCGTAGAGCTGGGTGGGATGCACCGCGAGTACGGTGGAGGGATCGGTTCCGGGGGGCACGGCGATGCCGAAGAGATGTTCCATGTTGCCGGCGGTGGACGGGGGGAGCCCGCGCGGGAATTGCACCGCCCACGGCAGCGTAGTGGGATGGCCGTAGTCGTCGTTGACGAGAAAGCACCCGACCCGTCCCAGGGCGTAGGCCGCGGCGAGCGCCGGCGCGCCGAGCTGCATCGTCCAGCGGAGCGGTACCCGGAGCCGCCAGCCGTTCAGCATCACCGCGATCGCGCCCCCGAAGAACCCGCCGTACCACACGAGGCCCCCGCGGGAGAAGAGCGCCCCGGGATCGCGCGTGAGCGCGACGTACCACAGCTTGGCCCCTATGATCCCGCCCACTACCGCCGCGGCCACGAGGTCGGCGGCGTAATCCTCCGTCAGCTTGAGACGCCTCAGGTCCAGGGCGATGAGCCATCCTCCCATGAGGAAGGCGACCATCATCATGATCCCGTAGCCGGTGATCTCGAGCGGGCCCAGGTGGAAGACGAGCGGGTAGACGGGCATCACGCCCGCCCGCCGGCGGGAGAGGGCACCGTGAGCCCGGGAAGCGGCAGGTCGTCGCGCGGCTCGAGATCCCAGCCGCTGCGCTCGCCGCGCGCGAGGCGCCAGGCCCCTGCCGCGGCGATCATCGCCGCGTTGTCGGTGTTGAGCCGCGGGGAAGCGACGCTCACGCGGGCGCGCCTCGCCAGCCGGTCGCGCAGGGCCGCGACGAGCGCCCTGTTGCAGGCCACCCCGCCGCCGACCATCACGGCGTCATAGCCGAGTTCGTCGGCGGCGTGCGCGGTCTTGGCGGCGAGCACCTCGATGGCCGCGTCCTGGAAGCCGCGCGCCAGGTCGGCGGGCGAAAGCTGCTCCGGTGCTGTGGCGCGGACTGCTCGCAGCACCGCGGTCTTGAGGCCGCTGAACGAGAAGGCATAGCGGGCCGGCCCGTCGCGTTCCAGCTCGGCGAGCATGGGGCGGGGAAAGCGATAACGGCGGGGGTCGCCCTCGCGGGCCAGGCGCTCGATCGCGGGACCGCCCGGATAGCCCAGGCCGAGGAGCTTGGCGACCTTGTCGAAGGCCTCGCCCGCGGCGTCGTCGAGCGTCTGGCCGAGCAGGCGGTACTCCCCCCATTCCGGAACGTCGAGCAGCATGGTGTGACCGCCGCTGACGAGGAGCCCGACGAACGGCGGAGCCAGCTCCGGATCTTCCAGCCTCGGGGCGAACAGGTGCCCCTCCATGTGATTCACCCCGATGAACGGCCGGTCCAGGCTGTACGCCAGCGTCTTTCCGTACATCACGCCGACGAGAAGGGCGCCGACCAGCCCGGGGCCCGCGGTCACCGCGATGCCGTCAACCTGGGAGAGGCCGATGCCCGCATCCGCCAGGGCGCGCTCCACCACCGCCCCGATGGTTCGGACGTGAGCCCGGCTGGCGAGCTCGGGGACGACGCCGCCGAACACGCGATGGACGTCCTGCGACAGGATGACCAGGCCGCCGAGTTCGGGCTGCGCGCCATCGGTTCGGAGCAATGCGGCCGAGGTCTCGTCGCACGACGTTTCGATTCCGAGGATCCACTCAGCCACGGCCCCTCCGGGAACTCACGCTACTGGCCCGACTCGTCGAGCATGCGCTCGACCAGGGCCCGGTTGGCGTCCGAGTTCCAGTCGTGTGCGCCGATGACGCGCTTGACGATGATCCCTTGGCGGTTGAGGAGGAAGCTCTCCGGCACGCCGGTGGTCTGGTAGGTCTGCTGGATCCTTCCACTCTTGTCATGGAGGAGGTCGAAGCTCAGGCCGAGCTCCTGGCCGAAACCGCGCACCTCGTCGGGGCTCCCCTCGTCGACGCTGACCGCGGCGATGGCGAACCCCCGGGGGGCCAGCTCCCGGTACAGCATGTCCATGGCGGGCATCTCGACCTTGCAGGGGACGCACCAGGTGGCCCAGATGTTCACCAGCGTCACCTTGCCCTTGTACCTCTTGTGCAGGCTCACCGAGTCACCGGTCGCGAGGTCGATCGCGCGAAATTCCGGTGCGCGCGCCCCCACCGCCACGGGCTCGACTTCCCGGCCGATGCGCGTGAGAGCCGCGGCACCCGCGCCGAGACCCAGCAGCACCACCCCGACGAACGTCCACTGGCGTGACATGGGCGGCTCAGGCGGTGGCGGCGCAGCGGCGCAGCAGGGCGCGTACCGCCTGCGCGGGATCGGGGTCGCCGAAGACGGCGGTGCCTGCCACGAAGGTGTCGGCCCCGGCGCCCCACGCTTCACCGATCGTCTCCAGGGTGATGCCGCCGTCGACTTCGAGAGCGGCGCCCGACCGCTTGCGGTCGAGGAGGGCCCGCGCCCGCCGGATCTTGTCGGTGGAGCCGGGGAGGTACGACTGTCCGCTGAAGCCCGGGTTTACCGACATGACGAGCAGCAGATCGACGTCGTCGAGGACCTCTTCCACCATCGCGAGGGGCGTAGACGGGTTGAGCGCGAGCCCGGCGAGCATGCCGCGCTCGCGGACGGCGGCCAGGTGGCGCTGCACGTGGATCGTGGCCTCGGGATGAAAGGTGAAGACGCTGGCGCCCGCGTCGGCATACTCGGCGATGTAGCGCTCGGGGTGCCGGACCATGAGGTGCACGTCGAGCGGCCGGTCGGTGAGGCGCCGGAGCGTACGGACCATCGGGCTTCCGAAGGTGAGATTGGGGACGAACTCGCCGTCCATCACGTCCACGTGAATCCACTCGGCGCCGCCGGCGATCGCCTGCTCCACCTGCTCCCGCAGGCGGGCCAGATCGGCGCTGAGGACGCTGGGTGCGATGCGTGCGCTCACAGTTCCCCTCCACCGCCGCTGCCCACCACGAGGTCCACCGCCGCGCCGCGGGACCGGCCGTTCCCGGCGCCGGGCCGCGTTGCGATCACGATGCCGGGCTCGCCGCCCGTCTGGACGGTATCCACGGTGCCCACCTTAGCACCGGCCGCGGTGATGATCTTTTCGGCCGACGAGAGGGCGAGTCCGACGACGTCGGGAACGGTGACCGGAGCCGGTCCTCCGCTCACCACGATCTCCACGGTCGTGTTGGGCGGCAGCACCATGCCGGCGGGCGGGTCCTGCCAGACGACCGCGCCCCGAGGGATGACCGGGTTGGCGCGCTCGCCTTCGAGGCGAACGCGGAACCCCTGCTCGGTGAGTTTCCTTCTGGCCTCGGCGTCCACCAATCCAAGCACCCGGGGGACGGGGTGGTCGCTGCCGAGCACCGAGGACGGTGAGATCCACAGGGCGGAAATCGCGTACCCTGCCGCAAACGTCAGCAGGACCAGCCCCCCGTCACGAAGGAGCCGGTTCGACGGGAGCATCGAGGGGAGCGAGAACCCTGCCGCGGTGTGCCGGCGGGCTCTCATCGGGCGCGCCGAAGACGGGCCGCGTAGGCGCCGTCCATGTGGTGACGCTGTGGGACGATCATGAGGTCTCCCCTGGGCGACGCGAGCGCCGCGGGAAAAGCGTCGCTCGTCTCCCGCCGGAACTCCGGGTGTGCACCGAGAAACCGATCCACCTGCTGCTCGTTCTCTTCCGGCTCCAGCGAGCAGGTGGAGTAGACCAGGAGCCCGCCGGGCGCTACCACCTCCGCCGACCGGTCCAGCAGCTCGGCCTGTTTCTCGACCAGGCCGGTCAGCGCCCGGGGAGTCACCCGCCAGCGGGCATCGGGGTGTCGCGCGAACGTCCCGGTACCGAGACACGGGGCGTCGACCAAGACGGCCTCGACTGGCCGGACCGGCGGGCACCCGGCGTCGGCGACGATGGCGTGCTCGCGCCCGCTCCCCGCGCGGCGAAAGTTCGCGGCCATGCGGTCGACCCGCGCGGCCGACCGATCCGCGGCGACCACCGCGGCCAGGCCCCTGCCGAGCGCGATGCTCTTGCCGCCCGGCGCGGCGCAGGCGTCGTAGAGACGGGCTCCCGGGGGCAGATCGGCGAACCGCGTGAGCAGCGCCTGCGCCGGATCCTGCACGATGAACGCCCCCTCCGCGTACCCTGGTATGTCGGCGGGGCGGGAGCGACCCACGATGAGCCCTGCGCCGAATGGGGCCGGCTCGACCGCGACTCCCGCCTCCTCGAGACGGCGCTGAAGCTCCTCGAGCCTTTGCCGCGCGGGCTGCAGCACGAGTCGCGGCCGGGTGTTGTTCCACCGGAGCAACTCGGCCGTCGCCTCTTCGCCGTATCTCGCGACCCATTGCGTGACCAGCCAGGGCGGATGGGAGTACTGGCCGGCGAGTCGCGACGCGGCGTCTCCCTCCCCCACCGGGGACGCCGGCGCGTCCGGCAGGCGGGTGAGGTGGCGGAGGACCCCATTGACGAAGCCCCCAGCGCGCGCACCGCCGATCGCCTTTGCCAGCGAGACGCTGGTGTCTACGGCCGCATGCGGGGGAATGCGGTCGAGCGCCGTGAGCTGGAAGGCGCCGAGGCGAAGGACCTCCCGCACGTCCGGAGCGACGCTCTCCCACCCGCGCGGAACCAGGGCGCCGAGCCGGCTGTCGAGGGCGCTCTGTCGGCGCAGCACTCCGGCCGCCAGCTCATGGGCGAGCCGCCGGTCGGCCTCGCCCAGCGACCGGACCGCACGGTCGAGTGCGGCGTCGAACGGCCGGCCCCCGCGCACATCGCTCAAGATCTTCAATGCCGCTCTGCGAGCAGCCAGGCCGTCAGCCTTCTTGATCGCCATTGGCCGACAGCCTACCCCAGCATACCCCGCACGGGACTCGACGGCATCGCCGCTTCCCGCCGCGGCATTCTCCCGGCCAGGTACGCCATGCGTCCCGCCTCGACCGCGAGCTTCATCGCTCGTGCCATGGCCACGGGGTCGGCCGCCTCGGCGAGCGCGGTATTCATCAGGACACCGTCGACACCCTGCTCCATCGTGATGCAGGCGTCGGACGCCGTGCCGACTCCGGCATCCACGATCACCGGGACCGAGAGGCGCCGTTTGATCGTCCGGATGCTCATCGGATTGAGGAGCCCGAGCCCGCTTCCGATCGGCGAGGCGAGGGGCATGACCGCCGCGCACCCCGCGTCCTCCAGGCGGAGGGCGGTGACCAGGTCGTCGTTGGTGTAGGCAAGGACGGTGAACCCCTCCCGCACCAGTTGCACCGCGGCTTCGAGAAGGCCCTGGGTATCGGGAAGGAGGGTTTCCCGGTCGCCGATCACCTCGAGCTTCACGAAGTCGTTGAATCCGGCTTCGCGGGCCAGGTGGGCGTAGCGGACGGCCTCAGCGGCGTCATAGCAGCCCGCGGTGTTGGCAAGAAGGAAGTAACGCTCGGGGCTGAGGTGATGGAGGACGCTCTCCTCCTTGCGGCGATCGAGATCCACCCTGCGGACTGCAACTGTCACGACCTCCGCGCCGCTGGCGGCGATGGCCCGGACCATCTCGGCGTTGTCGCGGTACTTTCCCGTGCCGATCATGAGGCGGGAACGGAAGCTGCGGCCC
This sequence comes from uncultured Gemmatimonadaceae bacterium, assembly GCA_964475685.1. GTDB lineage: Bacteria > Gemmatimonadota > Gemmatimonadetes > Gemmatimonadales > GWC2-71-9 > CAVVWJ01. The sequence goes on along the minus strand of CAYYXP010000107.1, from coordinate 22,302 downwards.
CCGATGGAGAGCGCGGATTCGACGGCGGGTGCCGGTGTCTGGAGGGTGTCGGTCATGGAGGAAAGATAACCGGGCCGGCGTTCACCCTCCGCCCACGAAATGCACCAGCTCCACCCGGTCGCCGGGTGCGAGCGCCGCCTCGCCCAGTCGGGGACGGCGGACGATTTCGCGGTTGAGCTCAACCACGACCGTGCGGGCGTCGAGGCTGAGAGCGGCGAGGAGGTCGAGCAGAGTGGCGGGGCCCGGCAGCCGGCGGGGCTCGCCGTTGACGGTGATCGCGAGCTCCGTCATGCCGCCGCCAACCATGGTTCGAGCAGGGCGAGGGCCGCGGCGGCAGGATCGTTCGCACGCCAGAGGGCGGACACCGCGGCGACGCCGTACGCACCGGCGTCCCGCACCTCGGCGGCCCGGGAGGCATCGATCCCGCCGATCGCAATCACGGGCTTGCCGAGGCGCGCCGCTCGACGGACCAACTCGATCCCGGCCGCTGGCCGGTCCGGATGCGACGCGCTCGGATAGACGCTCCCGACCAGCAGGTAGTCCGCCCCTTCGGCGACCGCCGCTTCCGCCTCATCCACGCTGTGCACCGACCGGCCGATCCACCCCCGGAAGAAGACCCGCCGCGCGTCCCCGGGCGAGAGGTCGGTGGCGGACAGCTGGACTCCGTCAGCCGCGATCGCCGCGGCCAGATCGGGGCGGCCGTTGACGAAGAGGGCGGCCTCGGGAGGGCGCGTGAGCGCCAGCAGCCGCAAGGCGGCCCGGGCCAGCGCCGCCGCCGCCGCGGTCCGGTCGCGCACGTGGAGCGCCACCGCCGACCCAGCGGCCGCGATGGCGGCGGCGCGGATGTCCAGATCGGGGTGGTTCAGTACCGACGCATCGGTGACGGCGTGCAATCTCGGCAGCGGTCTCACTCGAGCCGTTCTCCCTCGACAATTCCCCGACCCCGCACCCAGTCCGCCACCGGCAACCGGCTCCTGCCGGCAGGCTGCACTTCGCGCACGGCGAGCGCTCCACCTCCGGCCGCCACCACGAGGTCGCTTCCGGCAGAGAGTACCCTGCCCGGCTCCCCCTGGGCCTCCATGGTGGACGGGCCGAAGAGCTTGAGCGGCGCGTCCCGGTGGATGGTCCATGCGCCGGGCGCGGGATCGAAGGCTCGTACCTGCCGGGCGAGCGCCGCGGGCCGGGAGCTCCAGTCGAGTCGCGCCGCGGTGCGATCCACCTTGGGGGCGTAGGTAGCGCGTGAGGAATCCTGCGGCTCTGCGCGCAGGGTGCCGTTCTCGAGGTGGCGAAGCGCCGTGAGGAGCGCCTTGGCGCCAAGTTCGGCGAGGCGCGCAGAGAGCTCTCCCGCGGTCTCCTCGTCGCCAATCGGCGTGTGGAGCTGCATGAGTACCGGCCCGCTGTCGAGCCCCTCCTCCATTCGCATGATGCTCACGCCGGTGACGGACTCGCCGGCGAGGATAGCGTGCGGAATCGGGGCCGCCCCGCGGAATTGCGGCAGCAGCGAGGCATGGACGTTGATCATCCCGCGGGGGAACAGGGTGAGCAGGTCGCGCCGCAGGATGTGACCGTACGCAACCACGACGCCGAGATCGGGGTCAAGTCGGCGCAGGCCGGCCAGGAAGACGTCTCCCACCGGCCGCTCCGGCTGCAGCACCGTGAGGCCGGCCCGCTCGGCGGCCTCCTTGACCGGGGGCGCCACCAGAGTGGAGCGGGAACGGCCCTGGGGCTTGTCGGGGCGGGTCACGACGGCGGTGACGTCGTACCGATCCTGGAGAAGCCCCTCGAGGGACGGCACGGCGAACTCCGGCGTGCCGAAGAAGACGATCCGCATCACTCCGGTCGGGCCGTCTCCACCACCACTTCCCTGAGGTACCCGGTCTCGTCCTTCCGCTCGCGCCGCCAGCGGGCCAGCAGTATCTGCCGCTTGATGAGGCTCAGGTGGTCGAGAAAGAGGATACCATCGAGGTGGTCGATCTCATGCTGGATGGCGCGCGCCTTCAATCCGGTCGCCTCGCGCCGGTACCGGTTGCCGTGCTGGTCCAGCGCTTCCACCACCACGCGCTCGGGCCGGGTCACGTCGCCGTAGATGTCGGGAATCGAGAGACATCCCTCTTCCGCCGTCGCCAGGCCCTCGGTTTCCACGATCACGGGGTCGATCATGGCGAACCGGTCGCCGTCGGCATCCACCACGGCGATGCGCCGGGCCACGCCGACCTGGTTGGCCGCGAGTCCGATGCCCCGGGCGGCGTCCATCGTCTCGAAGAGGTCGTCCACCAGGCGGCGGGCCTCGCCGTCCACCGAGGCCACCTCCGAACTTCGCTGGCGGAGCACGGGCGAACCGAGCAGATGAAGCGGCAGCAGGCTCATGCCGCAGGGGCCCCCGGCGCCGATGCGCCGCCCACGCGGACGATCCGGCTGCGCTCGACGACGACCGTCGAGGTGCCGGTTTCCACGGTCACCCGGGTCTCCTTGACGCCGTCCGAGTCCACTTCCTTGATGTCTTTGACCCGTCCGATCAACCCGCCGCCGGTCATGACCTCGTCACCCTTCTTGAGCTGGGAGAGCACCGCTGCGTGCTTCTTCCTCGCCTGGGCCGATGGCCGGAGGATGAGGAAGTAGAAGACGAGACCGATCGCCGCCATCTGCAGTACCAGGATGCCGAGCCCGCCGCCCGATCCCGTTTGGCCCTGGAACATCGCCGCTCCTCATTCTCCGCGAGTGTAGTGTCGGTGGAGCCAGTCGCGGCTCCACCGGTCGAACGTTCCATCCACGATGTGGCCGCGCGCCTGTTCGCCGAGCCGGACCAGGAACCGCACGTTGTGCAGTGAGACCAGGCGGAGCCCGAGCATGTCCTCGACCACGAACAGGTGCCGGAGATAACCCCGCGGATACGTGACGCAGGTCTCGCAGTCGCACTCGGGGTCGAGCGGCTCGCCGGACCCCTTGAGCGCCGCGCCCCGTACGTTGACTCTGCCCGTCGGCAGCCATGCGGTGCCATGGCGGCCGTTGCGCGTGGCCGCCACGCAGTCGAACAGGTCGACGCCGCGAGCGATGCCTTCGAGCAGATCGGCGGGGAACCCGACACCCATAAGATAACGGGGCATCTCGGGGGGAAGCACCGGCCCGAGCTCCTCGAGCACGCGGTGCATCACCGGCTTGGGCTCCCCGACCGACAGGCCGCCGATGGCGATGCCGGTCCACGGGCCGCGTTCGACCGTTCCCTCGGCGGACCACCGCCGCAGGTCCTCGTGCGTGCCGCCCTGGATGATGGGCCAGAGGGTCTGCGGCGCGGCTGGAGGTTCGGAACCCGCTCCCGTCAGCTCGACATGCCTCGCCTTGCACCGCTCCAGCCACCGCAGCGTGCGCTCCATTCCCTCGCGAGCGAGGTCGTGCGATGCCTGGCCGGGCACCACGTGGTCGAAGGCCATGGCGATGTCGGCGCCGAGCGCGAGCTGGATCTCCATGGCGCGCTCCGGTGTCAGGGTGCGCAGCGTTCCGTCGACGTGGCTCTGGAACTCGACGCCGTGCTCCGAAATCCGGCGGAGCCCTGCCAGCGAGAAGACCTGGAATCCCCCGGAGTCGGTCAGCATGGGGCGGTCCCACGTCGTGAATCGGTGCAGCCCGCCCATGGCGCGCACGGTCTCCTCGCCGGGACGCAGATGGAGGTGGTAGGTGTTGCCGAGGATGATCTGCGCGCCGGTGCCGCGGACGTCCGCCGCGCTGAGTCCGCGAACCACGGCGTGGGTGCCGACCGGCATGAACGCCGGTGTCTGCACTTCGCCGTGCGGAAGCGCGAGGCGCCCCGCGCGCGCCATGCCCTGGGTGGCGTCGATCCGGAACTGGAACATCGGCGCTAGAGAATCACCATCGAGTCGCCGTAGGAGTAGAAGCGATAGCGCTCCGCGACAGCGTGCCGGTAGGCCGTCATCGTCAGCTCATGGCCGGCGAAGGCGCTCACCAGCATGAGGAGGGTGGAGCGGGGCAGGTGGAAGTTCGTGATGAGGCGGTTGACGACCCGGAAGGTGTAGCCCGGAGTGATGAGGAGCGAGGTCTCGCCGGCTCCGGCGCGCACGGTGCCGTCCTCCCCCGCGGCGCTCTCCAGGGCCCGCACCACCGTGGTGCCCACCGCCCACACCCGCCCCCCCTGCTCGCGGGTGAGCTCCACCAGCGCGGACAGCCGGGAGCTGATCTCGTAGCGCTCGGGGTGCATCCGGTGCGCGGCAGGATCGTCCGTCTCCACCGTCTTGAATGTGCCCGGTCCGACCTCGAGATCGAGCCCCGAGATCACGACTCCCTTGGTGGAGAGAGCGTCGAGCAGATCGGGGGTGAAGTGGAGACCGGCGGTCGGCGCCGCCACGCTCCCTTCCGTCCGGGCGTACACCGTCTGGTAGCGAACCTCGTCGAGCTTGGTGGGCGCCCGGGTGATGTACGGCGGCAGCGGGATCTGTCCGTACCGTGCCATCGCCTCGTCCGCGGTCCCGCCATGGAACCTGACCAGGCGGTTGCCGTCCGGCAGCACGGCCAGCGTCTCCACGGCTAGGTTGTCACCGAGCCTGATCGATTTTCCCGGCTGGAGGGCGCTGCCGGGCTTGCCCATCGCGAGCCAGGTGTCCCCTTCATCGGGCCGTATGAGCAGGAGCTCGGCGGGGGCGCCGGAGGGCCGGGAGGCGATCAGACGGGCGTGCCGCACCTTCGACGTGTTGAGGACGAGCAGATCGCCCGGAGAAATGAGCGACGGAAGCTGAGAGAAGAGCGAGTCGACCAGGACTGCCCCGCCCACGTCGGACTGCTCTCCCGGCATGACCGTCGGCTGGCGGAAGACACCGCCGCCGCGGCGGGTGGCATGGGTGGACGGGCGCTCGCTCGTGCGCCTGTCGTCGGCGCCGGCGTCACGGCGGTCGGTGCGCACGATCATGAGCAGCCGGCTCCCGCCCCGGTCCGGTGCGGGCTCCTGGGCGATGAGCTCCGGCGGAAGGTCGTACTCGAAGTCGGCGGTCCGGAGCGGAGTGGGGCGTTCAGCCGTCAAAGATCGTGGTCTGCCCGGCGGAGGGAGTGAGGCCGAACCTGCGGTAGGCCAGCGCCGTGGCGCAGCGGCCGCGGGCGGTACGCTCGAGGAACCCCTGCTGGATGAGATACGGCTCGTAGACCTCCTGCAGCGTTCCGGCGTCCTCCCCGACCGCCACCGCCACTGTGCCGAGGCCTACCGGCCCGCCGCCGAACTTCTCGATGATCGTGCTGAGGATCCGCGTGTCCATGTCGTCCAGCCCGAACTCATCGACGTTGAGGCGCGACAGGGCGGCGTCGGCCACGGGAAGGGTGATGTGCCCATCGGCCTTCACCTCGGCGTAGTCGCGCACGCGCCGGAGCAGGCGATTGGCGACGCGCGGGGTCCCCCGGCTCCGGCGCGCGATCTCGCTCGCCCCCCCGGGATCGATCGGCAGCCGGAGAATGGAAGCGGAGCGGATGACGATCTGCTCCAATTCCTCCGCGGGATAGAAGCCGAGCCGTTCGACCAGCCCGAAGCGAGCGCGCATCGGCGGGGTAAGAAGTCCGAAACGGGTGGTGGCGCCCACCAGCGTGAATTTCTCGATGGTCATCGGGATGGTCTGCGCATTGGGCCCTTCGCTGATGCGCACGTCCACCCGGAAGTCCTCCATCGCGGGATAGAGAAACTCCTCCAGCGCGGGGCGCAGCCGGTGGATCTCGTCGATGAAGAGGATGTCGCCGGCCCCGAGGGAGGTGAGGAGTCCGACCAGGTCGCCCGGCTTCTCGAGCACCGGCCCCGAAGTGGTCCGGAGTTGGACGCCCATCTCCCGGGCCATGAGCATGGCGAGGGTGGTCTTGCCGAGTCCCGGCGGCCCGAAGAAGAGGGTGTGGTCGAGAGCCTCGCGGCGCCGCCTGGCCGCGTCCATGGCGATCTGCAGCGAGGCCTTGACCTGTGCCTGGCCGATGAACTCGTCCAGCCGCGACGGCCTGAGCGCCGCCTCCGCGCCGCTCTCCTCGGGGAGCGCCTCCGGCGTGGTCACCTGGAGCTTGGCCACCGTCACTCCTCGAGGCGCGCGTTCCAGCGCACCGGCCGCTCGCCCGGCGTGATCACGTGCCGGATGTGACAGTGATTGCACCGGTCGCGCGTCTCGGTCGTCGTGGCCGGGACGAGTTTACGATTGGTGGTTCCGCACCTGGTGCAGTTCCACTCGGCGGTGGCCGCGGGCACGCTCGTTACCATTCAGCGCCCTCCCCGGGCGGAACCGAGCTGCTGGAGCGCTCGGCGAATCAATTGCGGAGTCTCCGGCTCGGCCCCGTTCACCAACACCGCGCGTACCGCATCCTCGGCCGCTGCCGGGCCATACCCGAGCCCCACCAGCGCGCGCACCGCATCCTCGCCGCCGCCGCCGGTGCGGGGTACGGGTGCTTCGAAGGCCATCGCGCCGAACCGGTCCCGGAGCTCGAGGACCAGCCGCTCCGCCTTCTTCTTGCCGATGCCGCCGACCGAGCTGAGCGAAACCAGGTCGCGCGCGAGGATGCTGCGCACCGTTCGCTCGGGCCCGAGCGCGGAGAGCAGCGCGAGGGCGAGCTTGGGCCCGAATCCGCTCGCGCCGAGCAGCCGCTGGAAGACCAGCCGTTCGGCCGGATGGTCGAAGCCGAAGAGCGCCCAGCCATCGTCCTTCACGACGAGCTCGGTGTGAAGGCTGACCCTGCTGCCCCTCGCCGGGAGCCGCTCGGCGACGCCGGCCGGGACAGTGACGGCGTAGCCGACACCGCCATCGGTGTGCACCACAATGGTCTCGCCGTCGCGCTCGGCAAGGATACCGGTGACGCTGGCGATCATCGGGCCGCCGCCGTCCGGCGGAGGAGCAGCTCCCGGCGGCCGGCCATGAGCAGGTGGGTCAGGGCCACCGCGACGCCGTCGGCCGCGTCACTCGGCGACGGAGCCGCCTTGAGGCGGAGCAGATGCGTCAGCATGTAGCTGACCTGCGGCTTCATCGCCGCGCCCCGGCCGACCACCGCCTTCTTCACCTGGGCCGGCGAATATTCGGCGATGGCCAGCCCCGCCTCCTCGCCAGCGAGCAGGATGACGCCGCGCGCGTGGCTCAGCGCGATGGTCGTCCGGACGTTCTTCCCGTGGAAGGCGCTTTCGACCGCCAGGGCGTCGGGAGCGTGCCGTGCGATCAGGGCGCACATGCCGTCATGGATGACGCGGAGCCGGGCGGGGAGGGTGTCTCGAGGCGTGGTCGTGAGGGTACCGCACTCCAGGAGCCGCGAGCCGAAGCCCGAGCCGCCCTCGACCACCCCGTACCCGAGCACGGCCGTTCCCGGGTCGATCCCGAGTACCTTCACCGGCGCGCTCTCAGGCCTCGGCCAACGCGGCCGCGTCTATGTCGAAGTTCGAGGAGACCTTCGAGACGTCGTCGAGCTCTTCCAGCACCTCCATCAGGCGGAGGATCCGCTCCGCATCGGTCCCTTCGACCTTGACGGTGTTCTTCGGCACCATGGACAACTCGACCGATTCGATCTCGAGCTTGCGGGCCCGGAGCGCGTCCTGCACCGCGTGGAAGGCCGCCGGCGTGGTGGTCACGACGTATTGGTCGCCGTCCCGCACGAAGTCCTCGGCCCCGGCGTCGAGGGCCGCTTCGAGCGTACTGTCCTCGTCGTAGCGGTTGGCGTCGAGGAAGATCTGCCCCTTCCGGTCGAACATCCAGGCCACCGAATTGCTGGCGCCGAGGTTCCCGCCGTTGCGGCTGAATGCGTGCCGGATCTCGGCAACGATCCGGTTCGCGTTGTCGGTGGTAACCTCGATGAAGATCGCCGCGCCGCCCGGCCCGTAGCCCTCGTAGGTGAGCTCCTCGTAGACGCTGCCCTCGAGCTCGCCGGTTCCCTTCTTGATGGCCCGGTCAATGTTCTCGTTGGGCATGTTCACCGCCTTGGCTGCGTCAACCGCGGTGCGCAGCCGTGGGTTCCCGTCGGGGTCGCCGCCGCCGGCCTTGGCCGCGACGGTGATTTCCCGGATGACCTTGGTCCATGACGAGGCGCGCTTGGCGTCGGTGATGGCTTTCTTGCGTTTGATCTGTTTCCATTTGTTGTGGCCGGCCATGGCCGAACTCCTTGACATTCAGGAGGTTGGGGAGGGGCGTACGGCGGGTGCGGACGTCCGACGCGTAGGCGGAAACATAAGGGCGACACACGCTTGCGGCAACGCGACCTTGACCACCCGGGGCCCGCCCGCTAGTGTCCCACCCCTATGTTTCCCCTCCCGAGAATCATGCTCGTCGGGTTGCTCACCCTGGCCGCGTGCGGCCGGGACGAGGCGCCCAAGCCGCCCAAGCTGAGCGAGGTATTGCCGAAGCTGCCCTTGCCGCCCCAGCCGACGTTCGTCTCCCGGTCAGGTGGGGCCGACGTTCTCCAACTCGTCATCCGCTCGCCTGTCGGGCCCGATGCGGTCGCCTCGTACTACCGCCAGCTGTTCAAGAAGGGAGGGTGGCGGCTCGTCAACGAGGCCAAGGACAATGAGGGGGCGGTGGTCTTCTTCGTCGAGCAGGACGGCCCTCCCCTCTGGGTCCGCGTCCGGAAAGGCGATGACGGCCACGGGTCACTGGTGGAAATATCCGGTGCCCGCGTCACCCCCAAGGGCGACACGACAACGGAGCCCGCGCCTCCCGCCCCGAAACCGACCTCCTGACCCGAAGGATGGTTGTCGCTCAGCGCGCACCTCGAACCGTGGTGCGCGCTGCTCGTGCCGCCTGGGCCAGTGCCTCCCCGGCTTCGGCACCGGCGGTGTCGCGTGCGGGAGCCACCAGCTGGCTCAGCACCTGGGCCGCGGTCTCGGGATGGGGCTCACCCAACTGGCTCAGTGCCGCGGCCAGCGCCCGGCGAAGCGGGGGCGCGATCGTGAGACTGGAAAGCCGGTGCTCGAGGGCCTGAAGCCGGCGCCGGTGGGCGCGTTCGGGCGGGGGCACGTCGCGGAGCAGGTCCTGGGTGACGCGGACGGTGAGCCAAAGCGCGAAGATCCCCTCCCGGCGCGGGCCACGGGCCGTCGTGCAGAGTAGCCGGAGAAGCGCCGTGGCGGCGGGATCCCATTCGGTCATGCGACGCTCCGGCGGACCGCCTCGTACACCGAGTCCGGGGTGAGGTGGAGCATGCAATGGTGGTGGCCGAGGGGGCAGGTGGGCCCGCCCTGGCTGCTGCACGGTCGGCAGGACAGATCGACCTGCAGAATCTCTGCCCGCGTCGTGTAGGGGAAGAACCCGAACGCCTCCACCGTCGGCCCGAAGAGCGCTATGACCGGCGTGCCCACACTCGCCGCCATGTGCATGACTCCGGTGTCACCGGACACCAGCGCCTTTGCCCGTCGAAGCGCCGCCCCGGTGACCTGGAGCCCGAACTGGCCGGCCGCGGTCCGGCTCCGGCTGCCGCGTCCCGCGGCGACGGCATCCGCGACATCCGCGTCGGTCGCTCCGCCGACAACGACCACGTCCATTCCGGCTCCCACGATCCGATCCACCAGCACCCGCCAGTGCTCCACCGGCCAGCGCTTGGTGGCGTGGGCGGCCCCGGGGGCAACGGCGACGAGAGATCTCGTGGCGCCGAGGCCCGCCGTCTCCAGCCACGCCGCCGCTTCGCGAACCGCGGTCTCGCCGAGGAAGAACTCGGGGGGCTCGCCGTCGGGGCGCACATCGAGGTCGCGTGCGGCGGCGAAATAGCGCTCCGCGACGGGCCGGTGTACCGGGTAGCGGTCGCGCTTGCCGTGGATGAGCAGCGCGCGGGCGGCTCGATACTTGGGATAGCCGTGCCAGGGGCCGGGAACCAGCGCACGGAGCACGCGGCTACGCAGGTTGTCGTGGAGGTCGAGCAGGTGGGTGTACCCCGCGGCGCGGATCGGCGCCGCGAGCCCGGGCAAGGGCTGGTCCGGCCGGAAGGAAATGACCTCGTCCACGTGCGGGTTGTCCCCGACCAGCGGGGCGTACGCCGCCTTTGTCAGCACGGTGATCCGGCCCCCGGGGTGCCGGCGGCGGATGGCGCGGAGCAGCGGGGTGGTGAGCAGCACGTCCCCGATGGAGCTGAAGCGGACCGCGAGGACATCGGGAACGGGGAGCGGGGTGGAGGCCACGGAGCCAATATAGCGTTTTCCTTCTCCCCGTTCCCCGCTCCCCGCTCCCTGCTTACTGTTAGCTCATGCCCCGCCCCAAGAGCATTCTGTGGGTTGACGACGAGGTCGAAAGCCTCACGTCCCATGTCCTCTTTCTCGAGGAGCAGGGCTTTGTCGTGGAGACGACACCCCACGGTGACGACGCCCTCGTCCTTCTGCAACGCCAGCCCTACGGCATCGTTCTGCTCGACGAGCAGATGCCTGGACGGCGCGGGCTCGAGCTCTTCCGCGCCATCCGTGCCATTGACAACGCCATGCCGGTCGTGATGGTGACGAAGAGTGAAGAGACCGAGACGTTGAAGGACGCGATCGGCGCCGATATCTCCGACTATCTCATCAAGCCGGTCAACCCGCGGCAGATCCTCTCGGTGGTCACCCGCCTCCTCGACGGAGACCGGATCCGCCAGCAGCGCCTCTCGCGCGACTTCGCCACCCGCTTTCGCGATCTCGAGGCGCGGCGCGCAGCGCCGTTGGCATGGCGCGAGTGGGTCGAGCTCGTCGCCGAGCTGGCGGAATGGGAAGTGCGCCTTGGCCAGGCCGACGAGCCCGGACTGCAGGATGCGCTCCGGACCCTTCAGGAGAGCCTCCGGCAGGACTTCGCGCGCTACCTCCAGCGGAACTACGCGCGCTGGCTCCACGACGGCGAGAGTGACCGACCGCCGTTGTCGGTGGACATCGGCGCCGAATTCCTTCGGCCGATGCTGGAATCGCATCGCCGGGTGCTGCTGGTGGTGGTGGACTGCCTGCGCCTCGACCAGTGGGCGATGATCCGGCCGCTCATCGGGGCCCGATTCGACATCGAGACGGCCCACTACTTCTCCATTCTCCCCACGGCCACCCCCTTCGCGCGCAACGCGATCTTCAGCGGGCTCTTTCCCGCCGAGATCAAGGCGCGGTATCCCAAGTGGTGGGGCGACAACGAAGAGGCCAGCCTCAACGCGCACGAGGCGGAGCTGCTCACCGAGCAGCTCAAGGAGCTCACCGGAAAGCCGGTACCGGTCCACTACGAGAAGGTCTTCACCGCCGCCGATGGGGAGGGCCTGCTCAAGCGGCTCCCGGCCCACCTGGCGCAGGACGGGGTGACGGCGCTCGTCTTCAACTTCATCGACCAGCTCACTCACGGGCGCACCGAGAACTCCACCCTCTTCGAGGTGGCGCGCGATGCCTCGGCGCTCCGCAACCTGACGCGTACCTGGTTCGAGCGCTCGCCGCTCTGGGACGCCCTGCGCGAGGCGGAGCGCCGCGGCGTACCGGTCCTGCTCACCACGGACCACGGGTCGATCCATTGCCACACGCCGGCCACCGTGTTCGCCAAGCGCGACACCACCTCGAACCTGCGCTACAAGTTCGGCGAGGACCTGCGCGCCCAGGAGGCCGACGCGGCGCTGGTGGTGGACGACCTGGCCAGCTTCGGCCTGCCCGCCCGCACGCCGGGGACCCGGCTGCTGCTGGCCACCGGCGACCGGTTCTTCGTCTACCCCACCAAGCTGCGGGAATACCAGGCCAGATACCGGGGGGCCTTCCTCCACGGCGGCGTCTCCCCGGAAGAGGTCATTCTTCCCATCGCGCTCCTGACGCCGCGACAGGGTTGACGGTGCGGACCGAGCTCCGCCTCCTGGGTCTGGCGAAGCCGTACCGGGGGCTGTTGAGCCTCGGTCTGGTTACCACCTTTCTCTCCTCGCTCCTCGACGGGCTCACCCTCGTCATCCTGATCCCGCTCCTCAAGCACCTCTTCGGCACCGCCGGCGACCTCCGGCCCGGCTCCTCCCAGCTCGAGGCGTTTGTCCACCGGCTCACCGAGCCGCTCGTCTCCGGGCTCACCCCCGGCGGCGCCGTCGCCCGCTTGGTCGTCGTGCTCGTGGCCGGCCTCCTCCTCAAGAACGTCTTCGCGTACGCGTCGACCCAGATTTCCGTCCGGGTGCAGGAAGGCTTGGTGAGCGACCTCCGGACCCGCATCTTCGATCACCTGCTCACGCTCGACCTCGGCTATTTCCAGCGCACCCGTTCGGGGGCTTTGATCTCGGGCATCATCACCGAGGTGGATCAGACGAAGACGGTGGTCACCGCCTCGCTCCTCTCGCTGTTCCGGAATCTCGTTGTCGTGGCCACGACGCTCGTGGTGCTGAGCCAGATCTCCTGGAGGCTCACCCTCTTCACGCTCGCCTTCGTGCCGCTGATGGTGTACTTCCTCCAGACGCTGCTCAAACGCCTGCGCCGCCACTCCAGGGCGCGCACCAGGGAGCGCGCGGAAGTGACGTCGCTTGTCACGGAGCGGATCGGCGCGATGCGCCTGATCCGGGCCTTCGGAGAGGAGGAGCGGGAGGCATCCCGCTTCAAGACGCAGACCGATCGCTACCGCAAGCAGGTGGTGCGCACCCAGCGGTACTCGTCCCTGACGAGCCCCCTGACCGAGATCTTTTCCGGTCTGCTGGTGATCGCGATCATCTGGGCCGGGAGCAGGCCGGGACTCATCGGGCTTTCCACGCCGCTCGCTCCCGAGGTCATCATCGTCTTCCTGATGGCGGCCCTCAAGCTCACCTCGCCGCTCAAGACGATCAGCTCGTTCCCGGCCGTCATGGCCGTCACGCTCGCGAGTGCGGAGAGGGTGTTCGAGATCCTCGACGAGCCCTCGAGCGAAAGCGACCGCCCCGGCGAGGTCGCCGCCCGGTTCGATCGGGAGGTGGCGTTCGAGAGGGTGTCGTTCAGCTATGGCGGGGAGGACCTGGTCCTGAGCGACGTCTCCTTCACCCTGCCCAAGGGCCGCGTGGTCGCCCTCGTCGGCCCCTCGGGCGCCGGCAAGACCACGCTCGCCGATCTCCTCCCACGGTTCCATGACCCCACCACCGGCCGGATCCTGATGGACGGAGTGCCGCTCACGGGGCTCACGCGCCGCTCGCTCCGCGCGCTCATGGGCGTCGTCAGCCAGGATACCATCCTGCTCAACGACACGGTGCGCGCCAACATCGCGTATGGCTCCCCCGGGGCGAACCAGGAGCAGATCGAGGCGGCAGCGGGTGCCGCGAACGCAGACGCCTTCATCGCCGCCCTTCCCCAGCGCTATGACACCGTCCTCGGCGAGAGGGGGACACGGCTCTCGGGCGGGCAGCGCCAGCGGATCGCCATTGCCCGCGCACTCCTCCGTGATCCGCCGATTCTCATCCTCGACGAGGCGACCAGCGCGCTCGACACCGAATCGGAACGGCTGGTGCAGCAGGCCATCGACCGCCTCATGCGGCGACGGACCGTGCTGGTCATCGCCCACCGCCTCGCCACCGTGCGGGATGCCGATGAGATCGTCGTGCTCGATGCCGGCCGGGTGATCCAGCGTGGCACGCACGACGAGCTCTTCCGGGCAGGCGGCCTCTACCGCCGCCTCTACGATCTTCAATTCCGCGACCAGGAGCCATCCCCTGTCGGCCAGCTTCTCTGACGTCTCGGTGCTTCTCGTCGGCCCCTCCGACGAGACCCTGCACGCGCATGCCAGCCTCCGCCGCCGGGCGCTCGAGCGACTCGGGTGTCGAGTGGCCATGCTCGATCCCCAGCGAACCGACGGCTGGCTGAGCCGGCTCCGCCGCGCGGGGCTGCAGGACCGTCTCGCCCGTGCCATCGCGGCGGCATCGCCCGGGGTCGTGGTGGTGCTGGAGGACTGCCGGTTCGACCCGGAGCTTGTTGGCTGGCTGAAGCGCGGCAGCAGCGCCACGTGGGCCGGATGGTTCTGTGATTCCTGCCGCGCCCCCGACCGGGTCCAGTCGCTCGCCGCGGCCTGCGACCTGGTTCTCATCGCCGACAGCGGGGCGGCCACCACGCTCTCCGAGCGGGGAGCGCCGCCGGTTCGCTACCTGCCGCCCGCATGCGATCCCTCCATCCACCGGCCGATGCGCGCGCGCGACCGGTTCCGGGCGAACGTGGTCTTCGTCGGCACGGCGACACCGCATCGCGAGCGGCTTCTTCTCGGGCTCGTCGAGTTCGGGCTGGCCGTCTGGGGGCCGGGGTGGCGGAAGACGAGGCTCCGGGACTACTGCCGAGGGGAGCTGCTCGCCCACGAGGACTACGTCCGGGCATATGCCGGGGCCTCGGTGGCGATCAATCTGCTGTGCGGCGGCGAGAAGGATGTGATGGAAGGACCGGGGTGCAACCGGCGCCTCTTCGAGGTGGCGGCGATCGGCGTCCCCCAGATCGTCGAAGATGTCCCCGATCTCCACCGCCACTTCAACGAGGGGTCGGAAATCCTCGTGTCCCGGACTTCCGACGATCTCCGCACCCTCACCGCCGAGGCGTTGCAGGACCGCGTCTGGGCGGAGCAGGTGGCGGCGGGCGGGCGGCAGCGGGCGCTCTCCGAGCATACTTACATGCACCGCATGATCGAGCTGCTCCACCTCGCCCGGGCAGAGGCCTAGCTGGCTCCTTCGGCCCTCTCGCCTGGCGGGAGAACCCCTTCCGCCAGGAAGTGACGGAACATCCTCAGGTATCCCTCCGCCATCCGGTGGTGCGTGAAGTACCGCTCCACTCGCGCCCGGCAGGCTTCGGGATCGACGGCGGCGAGCCTCGGCCGGAGCGCCACAAGCTCGTCGACCGTGTCGCCCAAGGCGCCCACGTCCGGGGAGACCACCTCGGGAAGTGATCCGCGACGGGTCCCGAGGACGGGGGTGCCGCTCACCATCGCTTCGATGAGCGTGATCCCGAACGGCTCGTCCCAGAGCGCGGGCATCCAGAGGCATCCGGCGCCGGCGAGCAGGGCCGCCTTCCGTTCCCCCCCGACCTTCCCGACGTACCTCACATACCGGCTGAGGCTGGGCCGCCACCCTCCGGCCAGAAGCAGCTTCCGCTTCGTGCGCTTGGCACCCCTGATCGCCCAGCGATACCCCTTGATGCTGTGCAGCCGGCCGAGGAAGAGGTCGTAGGCGTCCTTGGTGGGACGAAAATGGAAATCGGCGGGGTCGATGCCGTTGTACACGAAGGCCCGGCCGCCATGGCGCCTGGCGTGGTCCTCGCTCAGGAAGAGCGTGTTCGGCGGACCGGTCGTCCCCGGCTTCCAGTTGCCCGGCAGGCATCTCACCCACGGAAGGTCGGGCGGCGTTCTGAGCGGCGCGAAGGAGAGCAGGACGTCGAGCCCGCCGGGGAGATGCCGGCGGATGTCGAACTCGGTGGTGCGGGCGATCGCCAGGTCGACGGGCACGACGGTGGCTTCCGGCATCCGCGAGCCTTCGCCGGCGACGAGCGTCACCTGGTGCCCGGCCGCGGCGAGGCCCCTCGCCAGGTAGACGACCATGCGCTGGGTGCCGCCATACGTCGGGGCAGGGAGGCGGTCCCAGAAGAAGAGGGCGACGTTCATGGGCCTACCAATCTACCCTCGACCCCACCCATCTTCCCCGCCCATGGCGCTCCGCGTCCTGCAGGTCCTCCATCAAGGCGGCGGCGCGGGCTCCGTCACCTCAACGCTGCATCTCTCCGCCGGACTCCAGCGCGCCGGTGTCGCGGTGCGGTTCGTCTGTCCGCCGGGCTCCGAGGTGGAGGCGCTGGCGCGGGGACGGGGTCTCGAGGTCCATCCGCTCGCGCTCGCAGCGGGAGAGCGGCGCGCCAGCGCGGCGGCGCTCGCCGGCCTTCTCGAGCGATACCCGGTGGACCTGGTGAACTCGCAAAGCTCGCGCGACCGCGAAGCGCTGACTTGGCTTGCCCTGCGCGGACGACTCAAGGTTCCGCTGGTCGTGACCCGCCGGCAAATGCCCCGAACCTTCTTCCTCGAGAACTGGCTCGCCGGGCGCGCCGCCTCGCGCGTCGTCGCGGTGAGCCGCGCCGTGGCCGACGCGCTCAGGCGGAAGGGGACGCCGGCCCGGAAGCTCGTGGTGATTCCGAACGGCCTGGTGACCGATCGAGTGGACCTGTCGGTGAGTCCCGCGGCGCTGGAGCAGTGGCGCGACCGGATTCATTGGGGTGCCGATCGCCGGACAATCGGGATCGTCGCGCGACCGAAGGATCAGGAGGTCGTTGTCGAGGCGCTGAAGTGGGTAGCGACGCCGGTGCGGCTGGTGCTCGCCGGGGTGGACCCGTTCAGCCCGCTCGGCCGCGCGACTAGCCGGTCGCCCTCGCGCCATCCGGTGGTCTGCGTCCCCTTCACCCCCGACATCCGGCCGCTCTACGACCTGCTCGATGTCGTCCTGCTCCCCTCCCGAATCGAGGGGCTCTCCCAGTCGCTCCTCGAGGCGATGGCGCTCGGAAAGCCGGTGATCGCCTCGCAGGCCGCCGGAAACGTCGACCTCGTTGCCCCCGAGGTGAGCGGCCTTCTCGTGCCGCCGCTGGATGCGCGGGCGTGGGCCGCCGCAATCGACCGGGTCCTCGAGGATCCGGATCTTGCACTCCGCCTCGGGACCGCGGCGCGCCGCACGGCCCGTGAAACCTTTTCGCTCGACCTCACCGTCGAGCGAACCCTCCGGTTGTACCAATCTCTCGTCGCCCCGCCCGCGCTTGCCCGGTCCCCCGGGCCGGAGTGAGATTGGGGCTCGCCAATGTCCGTCGGGACAAGGACGGGGCCGTGGTCAAGGTGTCGGGCTTCACCATCGTCAGGAACGCGATCAAGCTGGACTTCCCGATCGAGGCCAGCATCCGGTCGATCCTGCCGGTGTGCGACGAGGTCGTCGTGAACGTCGGGCGCTCCGACGACGAGACTCTCGACCTCGTGCGATCGATCGCCGATCCGAGGATCCGGATCCTCGAGGCCGAATGGGACATGACGCAGCGCAACACCGTGCTCGGCCAGGAGACGCTGCGGGCCATGCGGGCGTGCGCGTACCCCTGGGGGGTCTACATCCAGGCCGATGAGGTGCTGCACGAGCGCGGCGCGGACGAGCTCGCGCGGGCGATCCGGAGTCACGACGACGATGCGAGGGTCGAAGGGCTGCTGGTGCGGTACCTGCACTTCTACGGCGGGTTCGACACCATCGCCACCCATCGGCGCTGGTACCGGCGGGAAGTGCGCGCGGTGAGGCTCGACCCCGCGTTGGACATCCGGCCCTACCAGGGCGCGCAGGGGTTCAGGGTGGGCCCCGACCATCGGAAGATCCGCGCCCGGCTCACCGGCGCCGAGATGTTCCACTACGGGTGGGCCCGTCCCGCCCGGGCGTTGCGGGAGAAGCGCGAGCTGGGCAAGACGATGTACCCGTGGCGTGATGCGGACGAGCGCCGCCCGCTGCTGGCGTGGGTGCCGGGCATTCAGCCGTTCACCGGTACCCATCCGGCCGTGGCGCAACGGTGGATCGACGAGCGGAAGGACGACCCGGAGCGGGTCATCGCTCCGCGGCGCTTTCGGTGGCGGTTTCTCCGCTACCACCTCTCGGGGGTGATCGAGCGCCTGACCGGCGTCCGGGTCTTCGAGTTTCGCAACTACGAGATCGTCTGAGTGCGGGGAGCATCCTCCAGCTCGTATCCCCGGCCGGCGAGGAGGAGGGCCACACGATGGGCGTAGGTATGATTGCCGAGCGCGTGCTGCCGGCCCGCGGCCGCGATCTCCTCCCGGCGTCGGGGCTCGGCGAGATACCTTCGCGCCATCTCCACCGCCTCGTCCGGTCCGCGGTACCAGGCGCAGTGCTCGCCGTCGTGGGCGAACCGGTCGAGCCCCGCCTGCCATGGGCCGAGGAAGAAACCCCCGCAGCCGAGCACCTTCCACATCCGGTTGGAAGCGCAGGCGATCTGGAAGTTCTGGGCCTGCGTCGCGTGGGCGCCGAGGGAGATCGCCGCGCCGCGAACCACCTTGGCAAAGGCCCCGCCGTACACGGCGCCCCCGGCCACCGGGATGTCCCCCGGCGCATCATCCCAGCCGGGGCCCCGGACCTGGAGCCGGCCCACCTCTGTCATGCGTCGCAGCAGCTCGTAGCGATCGGGGTACTGGCCCGATCCCACGAAGGAGAGGTCGCAGCGAAACCGCTCCGGCGCGTCCGTCGCGGGCCGGTCCGCGTAGGGATCGAGCGCCTGTGGGAGATAGAGCACCTGGGGAACGCCGGCGGCGCGATACGCGACCATCTGCGACTGGCAGGTGACGAAGATCCGGCCGACCGTGCGGGCCATTCGGACGATTTCGGCCTGCGGAGGCACGCTGAGGTCGAAATACCAGAGCCCGCCCGCTCGCCCCGTGGTGATCGCCTGCAGTATCCGGTCCCCGAGTCGGCGGGCGTGGCGGGTGAGGATGACGGCATCCGGACGGAACACTTCCCCCAGCCGGCCGACCAGCGGCGGTGCGAGCGGGCCCAGCCGCCGGCACCATCCGACCACGTCGATGAAGCGGCAGTGATGGTCCAGCGACCGCACCGCCCGCACGATGGACCGCTCGGTCCGCCGGTCCCCACCCGCACCCAGCACGAGCACTCGCATGGGGGAAGTATAGCGTCGAGATGAACATCGTCCTCCTGACATCGGCCAAGGGCTGGCGCGGCTCCGGCGTGAGCTACGCGAAGATCGCGAGCGGATTGATCGATCGGGGCCACGGCGTTCGCATAGTCACCGCCGTTCCCCGGCTCACCGACCGCCTCGCCGGCTTGCAACTCCCGGTGACCCAGCTGCCGGGCCGCAACAGCGGCGCACGGGAGGTGTGGGCGTTGCTGCGCATTCTCCGCCAGGTCGGGGCCGAGGCGATCCTGGCCGACACCCCGGACGACGTCCGGCTCTCGGTCTACGCGACCCTGCTGCACCGGGCGCGCATCATTTACCGGTACAATCACAGTTACCGTCGTCCGCGACCACATCTCATGGAGCGCGTCTATCTGAGCAGGGTGGCGGCCTGCTTCTTTCAGTCCCGCTACATCCGGAGCGAGGCGTTCACCCATGCTCCCAGGCTCCGGTACGTTGTCTCGCGCCGGATCCCGAACGGATACGACACCACCGCCTTCACCCGCGACCCCGCGGCGGGACGTGGGTTCCGCGCCCGCCATGGCATCGCGCCCGAGACGGCGATCGTGCTCACGTCGGCGAAGCTGACCGGCAACAAGGGGCACGATGTCGCGATCGAGGCACTCGACCGCGTGAGCCGGCGGGGTCTCGACCTGGTCTACGTCGTCTGCGGCAATGGCGCGCTGGAGCAGGGGCTGCGCGCGTTGGCGGCCGACCGCCCGTTTCGCACCATCTTCACCGGACTTCTCGATCACCAGGAGATGGTGGCCGCGCTCTCCGCCGCCGACCTCGTGGTGCACCCTTCGCTGCGCGAGATCTTTCCCAACGCCGTCGGCGAGGCGATGTCGTGCGGCTGCGCCGTGGTCGCCTCCGATGCCGGCGGAACCGGGGAGCTGCTGGGGACCGACGGCAGCGCCGGTGTGCTGGTTCCGCCGGGGGAGCCGGTCGCCCTGGCCGAAGCCGTGCAGCTCCTCCTCCTGGATCGGAGCCTGCGTGCCCAGCTCGGCGCCGCCGCGCGACGACGGATCGAGGAGGAGTTCCCGCTCAGCAGGATGATCGATGGGTACGAGTCGGGGCTCGCGCGTGTGGTGGGGAAGCGGGTATGACGCGCTAGATTGCCAGGGATGAGGACACACCTGCTGCTCACCTTCGACTTTCCGCCGATCGGCGGGGGTATTGCCCGCTGGATGGCGGAGCTGGCGAAGCGGTACCCCGCGGGATCGCTTGTGGTCTCCACGGGAAGCCACCCCGATGCCTCCGAGGTGGACGCGACCTTCCCCAATCGGGTCGATCGCCTGCCGGTGGCGCCGCGCCGGCTCCGCACAATTCCGGGGTTGCTCCTCTGGGCCCGCCGCACCGCGATGCTCGCCCGGAGCACCGACGCGGAGTTCATCTGGTGCGGCAACATCAAGCCTGCGGCCTACCCGGCCAAGTGGACCCGCGAGCGGGTCGGGACGCCCTTCGGCATTCTGCTTCACGGCGGGGACATCCTGGTCCTTCAGCATCAGATCCATCAGTCGGGCATCAAGAAGCGCACCGCGCGTGACCTCCTCGGCGGCGCCGCCGCGCTGGTGGCCAACAGCGAGTGGACGCGGGACCGCTGCCTCACCCTTCTGGGAGAGCTCGATCTGGACGCCTCGCCCGAGCGGGTGCGTGTCGTGCCCCTGGGCGCCGACCAGGAGTTCTTTCGTCCGGGCATCGACACCGCCGACGTGCGGGCGCGTTATGGCCTGATGGGCGGGCGATGGCTGCTCTCGGTGGCCCGCCTCACGCGACACAAGGGGATCGACACCGCCCTCCGGGCGCTCGCGCAGTTGCGCGGCCGGTATCCCGACCTGCGCTACGCTGTGGTGGGCGAAGGGGAATATCAGCCTGAGCTGGAGGCGGAAGCGCGGGAGCTTGGCGTGGCCGACCGGGTCCGCTTCCTGACCGGCGTGCCCGACCAGGACCTGCCCGCCCTCTACAATTGCGCCAACATCTACCTCGGCGTTTCCCGGCTCCTGGAGCAGCGGGTCGAAGGTTTCGGCATTTCACTCTGCGAGGCGTCGGCCTGCGGGATACCGGTGGTGGCCGGGCGCAGCGGCGGGATCCCGGAGGCGGTGCGCGACGGAGAAACCGGCACCCTGGTGGACGCCGAAAGCGCGGAGGCGGTCGCCGCCGCGCTGACGCGGCTGTTGGGCGATCCGGGGCTGCGGGCGCGGATGGGGGCCGCCGGCCGACGCGCCGTCGAGAACCACTACAACTGGGATCGCGTCACCGCAGACCTCGTCCGAATCGGCAGGGACCAGGCGGCGCTTGGGTCTCGGGAGGCCGCGCTGTGACGCAGTTCACCACAGCGCCCACCGTCTCCGACGAGTACGACCGCCAGTACCGGGTCTGGGTCGAACGTCAGGGGCCCCGCACCCTCGACCGCGATTGGCGGCTCACCCATCTCCTCTGGCGCCAGCGCGCGCTGCTCCGGCGCTTTCCGCCGGAGGGAAAGCGGGTGCTCGATTTCGGCTGCATGGATGGAGTGTTCACCCTCATGCTGCAGCGGCTGGGTGGCGAGGCGGTCGGCTACGACATTTCCCCCGCGGCGATCGCGCAGGCCAAGGCCTTTCGGGCGCCGGCGGCGCGGCCGGTGTTCACCACCGTTCCACCGGGGCCCGGGCAGTTCGACATCATCTACTGCAACGAGGTGATCGAACACGTGGCCGACGACTCGGCCCTCATCGGCGAGCTGGTGGGATACCTCGCATCGGGAGGGTCGGTGGTGGGAACGACACCGGTGGGGGATTACTTCTGGGATCCCGACCACAAGCGGGCCTACGACGATGTCCTGCTCAGGCGGGCGCTCGCGCCATGGGGGCGGGTCCGGGTGCATCGGTACTACCGGAGCCCGTTGCGCAACTTTCTGCCGATCCGCCAGAAGGGCGCGAGCGTCTACATCTTCCAGGTTACGCCGCTGACTCCGCCGGCCGCACGCTGATCGCATCGGTGGGGCAATTCGCCACGTAGGAGCCGTCCATCGGCGACCAGCTCTGGAGCGGGATCAGCACCTCGGCCTTCCCGCGAGCATTGAGGCGGAACACCGTCGGGGCCTGGACCACGCACCCCCCGCATCCGACGCATCGGGCGGCATCCACCATCACGTGAAGCTGGCGCACCGGGTGCATCCCCGCGGGGATTCTGTGGAGGTGGCCGCCGAGCTGGTCGAGCGTCTGGGCGGTGGCCCGGTATCCCGCCTCGATCAACTCCGCAGTCCGGTCGAAGGCGAACATCGAGATGTGTTCTACCCGGGGTTGCACCAGCACGAGAGGCGGTCCCTTCCAGTCGCGCAGCTGGCCCTCGATCTGGGTCTGCATCACGATTTCGAGCCCGCGGATGTAGGTGGCGGCAAATCCCTCGGTTTCGTGGGCCGCGCGCCGAACGCTCGTGGCGGCCACGTTCACGGCAATGATGGGGCCCGCCGCGAGCGAGGCCGCGAGCCGCACCGGCAGATTTTCCACCACCGCGCCATCGACATAGGCGCGGCCGAGGATCGTCTGTGGCGGGAAGAGACCCGGCAGGGCGCAGGAGGCGGCCACGGCATCGGCCACCCTCGCGTCGAGGAGGCCGGGGAGTCCCCACATGACCTGTATGCCCGAGAGCAGGTCAGTGGTGTTGACGAGGAGGCGGCGGGAAAGGTCGCGGAAGGTGACGTCGCCGACGAGGCTCCGGATCAGCGCTTCGAGTGGTTCCCGGCGGTAAAGCGCTGGGGCATGCATTCTCCGGAACGCCATGTCCACATGGGCCACCTGAAA
>CAYYXP010000106.1:0-8584 GCA_964475685.1 uncultured Gemmatimonadaceae bacterium | reverse complement strand
CGGTAACCGCGCACACGCAGGACGACGCCACGCTGGAGCGGATTCTGGATGTAATCCGCGGGGCCGGCGACAAGACAGTGTTCGTGCATTGCGGGAGCGGCAACCGGGTGGGAGGGGCGCTGATCCCGTGGCTCATCCTCGACCAGGGGTTCGACGACGAGGACGCAGTCAACCAGGCGATGCGAGTGGGCCTGCGCAGTGCCGACCTCATGGAGTGGGGCCTCGACTACGCCCGGCGAAACCGCCCGGCGACCTGACCGCAGATAGATGGAAAGAAGAATCCCCCGGGATCGCTCCCGGGGGATCCTTGCTTCACTTACCGCCTGCGACCGCCGCCGCTCGATGGCGCCTGACCACCGCCACCGCCACCGCCTCCGCCACCGCTTCCACGATTGCCTCCGCCACCACCACCCACCGAGGGTGCGGCCGGGGCGGGTGACCTGCCGCCGCCACGATCGCCCCCGCCCACGCTCCGGTCACCACCCGAGCGATCGCTCGGCGGAGGCGCGCTTGGGGCCGGCTCGGAGCTTCGAGACGAACGAGGATCTACCTGAGGCTCCCGACGCGTGAGAACTGGGGCACGCTCGATCTGGGGGCGGTCGACCTCCGCCCTGCGGGCGGTGACATCTCTCGTGGGCTCGCTGCGGCGAGGACTCACGTCCTGTGGCCAGCTTTCCTGGCGGGAATTCGGCTTGGCATCCGTGCTCCTGCCCGACTCGCCCACCCGGCGAGCAGTGACGTCCGCCGGCGGCTCGCTGCGACGAGGACTCACGTCCTGCGGCCAGCGTTCCTGGCGCGAGCCCGGAGTGGCATTGGTGCGCGCGCCTGCCGGGACTGCGACCGGCTGTGCGACATCAGGCCCCGAGGCGAGCCGGCGCGCGGGACTCACCGCGCCGGGCTGGATGACCCGGCTTCTCGGCGGCAGGTAGACGGTATTGACCGAGCGTACCTCGCTGAATCCGCGGTTCCGATACCCGGCCGTCACGCCATTGCTTCCCCGGAAGCGATAGGGCGCGTACGGGCCGTAGTGCTGGTGGCCGGGGTTGTGGTAGTAGCCGCCGTGGCGCGCGTACGGGTAGCTGTAGTACGGGTAGTAGACGCGCGGATAGTAGATCGGCGCGTAGTAGGCCGGATAGAAATACGGGTCGTAGAAGAACGGATTGTAGAACGGATCGTAGGCCGGATAGAACGGATCGTAGTAGGGGCGACGATAGGCCCCCCCGAAGTAGAGGCCGACCGAGAAGCCCGGGCGATACCAGCAGCCAAAGCAGGAGGAAAACCAGGTCGACGGGTAGTACGAGGAGGAGTAGTCCGAGTAGGCGACGCGCTCGAGCACGTCGTACGTCAGAATGTCGTAGTCGAAATCGTCCTGCGACATCCGCCGGACCAGATCGTTCAGCTCACTCTCGGGCTGGGCCGACAGCCGCTGGGGCGCGAGCGCACGATAGTCCCAGTGGCCGCCAACCACGAAGTCGTCGAACTTGAAGGGATCGGCCGAGGCCACGGCGTACACCGTGCCCTGCCCGGTCCGGGAATCGACCGTGAACGACTCGCGTCCGCCGCGTCCCCGAATCTCGTATTTCCGCCCACCCCGAACGAAATCGTCGTCCGTAGGATCTACCGGGAAGAGCACCCGGAGATGTCCGTCGGTGTCCACGTGGAGTACCAGCAAGTAAGCGTCGTCCCTGGTGCGGACCTGGACCTTGGCCCGGTCGCCGGGAACGAAGCGTCTGTCGTCACTGATCCAGAGTTGTACGGGGGGATCATCGCCGTCGGCGGGGGCGGCGGCGGCCGAGTTGGCCGGCGCCCCACCCAGGGCGAGCGAGAGGAGGAGAGTCGAGATCATGGCACCTCCCAGCGACTGCAGTTACAGGTCGAATCATTTGCGGGGCACGGAGTTGCGGCCATATCTGGCCAGCCTCCCCCTGCACAGCGAACAGCGTGCCATTGATTACTGTAATGTCGTGCAATGACTTACGAACATGGTCGGCGGGGACGCGTCCTGTTTCCGCTACGGCTTACCGGTCTCCCGTCCACCGTTCCAGCGGTGCCAGTACATCCGCATCTCGGTGATGAGGTTCCCCGCGGTCTCGCAGAAGATCGCCCCGCGGGCATCCACCCACTCGCCAGTCCTCCGGCGGCGGAAGACCGCCTTGAATTCGGTGGAGAACCAGGGCCCGGCGGCGTAGATCTCACCCGAGGAAAAGGTGATCTCGGACTGGTTGTACGGCACCTCCAGCCAGTATCGCCGAATCGCCTCCGCTCCCCGCAGGGCCTCGGAGAACGGCGTCTCGATAAAGACCGCTTCGGGCGCGTATACCGACATCAGCAGATCAATGTCGGGCCTGGCCCACCCCTTCCCGAAGGTGTCGATCAGGCCACGCCCCAGGACGCGAGTATTCTCCCCGTCTGTCATGGGTTTGAACATACCTCAAACTCGAAAGGTCGGCGTAGCGCCACGTTATTGCACGTAGGTCTCGAAGAAGCCCTGCCCGGTGTCAGCCACCACCTCTCCGCCGACCTTCCCCTGAAGCGTGAAACTCCCGCGCATCTGGAGAAAGGTGCGCCGGATGCCCTTCACGCCCGTCCCGCTCGCCAGCACATCCGCGACGTCCACCTCGAGGCGGACGGTATCGGCCAAACGGCTCGCCACCAGGCCGAAGGTTCGCGGCGCCCGGACCCCGGGAAGCCCCGCCGCCGGCCGGGACCCGCGATAGTCGATGGTGCCGAAGCGGAGGATCTGGCGTACGCCAAGCGAATCCACCAGCGAGAGGAAGAACGGAGATCCGCCGCCATCTCCAGCCCGTACTCCGCCGTAAAGCACGCTCACCAGCGAACCACTGGCCGCGCCCCATTCCCAGGTCACGTCGCGCCAGACGCCCCAGTTGTGGTCGTGATAGGCGGGAACATCGTGAACGGTGCGGCAGCGGCCCGCCACGCAGATCGTACCGCTGGCCGACGCGGCCAGCGCGGGGACGACGTACCCCGAGAGGAGCGCCTCCTCCCGGAGCTCCACCGGGGGAAAGAAGCGACCGGGCACCGGGCGGACGGTGAGGTCGATGGTGGCGACCCCGGCGTCGCCGCTCGCCTGCGCATGGAGAAGGTAGGACCCGTCGCGCTGGCGAACCCGGCTCGGCCCGATGGTGAGATCGGCGCGCGCGGTGTCGAACATCCCCGCCGCGCCGGGGGCTTCGGAGGTGAAGCGATCGTAGGCGCCGTCAGCGCGGCGGTGGGTCACCAGCACCCGGCCGCCCCAGCGCCCGTCCGGCACTTCTCCACCGACCAGA
Organism: uncultured Gemmatimonadaceae bacterium; assembly: GCA_964475685.1. GTDB lineage: Bacteria > Gemmatimonadota > Gemmatimonadetes > Gemmatimonadales > GWC2-71-9 > CAVVWJ01. The sequence goes on along the minus strand of CAYYXP010000106.1, from coordinate 5,297 downwards.
TAGGTGACGTACCACCATTCGCCCGGCCCGGTCACGACGTTGTAGTACTGCCATTCCGCCCAGGTGGAGTCGGGACGCGGCGGGATGTGAAAGCGGTCCAGCTCGTCATACAGCTGCTGCGGGGACGGGGTGATGTAGGCCGAATCGGCGGGGGAATCGGTCCACCCACCCCGGAGCACATCGAGCCCCGCGCCGACGGCCGCGGCGCGACTCGGTATCTCGCCCCCGGCGCGCACCGCGGCGGGTCGGCAGTCCGGGGCGGGCTTGCAGAGGTAGACCAGTTTCCCTTCCACCGCCGGCGACACGGCGCGCACCATATCGGCGTGACGCGGCCCGCCGAGGGTCTGGCGGGTGAGGAATCGGGCCCGGTCCATCGTGAAGAACATCCCGCCGGTCCGCATCGCCTCGATGTCGATCCCCTGGGGCAGAATGGTCACCTCTCCCCCTCCCACGAGGGAAACGTCCCGCGATTGATCGAGCATCGCCTCTCCGACCGAGAGCAGCACCACCATCACCCCCACGCCGAGCGCGAAGCCGAAGAGCAGGAAGAAGGAGCGGAACTTCCGCACCCAGAGATGGCGAAAGGCCAGGGTGAACAGCATCAGTCGCGGATGGCGCCGTCGAGCATGTGAACCACGCGCCTCGCCTCCGCGGCGAGGCGATCGTCGTGGGTGACGACGACCAGCGTCCCCCCATCCGCGTTGAGGCGGCGGAAGAGGTCGAGAATCTCTCGCCCGGTGGCGGCATCGAGCTCGCCGGTCGGCTCATCGGCCAGGAGGAGCGCCGGCCGGTTGGCCAGCGCGCGGGCGACGGCGACGCGCTGCATCTCGCCACCGGAGAGCTGGGTGGCGCGGTGTCCGCCGCGCGCCCCGAGGCCGACGTACGCCAGCAGCTCCTCAGCGCGCTTTCGGCGCTCAGGCAGGGACACGCCGGCCTCGGACATCGGCAGCTCGACGTTCTCCCTCGCGGTGAGCACGGGCAGCAGGTGAAACCGCTGGAAGACGAAGCCGAGCCGGGTGAGGCGGAAGCGGGTGAGGTCGCGATCGGAGAGGGCATCGAGCCTCGTCCCCAGCAGCTCGACGGTCCCGGCCGACGGGGTATCTATGCCGCCGATGAGCTGGAGCAGCGTTGACTTGCCGCTGCCGGAAGGCCCCACAATCGCGACGTATTCGCCGGCCTCCACGCGCAGGGAGACACCCCGGAGGGCGTGAACGGTGTCGCCGTTCATGGGGTAGTCCTTGCGGAGACCCGAAGCCAGCAGCAGCGGCGGCGTCACGTCGCCTCCGAGCGGAGCGTCGCCGCGATCGGCGCGCGGGCGGCGAGCCAGGCGGGGTACGCGCCCGCGAGCGACCCGGTTACCAGGAGAACCACGGCCGCGGTGGCCAGCGCGTCAGCCCGCGGCACGAAGAAGGAGAAGGCGGCCGGCAGCCCCGGGAAGCTGGTGAGGATCGCGTCGAGATACCTGGCGGTGGCCAGGCCCAGCGCTATCCCCAGCGCGGCGCCGGCGACGGTGAGCGCCGTGCCCTCGGCGAGCACCTGGCGCACGATGGTCGCGCGGCTCACACCGATGGCGCGGAGGGTGGCGATCTCGCCGAGGCGTTCGCTCACCGTGATGGTGAGGATGGTGGCGACGAGCAGAACGGTGACGATCAGGCTCATCGAGGCCAGGATGTAGGAGAGCTGGCGGAAGTAAACCAAGCGCTTGCGGAACTGGATCACGAGGTCGGCCACGCTGTTCACCTCAAGACGCGGGTAGCGCTGGCGCAGCCGTTCGGCGACGACGCCGACGTCGCCGTCGTTCTTCACCTTCACGACGATGAGCGAGACGCGGTCGTCGCCCCGTTGGCGGGCGAGCCGCTGCATGACCGGAAGGATGGCGCCCACCGAGGCCTGCCCCCGTGCGTCGTACAGCCAGCGAACGACGCCACGCACGACGACGCGCTTCCCCGCCGGCACCGCGGGCGCCTGGGGGTCGAGCTTGCCCACGAGGGTCACGGTGTCGCCCACCGATGCGCGGAGCAGGCGTGCCGCGGCGGGGCTCAGGAGCACTCCGCTCGAATCAGCGGACGTCAGATCGTTTCCGGCGGTGACCTGATAGAGCCCCTGCGCGTCCGGCATGACGCCGTAGCCGAAGAGCGTGGCGAGCGAGTCCGGCGCCTCGCCGAACAGCGGCGTGCCCAGCACGGCGCCGGCGACCTCGACGCCGGGATCCCGGCGAATGCCCTCGAGGATTCGGGCGGCGTCGGGCAGGGTGGCCTCGGTGTCGAAGGGGAGCGTGCCCTTGGGCGTGATGCGGATCTGGAATCCGCGGGCGAGAAGCAGCTCCGCGAACGACTTGTCGATGCCACCGCTGAGCATGACCATGTCAAGGAGCATCGCGGCGGCAACGGCGATTCCCATAACCGACAGCGCTGTCCGCAGAGGATGGCGCCCGAGGCCGCGCAGTCCCCAGCCGAGGCCCGTCACCCTCGGCCCCAGAGCACCATCGGGCGGGTCCGCACCAGGCGGGCGGCGGCGGCGGCCCCGGCGAGCAGGCCGAGGGCCAACGAGAGCGCCACGCTGAAAGCGACGATCCGGGGAGTGATGATCGAGAAGGTCAGCGCGGTGTCGAAGAAGCGGCGGTAGTAGGCGTTGGTGGCCGCTCCGGCAACGACCGCGAGGACGGCACCCACCGCAGACCCCACGACGGCGACGAGTGCGGCCTCGAGAACGAGTGCCCCGAAGATGGTGCGCCGCCGCACCCCGACGAACCGCATGACGGCGGCATCCAGCCGGCGCTCCTCAACCTTGAGGAGCATGATGCAGAGGAGAAAGACGGCGCTGGCCACGATGGAGATGACGGCGATGGCGCGGTGAAAGCGGCTCACCACGCGGAAGGTCTGCGACGATCCCGAGGCGATGGCCCGGGAGGAGAAGGCCTGGTACCCGAATGCGCTCCGGTCGAGAATGGCGGCCGCCGAATCGGGACGGACGCCCGGGCGGAGCGCCACGCCGAAGCGATCAACCCTGTCAGGCGCTCCCAGGAGCGCGGCGAGATCCGGCAGATGCATCCGGATGCGCCGGTTGGGGCGCGCGATCTCCGCGGGGTCGGGGCGGGGCTCGAAGACGGCGGCAACGGTTGCCGCCAGGCGCACCGAATCGGGGGTGGGACCGAGCCGGACGGTGTCGCCCACCGAGAGTCCCAACTGCGCGGCAAGCCGCCGCTCGACCGCGATGGCGGGCAGTTGGGCCGCCATGGGGCCGGCCGCGAGGAGGAGAATCAGGAGCACGCCGAACAAGGCGACTCCGTGGTTACCGGAGGGCATCAGAAATAGGTGGCGATACCGAATTGGAACCCGGCGCGTTTGCCCGGGTCGTTGCCGACGAGGTCCTTGATGGACTGGAAGCGGTAGTTCGCCTTGAAGACCGTCCCGGCGACGGGTCGGAAGCTCAGGCCGGTGGTGAACGCGTCGATCTCGTCGCCGATAGGGTCGCCGGTGCTGGTGAAGGTGCCCTCGTTGAAATCCACGTGCTCCAGCCGGAGGATGGCGCTCACCACCGGATCGGCGAGCCCCCGGATACGCGGCCGGAATACGGGCACGACCGCGTCGAGGTGGACTCCCCACTGCCGGTGACCGAACGTTTCACGCAGATCGGTGGGCACGTCCACCCTGGTGAGAGCGATCTCACCACGCAGGCTCACGGTCCGGATCTCGGTATTGAAATCCACCGCGAATGCCGACACGCTGCGCCGTTCGTCGACCTCCAGTCCGTCCACTCGGAAGATGTTGTAGATGGCTCCGTAGTACGAGAAGCCCACCTCGCCGAGATCTCGCCGCTGCAGCCCCAGGCGACCGGAGAACGCCGGCCGGCCGTTGTTGTCCTCGGCCACCAGTCCGGTTCCCTTCCCGCTCGCAAGCCTGGTGCGGCCGGCGTCGTTCAGGATGATGCCGTCGCCCAGGCCGTTGGTCAGGTAGACGTCGTAGGTGACGGTGAATCCTCGGGGAAAGAGCCGGCCGTGCGCCCCGAACCCCACCTCGGAAAGGGTGGCGGCGAGGATCTCGGTGGAGACCAGCGGCCGGTCGACGAAATCCCACCGCGGGGAGTCGTGGTTGACGTTGAACGCCCCGAGTGGCGGGAGCAGCACACCCGCCCGCATCACGAATGACGGATTGATTATGAAGTCAACGAGCGCCGTCTCCAGTGTGATCTCCTCGGCGCCATCCTCGAACTCGAGCTCCGAGATGAACCTGATCCGGGAGCCGATCGACGAGAACAGGAAGATGTTGAACCGGCGGAGCTCCATGGAGAACCCTTCGGACACTCCATCTTCCCGGAAGTAGTTGGTATTGCCCTCGACATACCCGCCGATGGCGGTCCGACCGACCGAAGCGAGGAAAGGCCGGTTGTAGACGCCGCCCTGCACCGGGATGCTGTCCACCCGGGCCCTGATCCTTGGCGGGGGCGCGCCCGTCGTGTCAGGCGTCTGGGCGGAGGCGACCGCGAAGCCGAGCAGCGCCAGGACGATACCGCCCAATCCCCCGAGCACGCCGCACGACGCGGTCACGCCGACTCCTGCTCGAGACCCTGCAGCCCGATGTAGATGTTCCCCTCGCTCACCTCGACCGGGAACCGGATGAGGGGAAGTTCTGTGGGTCCCTTCAGAACGCGACCCGCGTTGTCGTATTCGCTCCCGTGACAGGGGCACACGAGGTGCCCGTCAGCCACTTCGACCTGGCAGCTCCGGTGCATGCAGCGCGTCAGCACCGCGGTGAACTCACCGTTTTCATGGCGGTAGAGGTAGATCGGCATGGAAAGATTGGGCGCCTCGACCAAGGCGTACGGCCCGGCGCCGAACTCCTCCCGGCTTACGACCAGACGGCCGCTCTCCACGCCGCTGTTGACGAACTGGAAGCGGGCGCAGCCGGCAAGTCCGGGAACGACCGCACCGCACATCGCCCCCGCCGAGAGCACTTCGAGCTGCCGGAGAAACTCGCGGCGGGTCGGCATCAGAGCGACTCCAGGAACCGCGAGACCTGCTCCTGTTGCTCCGGTGTGAGCCCGAGGAAGGCCGCGCGGCTGGCCGCGGCTTCGCCGCCGTGGAGCTCGATGGCCTCACGGAAGCTCTTGGCCCGTCCGTCGTGTAACAGATGGATCCGGCCGCCCTGCGATTCCTCCGCCAGACCGACCCCCCAAAGCGGCGGGGTGCGCCACTCGGACGTCAGCGCGATACCCTCGGTATAGCCATCGTCGAGGTCGGGACCCATATCGTGAAGGAGAAGATCGGTGTACGGATGGAACTCGGCACGGTGCAGCGG
>CAYYXP010000105.1:0-1539 GCA_964475685.1 uncultured Gemmatimonadaceae bacterium | reverse complement strand
GCTCGCCACCGGCAGTGAATACGACGTGCAGTTCACCGATCTGAAGAAGGAGTACGCCTTCGGCGTGGCGGTGTTCGACAACGCCCAGGTGCGGCACGCGTACACACCGGGCGTGCTCAGGCTCAAGTTCGAGTAATTGTTGCGATTGCGGAATGATTCGAGTAGCATCGGCGACCGTCGGGCGACAACTCTCCCGCCGGTCGCCGAGGCTCCGACAGAAAGGATTGCCAATGATCCGAGTCGTGATGGGGGCCGTCGCTGTCGCACTCGCGCTGTTCGTGTTCCACGGCGCATGGGCTCAGCCTGTCTTCAGCCCGAGCCAGGATCCGCTGGCCGGCTCCCAAGTCTTCGGAGCCAAGGGTTGCGACAAATGTCATTCGGTCAATGGGGTCGGCGGCAAGGTTGGTCCCGACCTCGCGAAGAGCGTCCGGCCACATTCGTTCTTCGACGTCGCCGCCGCGATGTGGAACCACCTGCCTCGCATGGCTGACCGGATGAAGCAGCTCGGCATCGCCCGGCCGAAGCTCACCGCCAAGGAGGCGGGCGACCTCATCGGCTTCCTGTACACGCTCAACTACTTCCACCCGCCCGGGGACGCGGTTGCCGGCCGGCGGGCCTTCACCGACAAGAAATGCGTCGTGTGTCACCAGGTCGGAGGGTCGGGCGGCGCTGTCGGGCCGAAGCTCGACTCGCTCAAGCAGTTCGCCTCGCCCATGTACCTGGCCTCCGCCATGTGGAACCACGGATCGGCGATGGCCGAGGCGATGAAGGCGCAGGGGATCGAGCGGCCCGCCTTCACGCCCCAGGAGCTGCGGGACCTCAGCGCCTTTCTCGCCCCGACCACGGGACACCCCGCCGCCGGCCCGCTGTACGTGCTGCCCGGCCGCCCCGAGCTCGGTCGCGGGCTCTTTTCGGACAAGGGCTGCATCCAGTGTCACAAGGCGGGTGGTGTGGGGGGCGCGGTGGGACCTGACCTGGTCGCGATGAGCGCGCGGCGGAGCCCGGTCGAATTCGCCGCGGCGATCTGGAACAAGGCGCCGGCCATGACGCAGGCCATGGCATCGCAGCAGATCAAGGCGCCACAGCTCACGCCCGAAGAGATGGCCGACCTCGTGGCCTACCTCTACTCGGTCCGGTACTTTGCGAGCGGCGGTAGTATCCCCAGGGGCTGGGTGGTGGCGACGAACAAGGGGTGCCTGAACTGTCACGGCGTCTCGGGCGAGCGCGGCAAGCCGGCGAGTGATCTGACCCGCGCGAAGGGGCTCGACTCCTCTGCCGCCGTCATCGCGGCCCTGTGGAACCACGCGGTGGTCACTCCGACCATTGCCGGCAAGAAAGTTCCGTGGCCCACGTTCAAGGCCAACGAGATGGCCGACCTCGTGACCTTGCTCCAGGGGATACAGCAGCGCACACCGTAAGGGGGGCTCGACTCATGGCACATTCGAAGCTCGTCGCCATCACATCCACTGCGCTCCTGTCCGCCGTTGCGGTGCTCCCGGCGACCGCTACCGCTCCGATGATCAAGCAGGCGAAGGACGC
>CAYYXP010000104.1:0-6679 GCA_964475685.1 uncultured Gemmatimonadaceae bacterium | reverse complement strand
AGCCCGGTGCCGTCGCTCCCGGTCTTCGGCACCGAGAGCCCGCCGGTGGCCACGACGACCGCGTGCGCCAGAATCGGCGAGTCGCCGGCGCGCTCGATGCGCCACCCCGCGGGGTCGGGCACGACATCGGTGACGAGTGTGTCGGGCACGAACCGCGCGCCGCGCGCCGCGGCCAGCGCGAGCAACCCGTCGCGGACGTCCCGCGCGCGATCCGAGGCGGGAAAGAGCTTTTCCGACTCCGCCTCCTCGACGAGCGGAATACCCATCTCGCGCTCGAAGAATGCGATCTGCCCAGCGAGCGGCCACGAGCGAAGCATCTTGCGGAGGGAATGGGGGGAGGAGTCGGTGACGAACCGGCGCTCGTCCACACGGGAGGGGAGGATGTTGCAGCGGCCGCCGCCGCTGATGAGGATCTTGCGCCCGCCGTCGGAGGTGCGCTCGAGGAGGAGGGTCTCCGCGCCCCTCGAGGCAGCGAAGATCGCGGCCATGAGGCCGGCGGCGCCCGCCCCGATCACCGCCACGCGGCGGCGCCCGGCGGGGGGATCGGTGGGAATGTGCAGTGGGCCCTCCAGGATTCGAACCTGGGACCGACGGATTATGAGTCCGCTGCTCTAACCACCTGAGCTAAGGGCCCCAATGCCGGCCGCGCCGGCAGCCAATGGTACTCGTCCACGCCCTCACACCGCAACGGCGCTCCACCGGCGTCGGCGGCCCCACCGCATTCCGGCATCAGTCCCGACGAAGGCCGACAACGGGAGTCGGAACCTGCCCGGCGCAGCAAGGCCGCCCAGGTGTGGCACCTGTGCCATAGCCCCCCCGCCCGCCTCCCGGCCATCTGCGGCTGGGCCATCACTTAGCCTGGGTCTCAAAGTTGCGCTCTCGGTGGGAGCGGATCCCTACACCCGAGATCATGGCCCTATGCGCCGACCTGCCCTCACCGCCGCAGCGATACCCCTCGTGGGGATCGCCCTCGGCTGCGGGAACACCGAACCCCCCTCCGCCCCCGACACGGGGCATGTCCCCAGCATCGCCGCGGCCATACCGGCGGGCTTCCGCTGGGGCTCCGCCACACCCGAGAGCCAGGGGATGTGCGGGACCACGCTGCAGCTCGGCTGCACCAAGACCCTCCTCGACATCTGGAACGACATCAGCGATCCCAGGCACAACACCAGGCGCTTGATCGTCATCCGAAACGACAAGGTGATCTACGACCAGGGGGGGACCCTCGCCTACCACGTCTATTCGGTGAACAAGGGCCTCCTGGGCGCACCGACGCTGGTGTACGCCATGAGCAAGTGCGGCGTGGGACTCGCCGATCCGGCGTCCCGATGGCTGGCGCATGGCGACGGGGCCCGGTGGGGCACCAGCTACCCGTGGACGGACGTAACCGTCGAGCATCTGGCCACCCACACGAGCGGTGTCTGCGACTATGGCAACACCAGCGCCGTATGCCGCAACGACAATCCTGGATGGCAGCTCGCCTATGACAAAGCCGACAACGGAGACACGAACTCCAAGTACAAGTACCCCGGTGATGCCTTTACCATCGCTCGCGCCAAAGCCGAACAGAACAGGGAGCCGGCTCTGCCTCCCGGGAGCACTTTCGAGTACAGCAACGTCGGCCATGGCTTGCTGAATTACGTGGTCCAGCGAGCCTGCGGCCAGAAGCTCACCGACATCTACGACCTCTACATCAAGCGATCAGGCATGGGGTACCCCCGCGGCGCGGCGCTGATCTACACCGACAACGCTCAACAATTCAACCAGAGCAGCGGCGTCGCGAAGTGGAAGGGGCTCGACGGAGCAGCGGTCCTGCGCCTCGCCGGCCGGCAGGGCATCTGGGACAATCAGAACGTGGAGCCCGTGAGATACTGGAACATGCTGACCAGGACAACGGGCAATCTCCCCGCGGCGGCCGTCGCGGGCTGGGGCGTCGTCTACAGCAACAACGCGACGGACAGGTGGACCCAGTCGGCGGGCCACAGACGGCTGTCGCCCGAGACGTTTGGCCACGGCGGCAACTACAGCAACATCTTCCTGAACGATCCGCTGACGAGCACGATCATCGTTCGCCAGGGCGAAAAGAACGCGACGGGCGCATCGTACCTGACGACGAACGGCTGCGCGGTGGGATGGACCGGGACGGCGCCGACCTGTGCGACGGGCACCGACTGGAGCAACAACTGGAATGTGCCCGGCCAGGCGTCGGGTTCCTCAGACGTCGCACCGCGCAAGAAGCTTGTCGAGCCCCTCCAGGAGGCGTTCTTCTTTCCGCCGCCGTTCTGTCGGATGACATCCGCGGCGGGCAATACGGTCGATCACGCAACCGATGTGTACAACAGCGCGCCCTCCACCGCGACCATCGATCTCACGGCGGAGATCACGGTCGATCCGCGAGAAGGCGCTGGCTCGTCCCTGGCGGACAAGGTCGAGTTCTACAAGGAGGGCGGTGGTAGCGCGGCCGCATACATCGGGGACGGGACATTGGTGGCCGGTACCAGCCCGCAGCAGTACCGACTCTCGCACAGTGCCGGCAGCCACGGCGCGGCCGGCACCGTCCGGACCTACTTCGCCAACTGCGTCGCCCGTTCGGCGCAGGACGGCACGAAGAAGGTTCCTTCGTATTCGCGGCCCGTGCGGGTGAGGAGGCAATGAGGGTGGCGGGATAGCGCTATACTTGAGAGGTTCTCACTCTTGGGTGACCGCGGGACCGGACGCCTTTCTCTCGAGGATGGATGAACATCGATCCGCTGCTTGCCATCGCCTCGTTCGGTATCGGCATCGTCGTCGGCCTCACCGGCATGGGGGGTGGGGCGCTGATGACGCCGGTGCTCGTGCTCTTCTTCAATATCCCGCCGCTGGCCGCCGTCTCCTCCGATCTCGTCGCGAGCGCCGTCATGAAGCCGGTCGGCTCGTTCGTGCACTGGCGGCGCGGCACGGTGCACCTTGGTCTGGTCAAGTGGCTCTGCGTCGGTTCCATCCCCGGCGCCTTCAGCGGTGTCCTGATCGGCCGGTGGTATGGCACCGGGGAAGAAGTGCAATCCGCCGTCCGCACCGCCCTGGGCATCGCCCTGCTTCTCGCGGCGGCCGGCCTGATCGTGCGCGCCTACCTCCGGCTCGCCGAGCGTGCCCGCCATCGGGACGGCCGCGGCGCCCCGCTGCCGCAGGGCCGGCCGACGATCGCAATCCGGATTGTTCCCACGATCGTCGTCGGCCTGCTGGGCGGCATCGTCGTCGGTCTGACCTCGGTCGGATCGGGGTCGCTCATCATCATCGCACTCATGAGCCTGTATCCGACCCTCAAGGCAAGCGAGCTCGTCGGCACCGACCTGGTGCAGGCCGTCCCTCTCGTCGCCTCCGCCGCCCTCGGACACCTCCTCTTCGGCGACTTCCGGATGGAAGTGACGACGTCGCTGCTGTTGGGGTCGATTCCCGGCGTGTGGCTCGGCGCCCATCTGTCCGCACGATCCCCCGGGGGCCTGGTGCGCCGGGCGCTGGCCTTCGTCCTCCTCGCCTCCGCCCTCAAGCTCCTCAACGTCTCCAACACGGCCACGGGCATCGTACTGATCCTGACCCTCATCTTCGCGCCCGTGCTCTGGATGCTGGTTCGACGCAGCCATGGCTTTCCCGCGCTGGCGCCGTCCCGGAAGAAGCCAGCCCCCGGATAGTCACTCGCCCCACCAGTAGGCTCGGCGCCCCCATATGCAAGGGCGGCGTGCAAAGCGCGGTCGAGGGACTAGGCTTTTCGCCCGTCCCGGATGCGCTCATAGAGTTGCAGGTGCCGCTCCGCCATCATCGCCTGGGTGAACCGCTCGGTGACCCGCTTGCGGCCGGCCTCGCCCATGGTCCGGCGGCGGGCCCCGTCGCGGCCCAGCGTCTCCAGCGCTTCGGCCAGCGCCGGTACGTCGCGGAGCGGGACCTCGAGGCCGGTCACGCCGGGAACGTTTACCTCTCTCACGGCGCTCGGCAGCGCCGTCGTGATGACCGGCCGTCCCGCGGCCATCGCCTCGAGGACCACGAGCCCGAACATCTCCTCGACCGTCACCGAGGGGAGGACGAGGAAGTCGGCGTCGGCCATGCGGCGAGGGAGATCCTCGTCGGGGTACTCGCCGTACCAGCGGACCCGGTCGCTGATCGCGAGCGCCTGGGCGAGAGTCCGGAGACGGGGCCCCTCGGGGCCCGATCCCACGACGTCGAGCCTCAGGTCGGGCACCCGCTCCAGCGCACGGAGGAGGATGTCGATGCCCTTGTACGCCACCAGCCGGCCGATGAAGATGGCGCGGGGAGTTCCGCCGGGCGGCGGCGGCGGGACCACCTCCCACCGTCTCTGGTCGATGCCGAAGGGAATGACCTCGACCTTGCTCTCGTAACCGAGCAACTCATCCGAAAGGGCCAGGTGGGCGCGGCTCGGCACCACGACCGCCGCCGCTCGGCGAAGCACCAGGCGGGTGACCGGACGATACATCGAGCGGCGGGAGTCGGCGTGCTGGGTCACCACGATCGGCGTCCGCCCCGCCCTGAGCAGGCAGGCGAGGTCGGCCAGGGGATGCGGATGGTGGACGTGGATGATGTCGGCCCGCCGCCACGCTGCCGCGATGTAGCCGGGGGCGATCTCCTGGGTGCCGAGCGCCGCGAAGGAGAAGACATGGGTAACCGAGGAGCGCTGCCGCTCGGTGCTGCCGCCCTTGCCGCGCCCCTCCACCGCGACGACTTCCACCTGGTGCCCGAGCATCGCCGCTCCCTCGGCCAGGCTCTGGACCACCCGTTCCATGCCGCCCGACTGCGGCCAGTAATACTTCGCGAGGTGAAGGATTCGCATCTTGGATGGTGCCAACTTCACCATGACCGGTGACCGGTGTCAACCGCTGTCGCGGCCCTTGGAGCCGGCACACGGTGCGGCCATCTTGCTGGCGTGCGCGCCATCGTCCTCTCCCGCGTCTATGCCGACCCCACCGCTCGCGGCAAGCTCCGGGCCCTTGCCGGTCTCGGCGTGGCCGTCGCCGCCGCCGTCCCCGACCGGTGGATTCCCGCCGGCTTCTCCCATGAGCAGAAGACTTCGTGGGGCGACGACGGTGGCGTGCGAACGGTGCCGATCTCCATCCGCGGCAACCCCGCGCCGGATTCCGACCCCGCCTGGCACGCCGCCTCCCTCCGCCGTCTGCTGTCGGATTTCCGGCCCGACATCGTCCAGATCGAGGAGGAGCCGTGGACCCGCGGCGCCGCCACGCTCGCCCGGGCCGCCAGCCGGCTGCGACTCCCCTATGTGGTCCTCGCGCGCGAGAGCCTCCCGCTCAGCACCGGCGTCCTCTCGAGGCTGCGGCGACAGCGCACTCTTTCGGGAGCCGTCGGTATCGTCGGAGTGAACGAATCCGCCGTGCGTCTGGGTGTTCGCGACCACCCAGCGATTCCGCACCGCACCACGCCGCAGATCGGTGTGATGCTCCCGCTCAGCACCCACCGGTCGAGCCACGTGGGCCTGTCCATCGGCTTCGTCGGGCGGTTGGTCCCCGAAAAGGGGCTCGACCTCCTCTTCCGCGCCTGCGTCAAGCTGGCGGGCCGGTGGAACATCACCGTCGTCGGCACCGGGCCGGCCCAGGAAGAACTCGAGGGGCTCGCCGAGCGGCTCGGGATCGCGGGGCGGGTAACCTGGCTCGGCGCCCTGCCGAGGCCCGGGGTCGAGGCGGTGTGGTCCGGGCTGGACTGCCTCGTCATGCCGTCGCGAACCACGGCCAGGTGGATCGAGGTCACGCCGCGTGCCGCGCTCGATGCCATGGCCCACGGCGTGGCGGTCGTGGCCAGCGCCGCCGGCGCCTTGCCGGAAACGCTGGGTGACGCCGGAATCGTCGTCCCCGAGGAGGACGTTTCCGCACTGGCGGCGGTCCTCCAGCGACTGCACGACGCACCGGGCGAGTGCACCCGTCTCGGGGCCTCGGGCCGGAGGCGAGTGATGGACGAGTACACCGACGCTGCCGTGGCCGACAAGACGCTGAGCTTCTGGCGTGAGGTGCTGCGCGCAACCGCTTGACTTCACCCTACTTACGAGCGATCTTCGCCCTCCATGCACCGACCAGCGACCCGCCGCACCCTACCCCTCTGCAGACTCCTCGCGCTGGGGTACGTACTACTTGCCGTCGCGCCCGCCCTCGCCGCCCAGGTCCCCGGGCAGGGTATGCCGGGCCAGCTCCCGAGTGCGGAACAAGCCCAGGACATTCTCCGCAACCAGCCGGCGCTGGTGGAGCAGTTGCGCCGGAAGCTCAGCCAATCGGGGCTGACCCCCGATCAGGTTCGCGCGCGTCTCCGGGCGGCCGGATACCCCGAGGGGATGCTCGACGACTACATAGCGGGCGCGGACACGACCAGGCCCGCGCAGTTCGGCCCGAAGACGCTCGACGCGGTGCTTTCGCTCGGAGTGGTCAGCGCGGAGGAGGCCGACAGTCTGGCGCGCGGTGACTCCCTCCTCGCCGTGACCGATTCGCTCCGGGAGCTTCTCGATTCGCTCCGGTTGGTACGATCCGATTCGATGCGGGCCGACTCGCTCGCCGATTCCCTCAAGGCGCTGACGAGGCAGGGACTCAAGGTGTTCGGCCTCGAGACGTTCCGGCGGACCTCCACCCGCTTTCAGCCGGCGCAGGCCGGTCCGGTGGACGAGAACTACCGACTCGGTCCCGGCGACGTGCTC
>CAYYXP010000103.1:0-5718 GCA_964475685.1 uncultured Gemmatimonadaceae bacterium | reverse complement strand
TGGGATGGCCAGGGCTATCCCTTTGGCTTGGCAGGAAAGCACGTACCTCTGGGCGCACGAATAATTCTCATCTCTGACACAATTGACGCCATGACGACTGACAGGCCCTATCGAAAGAGGCTTGGCTTGGAAGTCGTGCTTGCCGAACTTCAGAAATACAGGGGTCAGCAGTTTGATCCGGACATTGTGGACGTTGTCGTTTCTTCTGTCGCCGTGCGCCGAATCGTCGTCGGCCCCCAGACAGTAAGTGACATGTCGCCCAAAGGCTTGTACCCTAAGAAGGTCACGTGGCCGAGTGCGGCACTGTGGAAGGCCCGGCGAGCCTAGACTGCCAACCGTGGCATGTCGGCCAGCGCCGCTAATTGTGAGCGTGCGGTGTGAGGCAACTTCAGCAATGTCTCTTTGAGCGGCTTGTCTCGACTCGCAGTATCCCAATCCAGCTTCCGCGACTCAATGATGCAGAGGGCTAATAGAATCTCAGCTTGGTCAACAGCATCATACTGGCTCAAAGTGGTTGTAAGCGGCTCCAGGATCGCCCTTGCTTCATCCACGTGAAGGCAGCCTCGGCTTGTCAACGCGATCCATCGAGCGAACGGACCAGCGAGGGCCAACGACAGTAGCGTCCTAGAGCTGGTCCTAAGTTCCTCGCTCGCTACCTTGAGCGCTTCTGCTCGCCTCCCAGTCAACCAAAGCAAGTCGGCTTTCCTGAAGGCCCAACTCTGAGCCGTCCACCGTGGTATGCCGATACCCAGCTTGCGATCTAGGGTCGAGATCGCTTCGTCGGCTAGGTCAATGCGGCCCGCATGGACGTGACTAAGGGCGGTGAGGAATGCGATTTGCATCTCTACGATTACTGCGAAGTCTGCACCCTTGGCCGGTGGTAGCTGCTTCAGCCAGAACGCCTGATCATCGTATTTGCCTAGTCTGTTGCAGCATAGGGCGAGGTTCCCACCCACCCCTCGCATCAGCGCGTCATTGCCGAGTCTCGATGCCATTCTGAATGCTTTCTCATGGCAAGTCAGGGCAGTTTCGTAATCGCCGAGGGTGCAGTAGATGTTCCCCAGCCCTGCCTCAAGTTGTACCATCACCAGATTTGCTACCCCCAGCTTACCCAATCGCTCCTGAGCCGAATGGACGACCTTCAAACTCGCGCTGATTCTTCCTGTTCCATAGAGGAGTAACCCGCGCGCCAACGCCAACTGACCGATGCCCTCTGGGTCAAGCTCGTCCTCAGTTATCGTGTCGACCACCTCCAGGAGTTGCTCTGACAACTGGTGGTCTCGGCTATCGCGGATGAAGTATGCTGCTACCCTGGATGCTCTTGCTCTTGCACTTGGCTTTCCTGGCTCGCGGATGATCTGAATCAACAGGGGTAGCTTCTCCGCAATGTCCCGGTCTGTCGATGAGCTCAGGTGAATCCTAGCGAGCGTACCGTACGCCAGAGCATCTTGTGCATCGACGCCTAGGCTTCCCTCTTCTAGGGTCGCCAGCAGGTCCAATGACTCCCTCCAGCGCCCCTGCTCTTGTAACACCTCGACCAAGAGAAGCCTTGCTTCCGTTGCCTCTGGTCCGCCAAGTCTAGGCATGGCACTTGAAAGCGCGTGTTCTGCAGCGTCAGGGGCCCCTTTCCGAACCGCATCCCTCGCTCCGTTCAACAGGAACGGGGTCGCCTCACTCTCACGGCCTGCGCGGATACAGTGCCAAGCCAGCTCCAATCCACTCGCGGCCTCACGCAGTCGCATGCCACTCAGTAATCGATCTGCCACGGCGGAATGCAGAGCTCGTCGCACGGAGGATGGCACGCTTGTGTACGCGCTCGCTCTGACCAGCTCATTTACGAACTCCAGCCCGTTGCTTCCATCCCGCAGAACCCGGAGTGTCGCCAGCACGCTCAACCCCGCCATCGTCTGGCCGAGCGTGAGGTCTATCAATCCGTACATCGGCAGATCGTTGAGCCGGTGGCCCAGTACCGCGGCCAGATTGAGGACGTTGTGAGCCTGATGGTCCAGCGACCGGACGATTCTAGTGATGATGTGCCTGTAGGCCGCTGTCGGTCCGGTACCGCTCTCCAGGTCCGCCGTCATCGCGTCTACCGCCAGGGCGACGGACTGGTCGCCGTTCGCCTGCCAATCCTGGGTCAGCAGCTCGAGGACCATCGGAAAGCCGCCCGCGGCCCGCAGCAGTGCCCGCTTCGTCGATGCGCTCGGCTGCGCCTGCTCCCTGGGGACCAGCGCCGCCAACAGCTCCGCACTCTCATCCGGGGTCAGCGGTGCGAGCTCGATCTCGCGAATTCCGAGACTCTGCCCACTCTCCCGTAGCCGCGCGGCCTGCGGCGAACCGGCAAGCTCCCCCGGCCGCGTGATCAGCACAACCATGATCATCTGGCCCCGCGCGCGACGCATCACCAGGTGCAGTACGGCCAGGCTGGCCTCGTCGGCGAGGTGGAGATCGTCCACCACCAGAATGACGGGATGCTCCTCGATGATCGTCGTCAGCATCTGGTGGAATGCTTCGGTGAGACGGATCCGGGCCGTCTCTCCCTGGCTGTCCGCCGGCTCGGGGAGGCCGGGGAATCGGCGGCGGACCTCCGGCACCGTGCGCGCGATCTCCGCCAGCGCCTCCGGCGAAGTCGCCGATACCCCCGAACTGTCGAGGAGGCTCTGCACGAGGCCGCCGATGGTGGAATAGGGGATGTCCCGCTCGAGATCGTAGGATTGGACGCGGCTGATGACCGCTCCCTCGAGCGCCGCAGCAGTCGTCAGGCGCAGGACGAGGGTGCTCTTGCCGATCCCGGAGTCCCCGAGCACGAGAGCGTGCGCAGGCTGGCCCTTCCGTAACCCCTCCCACGCCTCGTAGAGCACTCGATGCTCCGACGTGCGCCCGATGAACGGCCGGCCCGTCGACTGATCGGTAGGCGCGGAAGGAATCTCGGCAATCGGCGTGCGCTCCCAGCCCCGCCGGCGAAGACGTGTCGCCATTCCTTCCAGCAGGTCTGAGGGCACCGCACCGAGCTCCTCGGCGAGCCTGCCCTTCCATTCCTCGAAGATCTTGAGCGCGCCCACCCGATCTCCCGCGAAGGCACGCGATGCCATCTTCGCCCGGATCGCCTCCTCGCTCAGCTCGTCGAGAGCGAGCATCCGGTCTGCGAGCTGCTCGATCTGACGGGTGTCGCCGGTGCGGCGGCATCGGTCGATCAGGAGCACCAACCCATCCTTGATGGCCGGGAGGAGCCGCGCCTGTTGCCGGTCCTTCCAGAGCCCGAACTCGCCGGCGTCGGGGATGTCGAATCCGTCGAGGAAGTTGGCCACCTCGATCGGCGACACGACTTCCGAGCCGAGGACATCGCCCCCGAGCAGCCGGTCGAGGTCGAGTCGGAGATGTCCGGGAACAAGCGATACCTGCTCCCGAGTCGTCTGCAACGCGTCACCGCCCAGCCTTGGCCGCAGCACCGAGAGCGCCGTCGCAAGCGAGTGACGGGCCTCGGCGGTGCGGACGCCCGGCCACAACAGCTCGGCAAGATGCTCGCGACGATGAAAACGGCGGACTTCGACACCCAGATAGACCAGCAGCGCGATGTGCTTCTTGGTGCGGAAGCGAACCGGCTCTCCGCCTGGCGTGAAGAGCGCCGGCAGACCGAGGCAGCGAAGGTACCGTGGAGATTCCATACGGACCCGCCCGAAAAGGGTACGAGTCGAGAGTATGCGCCGGGAACAACGCAGCGTCAACGCGTTATTGGAGGCGAGCTTCGAGTGGTTGACGGTTTGTAATGAAAGATGGTCCCCCCTCCCGCCTACTCCTCCTCCGGCCGCCCGAACATGAGCTGGATCAATCCCCTATCCTCCGGTTGCGCCACCACATACACGTGATCGCCCGGCTGGAGCACCGTCGTCCCCTTGGCCGGCATCAGGAGGTCGCCCCGCACCACCAGCATCACCGACGACCCCTCCGGAAACTCCAGCTCCTCCAGCGCCACCCCCGCCACCAGCAGCGCTTCATCTATGTAGTAGGACAACAGCTCCCCCCGGAGAGGCAGCCGCGACTCGATCGCCAGCACCGCATGCGGCACCGGCGACTCCTTCGCCTCGAGCCCCAACCACCGCGTCACCCACGACACCGTCGCCCCCGGCACCACCGCGTTCACCACCACGATGAAGAACACCAGGTGAAAGAGCCGCTCCGCCCCCGGTGCCGAGAGGAGCACCGGGAAAGTCGCCAGCACCACCGGCACCGCGCCCCGGAGTCCCACCCACCCGATATAGAGGATCTCCCTCCACCGGTACCTGAACGGAGCGAGGCACAGCGTTGCCACCAGCGGGCGCACCACCACCGCAAGGAGCAGCGCAAGCCCGAATCCCGGCAACGCCACCGCTGCCAACCCCGAGGGAAAGACCAGCAGCCCCAGCACCAGGAACATCCCGATCTGTGCCAGCCAGGCCAGCGCGTCATGCACCCGGAGCAGCGCCGCCCGGTAGGGCAGTGGTCCGTTACCAAGAATGAGCCCCGCGAGGTAAACCGACAGGAACCCGCTGCCGTGGATCAGCGTCGCCACGCCGAACGCCAGCAGCGCCAGCGCCAGGGTGAACGCCGGATAGAGCCCGCCGCTCACCAGCCGGAGACGGCCCAGCACCTGCCGCCCCAAAGTGCCGATGGCCCACCCCGCCACCGCGCCGAGCGCGAGCTGGGTGACCACGTCCACCCCGACCCGCCATCCCTCGATGCCGCCGGGGTGGAGGAGGTTGTGGGAGAGCGCCGTGGTCAGGATGACCGCGACCGGATCGTTGAGCCCCGACTCCAGCTCGAGAGTAACCCCGACCCGACGCTTGAGAGACAACCCGCTCCCGCGCAGCACCGCGAACACCGACGCCGCATCGGTGGAAGACACCACCGCCCCCAGCAGCAGCGCCTCGGGCCAGGAGAGCCCCCAGAAGTGCGCCAGCACCGCCATCAGCCCGCCGGTGAGCGCCACCCCCGCCGTCGCCAGCAGCCCCGCCGGCGCCCAGGCGTTCCGCACTTCCTTGAGCGGGGTGTTGAGGCCGCCGTCGAACAGGATGAGCGCCAGCGCCAGCGACCCCAGCCGGAACGCGAGGCCGTAGTCGTCGAACGCGATTCCGCCGATTCCCTCGCTCCCCGCCAGGATGCCGAGCAGCAGGAAGAGCAGGGCAATCGGCACGCCGATCCGCTGCGACGCCCGGCTGAAGAGCACGCTGGCGCCGAGCAGGAGGCCGCACGTGGTGAGCAGCAGTGCCGTTGCCGTGGGCTCGGTGGCGAACATGAGTCCCAGGTTACTCGCCCGCTGGCGGACTACGCCAGTACCGGCGCATACTTCGCCCCATGGGCCTGGACTCTCTGAGCGCCACGCTGGCGCTGATCGGGATCGTGATCCTGATCTCGTCCCTCCTCTCGGGAGCGGTGGAGCGCACCGGCCTCCCCCAGGTGGTCATCTTCCTCCTGGTCGGCGCCGCGCTGGGCCCCTCCGGCCTCGGGCTCGTACACCTCACCTTGCACTCCCCGTTCCTCGAGGTCATCGCCACCCTCGGCCTGGTGCTGGTGCTCTTCAGCGACGCCATCACCGTGGACATCGGCGAACTGCGCCTGCACCGCCGGCTCGCGCTCTACCTCCTCGGGCCGGGATCGCTGCTCCCCGCCGCGCTGATCGCGCTCGCCGCCTGGTATCTCCTTGACCTCTCGCCGCCCGCCGCCGCGATCCTCGGAGCGGCG
>CAYYXP010000102.1:0-3073 GCA_964475685.1 uncultured Gemmatimonadaceae bacterium | reverse complement strand
CGCGCGCGCGGGTCGGCGCCTTGCTTCTGGGGCTCGTGGCCCTGGCAGCCGTCTTCGCACCGCTGCTGGGTGGTGATCCCTACCTCCAGCGTGACATCGTCGCCACCCGCTTCCTTCCGCCGTTCGCGGTGGACCCCCACGGTGCGTTCCATCTCATCGGCACCGATCGCTTCGGCCGCGACGTGTGGGCGCGGCTCCTCTCCGGCGCGCGGATATCGCTCGGCGTCGGCGTACTGGCGACGCTGATCGCCGTTCTGCTGGGTGTCGCAGTCGGCGCTGTTGCGGGCTTCCGGCAGGGCTGGATCGGAACGGCGCTGCTGGCGCTCACCGATTTCACCCTCGCCCTCCCGCGCGTTGTGCTGCTCCTGCTGCTCGCCTCGCTCTGGCAGCCGAGTGCGGCCCTCGTGGTGCTGGTGCTGGGGTGCACCGGGTGGATGCCGATCGCGCGGCTGGTCTATGGCGAGGTGCGGGCTCTCAAGGTCAGGCCGTTCGTGGAGGGCGCGGTGGGACTCGGTGCGGCGGGCACCCGGGTGCTGATCAGGCACATCCTCCCCAACGCGCTCACGCCGGTGACGGTGGCCGCGGCGCTCGGGCTGGGCAACGCCATCCTGCTCGAAGCCGGACTGTCGTTCCTCGGGCTCGGTGTGCAGCCGCCGGCGCCGTCCTGGGGAAATCTGATCGCATCGGGGCGGGATACGCTGGTGAACGCGCCGTGGGTGGCGGCGGCGCCGGGGGTGGCGCTGGTGCTGGTGGTGGTGGCGGCGACGCTGCTGGGCGACGCGATACGGGATCGCCTCGCGCCGGGCGGGCGGCGGGTCTAGCGGGCGGTCCACCTCGCGGTGCCGGCGACTTCGTCGATCCGGTCTTCCAGCGTGGCGAGCGCCCGCGGCGCGTCGCTGCATCCCCGGTCGTGGTTCACCTGCTTGCCGCGGCTGCCATCATTCACCGTGGTGATGGCGCTCGGCAGATCGGTCGCGTAAAGACCGCATCCGGGCGCCCCCGAAACGTACTGCTCCTCGAAATCGAAGAACCCGCCCCGTTCCAGCTCCGCAAGCAGGCTGTCCACGGCAGCCGCTTCCACCTGCGCACTGTCGGCGCCCACGTGGCCCACGAAGCGGGTCCCTTCGAAGCGAACCATCCCGCCCCGCGAGATCGTCACCCGGTAGACGGGACAGCTCCCGAAACAGGGGGTGCGCTCGAGCGAGACCGCCGACGCGGCCTCGTCGCGTGCGGCGGTGCCGGCGGGCGCCGGAGTGGAAGCGGGGGTCGAGCCGTGGCACGCCGCGAGGGAGGCGGCGAGGAGGATGCTCCGGCGCGCTCCCCTCATCGCGAGGGCACCGCCACCCGCATCTCCCTGCTCCCGACCCCATTGGAGAAACCGACCGACAGCGCCGTGTGCCCGGCGGGGAGCCTGGTGGAACCGCCGCGGGCGAAGGAGAGCACTTGCCCGGTGCCACCATCGCGGACGAGGAGCACCGGATGCTCAGCCGCGTCCCATGTGAGTGCCACCTGCCCCGATCCGGTCCGACTGACAGCGACCGGGGCGACGCGGGTGCCCGCCTGCGGGAGGGCGGTGGTCCGCCTGGTGATTGCTTCGCGCCCCCGGCCCGAGAGGCGGAGCGAGGCCAAGCGTGACGCATGATCGGCCGGGAGAGGAACCGCGAAGGCGAAGATCTTCCCCTGGCTCGGATCGTCGGCAACATCGGCGGGCGCGAAAGAGAGCGAGAACACCCTGCTGCCGTCGACCGAGCGGCCCTCGAGGGAGTAGTCGCCGCCGCGGGCCGGGAGGCTCGGGCGAGTGACGATCTCGAAGGCGGGCTCGAGGACCGGCTGGCCGTTCTCGATCCGGCCCCAGACGAGGAGGCAGGGTTGCATGGCCAGGGACAAGGCGCTGGCGACACCGGGATTCGCCGACCGGTAGTTGAGCACTCCGACATAGGTGTAGTCGCTGATCCATTCGGGGCTGCAGTACCCCATCAAGTCGGAGTAGGTGGGCGGCTGGAGTGTCGCGGTGGCGACGTCGAGCCCGTAGACGCCGGTCGAGCCGTCGGGGTGCGGGTAGCCAGGATCAATGCCGGCGGGATCACCGCAGGGGGCATGGTTGCGGCCCCAGTTGTGTCCCCACTCGTGCGCCGCCACCGAGGAAGCGCTCGGCAGCTTGTCCCAGCCGAGCCCGGTCGGACCGCCCACATACGCGATGCCGGCCACGCCGCTGCTGTAAGTCGGATTCACGACCCCGAAATAGTTTCGCGAGCTGCCGTCGGCGGTGCGCGCCGCATGGACTTCGCTCAGGATCGCGGTCCAGGCTCCGTTGGTGTTGTTGGCGTCCACCGCCGGCTGGGCCGTGGTGAGCTGCGCCCGCAGGTCCGCGTCGTAGGCGGCGAGGGGATGCATCTTCATCGTCACGGTGAGGTACTGGTCCTTGTTGCCGGCGGTGACGTTGCCCAGGCGGCCGTTCACGCTCTGAAGGATCGGGACAAAGAGTACGCTGAACGTCGAGGTGGACCGGACGTCCATGGCGAGCGGCGTCGCCGAGGCCGGGAAGTGGTTGTCACCCTCGTTGCCCTCCGCCACCGAGTTGAGCGGGTCCACGTCGGCGAGGATCGAGAGATTCGGCTGGATCAGCGCACTGGGCACCGCGACGTTCCACGAGCTCGAGAGCGAGCTCTCGTCGGGAGAGAGAGGTGTCGCCAGACCGGGGGCGTTGATGGTCATCGTTTGCGCCAGCACGCCGTTGTTGTAGAAGCGGACCCGCACGCTCGGCGCCGCCGCATTGCCCTGGTTGGCCGTCACGAAGACCCGCAGATACCCGTCGCGACCCCGCACCAGCGGAACCGCCCCCGCGTAGGTCTGCACGCTCTGCGTGAGGTACATGCCGTCGATGCGGAGGTTGAGCGCCCCCGGCACCACGACGCTGTAGCTCACCGTGGCCGCGGCGACACTGCCGATGCTCACGCTGGCCGTCTGGCTCAGCGGATTGGGACTGTAGTCGGTCCCACCCGACGAGACGCTGTTCGCGGTGATGGTGTAGGTACCGGGAGTCAGGTCGCTGAAGGATTGCGTCGCGGTGATG
>CAYYXP010000101.1:0-35362 GCA_964475685.1 uncultured Gemmatimonadaceae bacterium | reverse complement strand
CTTGTCATCGGCATACGCGCGCAGCGTGCCGGCGGTCGTGGTCTTCGCGATCTTCCAGCAGACCTGCCCGGCAACGCCGCCGAGGTCGTATTGGGCGTTTCCCTGACCCGCAACCCCTCCGAAACGGTCGATCGTTCCTGCCCAGCCCGTGTCGGACTCGAGGTGAAGTGTCTTGTCAGTACAGCCAATGAGCACGAACGCACCGATCAGCAGGACCGCTCGGGGCATCGCGCCTCCGTGTGGTGTGGGCCTACGGCAGATGCAGATGGGGATTCATCACCCGTGTATGCAAATGTGGGACCGTCGGCCGGTTGGGCGCAAGGGTTCTGCGCCAACGACTTACGCCGCCTCGCAAACGGGATTGTGGTGAGGGGACAACAACACTTCATGGCCGGCCGGTGTCGGCGGAACCGCACTGTTCGGTACGGTGAGGCCTCTCCGTTGTTCCGGGTGCCCGCGTGCCTACAACCGGTTGTCCATCCTTGCCTTGGAGTCAACGCTGCGATAACATTCAGGGCTCTTTCCTCCGGCACTCCGGCCGGCGGAGCCTTCACCTCCTCCCGCGGCCCCGACGGCGTGGTGTTCAAAGGATGCCCGCATCGCATGATCGATCAACTTCAACCATCCACCGATCAGTTCATCTCCCCGACCAGCCTCCGTGTTCGGCAGGACCTCTACGACGAAGACTATTCCGACGAAGACTACCAGCAGATGCTCTCGATGTACGAGGGCACCATGGCGCAGATCGTCGAGGGTGAGATCGTCAAGTCCAAGGTTCTCCGGGTCACCGACAACGCGGTCATTCTCGACGTCGGCTTCAAGTCCGAAGGGTCCGTTCCCCTCGACGAGTTCAAGGACCCCCAGTCGCTGAAGGAGGGCGACGAGATCGAGGTCTTCCTCGAGCACCTGGAAGACCAGGAGGGCGCGGTCGTGCTCTCCAAGAAGAAGGCCGACTTCATGCGGGTCTGGGAGAAGATCCGCGTCGCCCACGAGAGCGATCAGCCGGTGGAGGGCACGCTCGTCAAGAAGATCAAGGGCGGCGTGGTGGTCAATCTGATGGGGGTGGATGCCTTCCTGCCCGGCAGCCAGATCGCGCTGCGCCGGGTGCCCAACATCGACGAGCTCCTGGGCCAAACCTACGAGTTCAAGATCATCAAGCTCAACAAGCGCCGGCGGAACATCGTGGTCAGCCGCCGCATCATCCTGGAGAACGAGCGGGCGCACAAGCGCGAGCACCTGATGAAGGAGCTCGCCGTGGGCCAGGTGCGGAAGGGTGTGGTCAAGAACATCACCGACTTCGGCGCCTTCATCGACCTGGGCGGCGTGGACGGCCTGCTGCACATCACCGACATGTCGTACGGCCGCGTGTCGCATCCCACGGAAATGGTTGCCATCGGCCGGGAAGTCGAGGTCAAGATCCTCGACATCGACTGGCAGCGCGAGCGCATCAGCCTCGGCATGAAGCAGCTCCAGTCGTATCCCTGGCAGAACGTCGCCGCCAAGTACCCGGTCGGCACCCGCGTCCAGGGGAAGGTGGTGTCCATCACCAACTACGGCGCGTTCGTCGAAATCGAGGCCGGCATCGAAGGGCTGGTCCACATCTCCGAGATGAGCTGGACCCGCAACGTGCGCCACCCCTCGAAGATCGTGAGCATCGGCGAGACCATCGAGGCGGTGGTGCTCAAGGTGGACGAGTCGGAGGAGAAAATCTCCCTCGGCATGAAGCAGACCGAGCAGGACCCCTGGATGGTTCTTCCGCTCAAGTATCCGGTCGGCACCCGCATCCAGGGCAAGGTGCGCAACCTCACCAGCTTCGGCGCCTTCGTGGAAATCGAGGCCGGTATCGACGGGCTCATCCACATCTCCGACATGTCGTGGACCAAGCGGGTCCAGCACCCCTCGGAGGTGGTCAAGAAGGGCGACGGGGTGGACGTGGTCATCCTCAACATCGACGCCGAGAACAAGCGGATTTCGCTCGGTCTCAAGCAGGCCGGGGAGGACCCCTGGCTCCGCATCGGAGAAACCTATCCGATCGGCATGGAGCTCCGTGGCCGGACCGTGCGCCTGATGGACAAGGGCGTCGTGGTGGATCTCGGCAACGACATTGAGGGCTTCGTCCCCATGTCGCAGCTGGGCGTCGCCAACATCGAGAACCCCGGCGACGCGGTGAAGGAAGGCCAGGTGGTCGATCTCAAGGTGCTCGAGGTGGATCCCATTCACCATCGCATCGTCCTCGCGGTGATTGGCTACCCCGACGAGCCGATCATTCCGCCGGTCAAGCCCGTGTTTGAGGAGACCAGGGCGGAGTAGGCGCGTCGAGCGCTTGCGCCGGTATGGGCCGGTCCTCCAACTTGGAGGCTGGCCCATCTCTTTTTCGGGGGCACCAGACTCGCATCTCCCGGAGCGTCGCATGCAATCTTCCACCCTGGCCGCCGTTGTCGCGGCCACGACTCTCGCTCTCGCGGGCTGTGCCGGTGGCGATCAGCCCGACGCCAACCAGGCGTTGTCGCAGCTCGCCAAGGCGGCGACCCAACTGGCCGAACAGGCGCAGCAGGTGGCCGGCGGCGCGGCCGGCGCGTTGAGCAAGGACGCCAAGCCGGTTCCACCGGTGAGTTTCAGAGCCCTGATCGACTATCTGCCGAAGGAGCTTGGCGGGATGACGGCGAGCGAGCCCGACGGGGAGACCACCAAGGCCGGGGAGTGGCAGTACTCACAAGCGAGCGTGCGATTCACCGGGGGCCAGGGCCAGGGCGCGGAGGCCACCATCTCCGACTTCGCGCACATCAGCATGCTCTACCTGCCGTTCCAGATGGCCCTCAAGATGAAGGTCAGCCAGGAGAGCACGAAGGGGTACTCGCGCTCGATCGAGTTCGGGGGCTACCCCGCGCTCGAGGAATGGAACCGGGACGACAAGCGCAGCGAATTGACGGTGCTGGTCGGCGACCGGTTCGTGGTGAGTGCCAAGATGCGAGGGGGCGAAGAGGGGGCCGCACGCGGGATCGTCGAGAAGATGGACCTCGCGGGACTGGCAAGGGAGGGCGCGAACTGAGCTCCCCACAGGAGCGGCTCGAAGAACTCCGCCGCCGCCAGGCGCTGTCGGAGCAGGGAGGGGGGTCCGCCCGGATTGCCCAGCAGCACAAGAAGGGCAAGCTCACCGCGCGCGAACGGCTCGACCTCCTCCTCGATCCCGGCAGCTTCGTCGAGCTGGACCGATTCGTCACCCACCGCTCCACCGCCTTTGGCCTCGATCAGCAGGTGTATCCCGGCGACGGCGTCGTCACCGGCAGCGGCCGCATCGACGGGCGCCTCGCGTACGTCTACTCCCAGGACTTCACGGTGTTCGGCGGCAGCCTGTCCGAGGCGCACGCGGAAAAGATCTGCAAGGTCATGGACCTGGCGCTCCGGAATGGCGCGCCGGTCATCGGCCTCAGCGACTCGGGCGGCGCCCGGATCCAGGAAGGCGTGGTCTCCCTCGGCGGGTATGCCGAGATCTTCCTCCGGAACACGCTGGCCTCCGGCGTCGTCCCGCAGATCTCCGCCATTCTCGGGCCGTGCGCCGGCGGCGCTGTCTACAGCCCGGCCATCACCGATTTCATCTTCATGGTGCGCGGCGTGAGCTACATGTTCGTCACCGGTCCGAACGTGGTGAAGACGGTGACACACGAAGAGGTGACCTTCGACGCGCTCGGCGGCGCCGACGTGCACGCGGCGGTGTCCGGCGTCTCCCACTTCGTCCACGATACCGAGCCGGAGTGCCTCCTCGCGGTGCGCGAGCTTTTCGGCTTTCTCCCGCTCAACAATCTCGAGGCCCCTCCCCGCCGCGCCACCGAGGACCCGGCCGACAGGCGCGATCCGGGGCTGCTCGACATCGTGCCCGACAGCGCCAACAAGCCCTACGACATGCATGGGGTTATTGGACGGGTGGTGGACGACGGCGGCTTCCTGGAAGTGCAGCGGGCCTACGCCGAAAACATCATCGTCGGCTTCGCCCGACTGGGCGGCCGGCCGGTGGGCGTCGTGGCGAACCAGCCGGCGGTGCTGGCCGGCGTGCTCGACATCAATGCCTCGGTCAAGGCGGCGCGGTTCATTCGCTTCTGTGATTGCTTCAACCTGCCGGTCGTCACCTTCGTCGATGTCCCCGGATTCCTTCCCGGCGTCGGGCAGGAGCACGGAGGGATCATCAAGCACGGCGCCAAGCTGCTCTATGCCTATTGCGAGGCGACGGTTCCCAAGCTCACGGTGATCACCAGGAAAGCGTATGGCGGGGCCTATGACGTCATGAGCTCTAAGCACATTCGGGGCGACCTGAACCTCGCCTGGCCCGGGGCCGAAATCGCCGTGATGGGGGCCAAGGGGGCCGTGGAGATCCTCTTCAAGGACGAAATCGCCCGCGCCGACGATCCCGCCGCGGCGACCGCTCGCCTGATCGACGAGTATACCCGCCAGTTTGCCCATCCCTATGCCGCGGCCGAGCGTGGTTACATCGACGACGTTATCGATCCGCGGGATACCCGTCCCCGGCTCATCGACGCCCTCAGGACGCTGGAAACCAAACGGGACCGGAACCCACTCAAGAAGCATGGGAACCTCCCCCTCTGACCCCCGCCACTAGCCAACCCCCTGGCGGTCCGCCATCTTTGGCCGACATGCGCAAGATGCACTCGCCTCCGGGGATGCGCCGGCACCGGGAGTCCCGGGCGTTGCGTGGCAGGCTCGGTGTTGCCGCGCTCCTGCTGGGATTCGCCGTCACATCTTCCGTGCATGCCCAGGCCGCGATCGACCCGAACGTGGCGCCCCGTGCCGCGGCCCTCGATCGCGAGGGCGAGAGACAGATGGCGATCGACCTTCTGGGTCGCTACCTCGCCACGGCTCCGGACGACGGGCGGGCGTGGCTGCAGTTGGGGCGGTTCTACCTCCTCAACGCCAGGGACTGGCACCTGCATGGTCACCGTGGCGATCCCGACGGCCCCCTCTACCTCGATTTCGCCGCCGCCACCCTCGATCAGGCCCTGCGCCTCTCGGTGGACTCCGGCATCGTGTTCCGGGGCGCCACCGAGGTGGAACGCGCCCTGATCATCATCGAGGATTCCGGGTGGACCGCCGGCCGATCCGCGCGCGCGACCCCGGGCACGCCGGCGATGCCCGCCTACATCGTCGAACTGGGTGCCAACCTCCTCAGTTCCTGTCCCGCCGGCGGTGTCCTCGTTACCGGCAGTGACCTCGAGGCGTTGTCGGTCTGGTACGGCGGCCTCGAAAACACCCACTCCGGCATCGTCCCCCTGCGCCCCGCCCTTTACGCCACCGATTCCCTGTATCGCACGCGCATGGCCTCCGCCATTGGGGTCGACGCCGCGCTTCCGGTCCAGCGGGCCCTCGCGACGGTAGCCGCAAACAGGCCTCTCTGCCTGAGCCCCGGCACCGACACCGCCGCCGTGCCGCCGCTCGCGTGGGTCCCGTTCCGCCTGGTCCGGGTGAGCCGTCCGGCCACCGCGGGCAGCGGGGTTTTCTCGATCACCGAGCTTCTCAAGGCCGCCCGCAGCGGGGAGTCCCCATGGGTGCAGGATGTGCGCGGTGTGTACGACGACGCCGCGCGCGAGAACGCCCTCCTCTGCAGCAGCCTCCTCCTGCTTTTCGGAGACGCGCCGCCCCCCGCCTGCCGTCCCTGATCTCCTGGAAATGAAGCGCGTCCTGATCGCCAATCGCGGGGAGATCGCGCTTCGCATTGTCCGGGCCTGTCACGAGGAAGGCCTGGAGGCGGTCGCGGTCTACTCGGACGCCGACCGGTCCTCCGCTCACGTGCGTGCCGCGGACCACGCGATCGCCATCGGGCCGCCACCACCCTCCGAGAGCTACCTCGCGATCGACAGATTGATCGACGCCGCCCGCCGGAGCGGCGCCGATGCGGTACACCCCGGATACGGCTTCCTCGCCGAACGGGCGGCATTTGCCGAAGCGGTGGCCCTGGCGGGGCTGACCTTCGTGGGCCCGCCCGCGGCCGCCATCCGCGCCATGGGCGACAAGACCGAGGCCCGGCGCCGGATGCGGGAGGCCGGCGTGCCCATCGTTCCCGGTGCCGTCACCCTGCTGTCCGATCCCGAGTCCGTTCGGGCCCTCGCCGAGGAGATCGGCTATCCCGTCATGGTGAAGGCGACGGCCGGCGGGGGCGGGAGAGGCATGCGGATGGTGCGGGTCGACGCCGAGCTGGCCGGCGCCCTCGCGTCGGCCTCCGCCGAGGCGCTCAAGGCGTTCGGCGACGGGGGTGTCTACCTCGAGAAATACATCGAGCGTCCCAGGCACATCGAAATCCAGGTGCTGGCGGACGCCCAGCGGACGGTACACCTCGGAGAGCGCGAGTGCTCGGTCCAGCGCCGGCACCAGAAGCTCGTCGAGGAGGCGCCGTCGTCGGCGGTGACCGCCGAGCTTCGCGAGTGGATGGGGGCGGCGGCGGTCGCGGCCGCTGAGGCCGTGGGCTACCGGGGCGCTGGCACCTGCGAGTTTCTGCTCGTCGCCGACCGCTCGTTCTTCTTCCTGGAAATGAATACCCGCATTCAGGTGGAGCACCCGGTCACCGAAATGGTCTACGGGGTGGACCTGGTGAGGGAGCAACTCCGCATCGCCGCGGGTCACCCGATGCGGGTGGCGTCCGGATGGCTCCAGCCCCGGGGCTGGTCCATCGAGTGCCGGATCACCAGCGAAGACCCCGCCAACGGATTCCTCCCGTCCTCGGGCCGTATCGACTACCTGCGGGCGCCGTCCGGTCCCGGCGTGCGGTGGGACAGCGGGGTCGAGGTGGGCGATCAGGTCACGCTCCACTACGACTCGTTGCTGGCCAAGCTCATCGTCTGGGCCCCCGACCGCGGCGCGGCGATCGAACGGATGTCGCGGGCGCTCGACGAGCTGGTGGTGAGCGGGGTCGCGACGAATCAGGGGTTCCATCGAAGGCTGATGGCCGACCCGGAGTTCCGTGAGGGCGACATCGACGTGCAGTTTCTCGAACGGCGCGGCGACCTCATGCAGCCGGTCCTCTCCGACTCCGATGCCTTGCGCCTCGCCATCGGGGCCGCGCTCGCGGAAGACGATGCGCGGCGATCGCGGCGGCCGGCGGTCTCCCCCGATGACGCCGGCGAATCGGGGTGGCAACGGCGGGCGCGGTCCGAAGGGTTGCGGTGACGCCGGTCCGCATTCTCCGGCTTGCCTCGGGCGGAGACGGTGTGGGCCGGCTCGAGGACGGGCGCGCCGTGTTCGTGCCCCGGACCGCGCCGGGCGATCTGGTGGAGCTCTCCTCGCTCCGCGAGCATAGCCGCTTCGCGCGGGCGCGCCCGGGGAGGCTGCTGGAGGAAGGGCCGGACCGTGTCGCGCCCCGATGCCCCCATTACACCGGGGACGAGTGCGGGGGCTGCCAGCTCCAGCATCTCTCCCTTCCCGCTCAGCAGGCTGCCCGGCGCTCGTTCGTCGGGGACGCGCTGCGGCGCCTGGCCCGCCTCGACATTGCCGACCCCGATCTCGTCCCGGCCGCCAGGGCGTTCGAGTATCGAACCAGAGTGACCCTCGCCGCAGGCCGCGGCGGCATCGGTCTCCGCCGCTATGACCGTCCCGACGAGATTTTCGCCCTGGAGAGGTGCCATCTCACCGTCCCCGAGCTCATGGTGCTCTGGCACGACCTGCGCTCCCTCGGGACACTCATGCCGCCGGGGCTCGAAAAGGTCGTCCTTCGCCGCGATCGCTCCGGTGGACTCCATGTCGTGTTCGAGGTCGGATCCGGAACGGTTTGGGGTGGCGGCCCACTCCTGCTGGCGGAACTTGGCCGGCATGGCCACGCACCCACGATCTGGTGGCATCCCGAGGGAGGAGCCCCACGTGCGGTGGCCGGCGCCGGCGAAGCCTATCCCGCGACCGCCTTCGAGCAGGTGCATCCCGAGATGGGCGACCGGGTGCGAGCGTTCGCCATCAGCCAGCTCGGCGACGTCGGGGGACGGAGAGTGTGGGACCTCTACGCGGGCATCGGGGAAACGACGGCGGCCCTCGCGGAGGCGGGCGCGGAAGTCGAGAGCGTCGAGGCCGACCGCCGGGCGGTGGGTGCGGCCGAGGCGGCAGGACCGGCCGCCCGGCGCCATGCCGCCAGGGTAGAGGACGTCCTCGCCGAGCTGCGGGCGCCCGACCTGGTCGTGACCAATCCGCCGAGAACGGGGATGGATGGACGAGTCACCGCGGCCCTCGAGCAGGTGCGCCCCGAGCGCCTGGTGTATGTCTCCTGTGACCCCGCGACCCTGGCCCGGGACCTGACCCGGCTTCCGTCCTTCCGGCTTGTCCTCGCGCGGAGCTTCGACCTCTTTCCGCAAACCGCGCATGTCGAGACGGTCGCGGTGCTGGAGCGCGCCTCGTGAAATACGTCGTCGGCATCGCCGGCCGCGAACTCGAGGTGGAGGTAGATGGCGACAGGGTGATCGCGGGGGGCGAGAACCACGCGGCCACGCTGCGCGCCATCCCGGGCACGCCCCTCCGTCGGCTCGAGGTGGACGGGCGCCAGACGGAGTTGTTGGTGGAGCCCGGAGGGACCGGGCGGTGGACGGTCGGCTTCCGAGGGGAGCGGTGGGAGTCCGAGGTGCTCGACGAGCGGACCCGCCACATCCGGAGCCTGACCGGCGACGCCGCCCGCCACCGGGGGACCCCGCCGCTCAGGGCACCGATGCCCGGCCTGGTCCTCCGGCTCCTGGCGGAGCCGGGTCAGCGGGTGGCGGCCGGTGCGGGGATCGTCGTTCTGGAGGCGATGAAGATGGAGAACGAGTTGCGGGCAACGGCAGGGGCGGTGGTCCGGGCCGTCAAGGTGACTCCGGGCGAAGCGGTCGAGAAGGGTCAGGTTCTCGTGGAATTCGATGACAGCGCCACTTGACCCGCCGCGCCGGGGCGAGCTATCTTCCGCGTCTATTTTGGTTTGACTCTGGTTTCGATCGAGGTCATGCAAGGCACCGATGAAGACATTTACCGCCACTCCCGACGACATCACCCATGACTGGCACGTGGTGGACGCCACCGGCGTTCCGCTTGGCCGGCTGGCCAGCGTCGTCGCGCAGCTGATTCGCGGCAAGCACAAGCCTACGTACACCCCCCACATGGACGGCGGGGACTTCGTCGTGGTCGTCAATGCCTCCAGGGTCAAGCTGACCGGTCGCAAGGTGTCCGACAAGAAGTATTTCAAGCACACCGGCTACATGGGACACGAGAGCTTCACCGCAGCGCGCGACATGCTGGCCAAACATCCCGACCGGGTCATCGAAAAGGCGGTCTTCGGCATGCTGCCCAAGACGTCGCTGGCGCGCCAGAAGCTCCGCGGCAAGCTCAAGGTCTACGGCAGTGCCGAGCACCCGCACGTCGCCCAGCAGCCGAAGCCGTTCTCGGTCACTCCATCCGCCTCGAAGGTGAGCCCATGACCGTCGCGCCCGAGTTCCGCTGGCAGGCCGTGGGCCGTAGGAAGACCAGCGTCGCCCGCGTCTATCTGACGCCGGGCACCGGGAAGTGGGACGTCAACGGCCGGACGCTGGGCGATTACTTCCCGCGCCCGTCGCTGGTGCAGCACATCCAGCAGTCGTTCACCGCCACCGACACTCTCGGTGCGTTCGACGTGAAGGCGCACGTGGACGGCGGCGGCCAGGCGGGGCAGGCCGGTGCGCTGCGTCTCGGCATCGCCCGGGCGCTGGTCGAGGCCGACGGACAGCACCGGACCAAGCTCCGTGCGGCGGGCCTGTTGACTCGCGACCCGCGTGCCGTTGAGCGGAAGAAGCCCGGACGCTCCGGCGCCCGGAAGCGGTTCCAGTTCAGCAAGAGATAGGACGGAGAGGACGGAAAAGACGGAGATGCCTCCGTCCTCTCCGTCCCTCAAACTCACACACCGCGGGATCCTGGCGTGGGTGCCCCTTCGGGGGAAACGCCCGGAGATGAACGCGGTGGACGAACAACCCTGACAACGGATCGGACACCACACCTCGCATGGCACAGCCCCAGCTGCAGGACCTGCTCGAAGCGGGCGTTCATTTCGGCCACCAGACCCGCCGGTGGAACCCGAAGATGCGGCGATTCATCTTTGCCGAACGCTCGGGCATCTACATCATCGATCTGCAGAAGACCCTCCGCCAAATCCAGAAGGCCCAGGACCTGCTCCGCGGCGTGGTGCTCAAGGGTGAAGGGGTCCTGTTCGTGTGCACGAAGAAGCAGCTCAAGGCCGTCGTACAGGCCGAGGCGCAGGCCTGCGGGTCCTTCTACGTCACCGAGCGGTGGCTGGGCGGCATGCTCACCAACTTCCAGACGCTCAAGAAGCAGATCCGGCGCCTGAGAGAGCTGGAGCAGGGCGCGGCCGACGGCGACTTCGAGAACTACACGAAGAAGGAAAAGCTCCTCTTCGAGCGCGAGCGGGTGAAGCTGAGCCGCAACCTCGAGGGCATCAAGCTGATGGGCCGGTTGCCGGGGGCGCTGTTCATCGTGGACGCGAAGAAGGAGAAGATCGCGGTTGCCGAGGCGAACAAGCTGGGCATCCCGGTCGTGGCCATCGTGGACACCAACGCCGACCCCGACCTGATCACCGTTCCGGTGCCCGGGAACGACGACGCCATCCGTTCCGTTTCGTTGATCACCACGGCGCTGTCGGACGTGATCAAGGAGTCCCGGGCCCAGATGCCGATGCGCGAGGTGTCCGAGGATCTCGAGGCCGAGACCTACAGCACCGACGCCGGGAGCGAGGGCGACAGCGAGGCGGATCGCAAGCGGCGGCGTCCCCGGCGGAAGCGGCGGCCCAAGCCCGAGGCCATCGCGGCGCGCCTCAAGACCGACGCGGATGGGGCCCCGGTCGAGCCGGCGGTATCCAGTGCGGCCGGTGAAGGCGGCGAGGGCGGCGTCTAGGCTGGGAAGGGCACAACCGGAGCATCCGCCGCTCCTGGCCCGTGCGGGCCGTGGGCGGCGGTTTTACTATTCACCCCTGACTGGACCGGGTTGGAGACCATGACGAGCGGAACGATTACCTCGAAAGACGTGAGTGAGCTGCGGGCGCGGACCGGCGCCGGCATGATGGACTGCAAGCGGGCCCTGGAGGAGGCGGGCGGCGACCTGGAGAAGGCCGGCGAGATCCTCCGCAAGAAGGGCATCGCCAAGGCCGAGAAGCGCACCGGGAAGAGCGCCTCGCAAGGCGTGATCGTGAGCTACCTGCACCATAACGGCCAGGTGGGCGCGCTGCTCGAGCTCAACTGCGAGACCGATTTCGTCGCCCGGACCGACGAGTTTCAGCAGCTCGCGCGCGACCTCGCCCTGCACGTGGCGTCGGCCGATCCGATCGGAGTCAATCCCCAGGATGTGCCGGCGGAGGTGCTCGACCGGGAGCGGCGGATCGCCGAGGCGCAGGTGGCCGAGGAAGGGAAGCCGGAGAACATCCGCGCCCGGATCGTTGACGGAAAACTGAAGAAGTTCGTGGCGGAACGGACGCTCACCGAGCAGCTCTACGTCAAGGACGACAAGCAGACCGTCGGCCAGCTCATCAAGGAGGCGTCGGGGAAGCTGGGGGAGGCCATCGCGGTCCGCCGCTTCGCCCGCTTCAGGGTTGGGGAGGGCTGATGCCACTCGCCTACACCCGCGCCCTGCTGAAGCTGTCGGGCGAGGCGCTGGGCGGCGAAAACGGCTCCGGCCTCGACTTTCACAAGGTCGAGGCGTTCGCGGCGGAGATCAAGGCCGTCCACTCCCTCGGCGTCCACCTGGCGCTGGTGGTGGGTGGCGGCAACATCATCCGTGGCGCGACCGCGAGTCGGGAGGGGCTCGACCGGGTCTCCGCCGACTACATGGGCATGCTGGCCACCGTCATCAACGCCCTCGCGCTCCAGGACGTGCTCGAGAAGATCGGGGTGGACACGCGGGTCATGACGGCCATCCGGATGGAGTCCCTGGCCGAGCCGTACATCCGGCGGCGGGCCATCCGGCACCTCGAGAAGGGCCGGCTCATCATTTTCGCAGCCGGGACCGGCAACCCCTTCTTCTCCACCGACACGGCCGGCGTCCTCCGCGCGCTGGAAATCGAGGCGCAGGTCATTCTCAAGGCCACCAACGTGGACGGGATCTACACCGGCGATCCCCGCACCGACCCGAAGGCGACCTTCATTCCCGAGCTCAGCTACCAGGAAGCGATCGTCAGGAACTACGCGGTCATGGACGCGAACGCGTTCGGTCTCTGCAAGGCGAACCAACTCCCCATCGTCGTCTTCAACATCAATCAGCCCGGTGCCATCACCCGCGTGCTGCAGGGCGACCGGGTAGGGACCATCGTCCGATGAGCACCATTCCCGAATTGACCAGGCACGCCCGCGAGTTGATGCACAAGGCGGTGGAGAGCACCAAGCGGGAGTTCAGCGGCATCCGGAGCGGGAAGGCCACGACGTCGCTGCTCGACCTCGTCCGGGTCGACGCCTACGGCAGCGCCGTCCCGCTCAACACGGTGGCGCTGGTCGCGGCGCCCGAGCCCCGGCTCCTCACGGTGCAGCCGTTCGACAAGTCGCTCGCGCACGCCATCGAGAAGGCCATCCGCGACGCCGGGCTTGGCCTCAATCCCGCCACCCAGGGGAACCTGATTCGGGTGCCGCTCCCGGTGCTCTCCGAGGAGCGCCGCAAGGACCTGGTCAAGGTCATCCACAAGCTCGCCGAGGAGGGGCGAATCGCCGTGCGCCACGCCCGCACCGAGACGCTCTCGAAGATCAAGAAGATGGAGAAGGTGCCCGAGGACGATAAGACCCGCGCCGAGAAGGAAGTGCAAAAGCTCACCGACGAACACATCAAGCAGATCGACGTCCTGATCCACGCCAAGGAAGCCGAGATAATGGAAGTCTGAGGGATGAGCGAAGACCTCCTGCGCCAGGTGAAGGTCCACGGAGCGGTTCCCGCCCACATCGCCATCATCATGGACGGCAACGGCCGGTGGGCCGCGGGCCGCTCGCTTCCGCGCCCCCTCGGACATCACGCGGGGATGACCGCGGTCCGGGAAGTGATCGGCGGCTGCCTCGATGCCGGAGTCGGCGTGTTGACACTCTTCGCCTTCAGCCAGGAGAACTGGCAGCGGCCCGCGCCCGAGATCGAGGCCCTCATGCGGCTCCTGGAGGAGTACATCGCGCGAGAGCTCCCCAACCTGCGCGAGCGAGGGGTGGCGGTCCGCATTCTGGGTGAGATCGACCGCCTCGCGCCCGGTGCCCGCCGCGCGGTGGACCGCGTGGTCGAGGAGACGGCCGGCGGGGACACGCTGGCCCTCAACCTCTGCATCTCGTACAGCTCGCGCGCGGAAATTGCCCGCGCGGCCCGCGGCCTCGCCGAGGAGGTGGCCGCCGGGCGCCTCGACCCCGCCGAGATCGACGAGGACGCGCTGAGCCGCCGTCTCTACACCGCCCCCTGGCCGGATCCCGATCTGCTGATTCGGACCTCCGGCGAGATGCGGGTGTCGAACTTCCTGCTTTGGCAGCTGGCCTACGCCGAGTTCTATCTCACGCCGGTCCTCTGGCCGGACTTCACCCGGCACCATCTCTTCGAGGCGATCCTCGAGTTCCAGCGGCGCGACCGCCGTTTCGGCCGCGTTCCCGTCTGATGGACGCGAACCTGGTCCGGCGGGTGGCGTTCGCCCTCGTGGCCATCCCGCTCGCTCTTCTCGTCGTCTGGTATGGGGGCGTGCCGTTGGTGGGCCTCCTCGCCGTGGCCGGCGCCCTCGGCGCCGGCGAAATGCTGACGCTCGCGGAACGGCAGGGCGTCCGGGGTGCGCGAGCCCTCGGCATCGCCGCGGCGGCGTCGGTGGCGCCGCTCGTCTACGCCGCCATGGCGGACGGCCCTGGAGAGGCTGTCCGCGAGTTCTGGCCCTATCTCGCGGCGCTCTGGCTCATCACCGTTCTCACCTGGGCCCTTACGGAGCGCGCCAGCACGGAACGGCCGCTGGAAGCGGTGGCGGTGACGGTCCTCGCGGCGGCGTACTGCGGAGCGCTCCCGGCTTTCCTGCTCACCATCCGCCACGCGCAGTATCCGACCCGCAGCTGGGCGGGCGCGTGGCTCGTGTTCTACCCGCTCGTGGTCACCTGGGTGTGCGATACGGCCGCGATGTTCGGCGGCCGGGCGATCGGCGGGCCCAGACTGGCCCCGGCGGTCAGCCCCGGCAAGACGAGGTCGGGAAGCGTTGCGGGAGTCGTGGGCGGGATGGCCATGGCGCCCCTCTTCGCCTCGGTCGTCTTTCCCCGGGTCGGGGTGAGTATCGATCTCGGATCGCTTCTGGTCATGGCCGGCGTGCTTGGGGTGGTGGGGCAGGCGGGCGACCTCGCCGAATCGCTCTTCAAGCGCGAGGCGGGGGTCAAGGACTCGAGCCAACTCATCCCCGGACACGGCGGGGTCCTCGACCGGCTCGATTCCCTCTACTTCGTGGTGCCCGTCGCAGCGGCGCTCTACTGGTTCTTCGGGGTGATCTGATGAGAGCCATCGCTGAGCAGGCCCGCCGTGGGGTGGCGGTCCTCGGATCCACGGGGTCTATCGGGAGGAGCACGCTCGACGTGCTCCGGCGCCAGCGCGACCACTTCCGGGTGGTGGCGCTCACCGGAGGCCGGAACGAAGACGACCTCGCCGCCCAGGTGGAGGAATGGCGGCCGGCCTTCGCCGGGCTCGCCTGGGGGAACGGCGGGTCGCGGCTCCCCACCGGGCCGGCGGTGCTGGTCGAGGCCGCCACACATCCCGACGTGGACATCGTGGTGAACGCCGTCGTCGGCGCGGCAGGCCTCGATGCCACGTTGGCCGCGCTCCGCGCCGGCAAGCGCGTCGCGCTCGCCAACAAGGAGAGCCTCGTCATGGCCGGCGATCTGGTGTCCGAGGCGGCCTGCACCGGGGGGGGAGAGCTGGTGCCGGTGGACTCGGAACACAGCGCCGTGCTGCAGTGCGTCAGCGGGCGGGACAGCTCCCTCGGCCGGCTCATCCTGACCTGTTCGGGCGGGCCGTTCCGCGAATGGCCGGCCGAACGGGTGGCCGGCGCGAGCGTGGACGAGGCGCTCCGGCATCCGACGTGGTCGATGGGGAACAAGATCACGGTGGACAGCGCCACACTCGCCAACAAGGCGCTGGAAGTGATCGAGGCCCACCACCTCTTCGGCCTGCCGTACGACGCTCTCGAGGTGGTGATCCATCCTCAGAGCATCGTCCACGCGTTCGTCGAATTCTGTGACGGCAGCGTGATCGCGCAGCTGGGCTTCCCCTCGATGGAACTGCCCATCCTCTACGCGTTGACCCACCCCACCCGGCTTCCCGATGCGGGGGTGCGGAGGTTCGACCCTGTCGCGGCCGGGCCGCTCACCTTCGAGCCGGTGCGGCGCGATGTCTTCCGGGCGCTGGCCGCCGGCATCGCGGCGGGACGGGCCGGCGGCACCTCGCCGGCGGTGTTCAACGCGGCCAACGAGGAAGCGGTCACCGCGTTCCTTGCCGGCCGCATTTCCTTCGGCCGGATCAGCGAAGTGATCGAGGGGGTTCTCGACTCGCACGCGCCGGCCGCGGCGACGAGCCTGGACGCGGTGCGCGAGGCCGACCGCTCGGCCCGCGCGCGCGCGAACGAACTGCTGGAACGACCATGAGGTGGCCGTGCTGACGACCGTGCTGTCGTTGATCGTGGTGCTGGGCGTGCTCGTGTTCATCCATGAGGCGGGCCATTTCGTGGCCGCCAAGTGGGCGGGCATCTACGTCCACCGATTCTCGGTGGGGCTGGGATCTCCCATCCCATGGCTGACCTTCCGCCGGGGAGAGACCGAGTATTCGGTCTCCTGGATTCCGCTGGGCGGCTACGTCAAGATGGCCAGCGGCGAGGAAGACATCGGCAGCAGCGCGCTCGAGGGAGGGCAGACCAGGGTCAGTGTCCCCCGGGAGCGCCTGTTCGAATCGCAGCCGTTGTGGAAGCGGATGATCGTCATCCTGGCCGGCGTCACCATGAACGCCCTGTTCGCCTGGCTGCTCTTCACCTTCCTGGCGGCCAAGAACGGTCTGCAGCTCGATCCCGTCACGACGGTCGGCCGCGTCGTGCCGGAGCTGGTGCCCGCCGGCGCCGAAGCTCTCAAGTCGCTCCGGCCCGGCTCCCGGATCGTGGCGATCAATGGGCGTCCGGTGGCGACATGGAACAATATCGAGCAGGGAATCCTGAGCGCCTCCGAACCGGAGGTGCGAATCGAACTCGCCGACGGAGGGAGCGTCGAGGTCCCGATCCATCCCCACGCTCTCGAGAGCAGGCTCATGGCCGCGCAGGCGATTCAGCCGTGGCGAGTCCCGGTCATCGGAGTGGTGATCGACGGGCGCCCCGCAGCGCTCGCCGGCATGGCCAAGGGAGACACTATTCTGGCGGTGGACGGACAGCGGATCGAGCAGTGGTACGACCTTCTTGAGATCCTCCAGCGGGATCCGGGGAAGCCGCTCGCCTTCGAGGTCGCCCGGAGCGCCGGGCACGTCACGTTCACGATCCAGCCAAGGGTGGACACCCTCACCGACGCCGACGGCACGCCTCGGCCGGTGGGACGGATCGGCGTGGCGGTCGCGGCCCCGGTCCGCTCGGAATCGCTCAGTCTGCCCCAGGCGGTGGCGGAGGGATGGCAGTCCACCGTGTCATCCTCGACCCAGATCATCCGCACGATCCGGGGGCTCTTCAGCGGGCGAGTCTCCAAACGGGAGCTGGGGGGCCCGATCATGATCGGCCAGCTGGCCGGTGAGAGCGCCCGGATGGGACTCGACCCGTTCCTGGCCTTCATGGGCCTGATTTCGATCAATCTGGCGATTCTCAACCTCCTGCCGGTCCCGATCCTCGACGGGGGACAGTTCGTCTTCCTCCTCATCGAGGGGATCAGCCGCCGCCCGCTGCCGCTCAAGCTCCGGGAGCGCCTCAGCATGGTGGGGATGGTCCTGATCGTCCTGCTGATGGGTCTGGCCTTCTCCAACGACATTCGGCGGCTGTTCGGCGGGTAGGAGCGAACCAAGAGGGCACGGGGACGCAGGCGCCGGCCGGCCAGCTCGCAGCCCATAGCCCATGACCGCATGGGGTTGCCCGCCGGTCGCTGACGGTTTACTTTGCTGTGCTACAACAGATTACGACGCGAAAACGACCAGGGGACACGCGCAGCATGAGCTTCGACAAGCAGGCGGTTACGGCCAAGCACCAGGCCCACGCAGAAGATACCGGCTCGACCAGGGTGCAGGTGGCTCTTCTCACCGAGCGGATCAATTCGCTCACCGACCACTTTCGTACCCATCTCAAGGATCACCACAGTCGCCGTGGCCTCCTGAAAATGGTCGGCACCCGCCGCAGGCTGCTCACGTACCTCAAGCGAAGCGATCTCGAGAGCTACCGAGCCCTCATCGAGCAGCTTGGTCTCCGTCACTAGTCGCTGCGCACCGCCGGGGGCGTCCTGATGCCATCGATCAGGACGCCCTCTCTGTATTGATGTGTCCGTGAGAAGCAAAGAACCCGAGAAAATCATCCAAAGAGAGAAGGTAGTGACCGTGCATCGGATCGAAACCCAGTTCGCCGGCCGTCCCCTGATGATCGAGACCGGGCGGTTGGCGAAGCAAGCCGCCGGCTCCGCAACGCTGCGATTCGGCGACACGCTGGTCTTGTCGGCGGTAACCGTCTCCACCAACATCTCCTCCCTGCCGTTCTTCCCCCTGACCGTCGAGTATCGCGAGAGAACCTACGCCGCGGGCAAGATCCCCGGCGGGTTCCTCAAGCGCGAGGGCCGGCCGTCGGACAAGGAAATCCTGGCGAGCCGCCTGATCGACCGCTCGATTCGCCCGCTCTTTCCTGAGGGGTTCAAGAACGAAGTCCAGGTCTTCGTCACGGTGCTCTCGGCCGACCAGGAGAACGACGCCGATATTCTTGGCGTCATCTCGGCCGCGGCCGCGCTCACCCTGTCCACCGTGCCGTGGAACGGCCCCCTCGCCGCGGTCCGGGTGGGCCGGGTCGAGGGGAACTGGATCCTCAATCCGACCTTCCAGCAGCTGGAGTTCTCCACCATCGATCTCGTCGTCAGCGGGTCCGCCGACTCGATCCTGATGGTCGAGGGCGGATCGCTCGAGATCTCCGAGGCGGAAGTGCTCGAGGCGCTGAAGGTGGCGCAGAAGG
Organism: uncultured Gemmatimonadaceae bacterium; assembly: GCA_964475685.1. Lineage (GTDB taxonomy): Bacteria > Gemmatimonadota > Gemmatimonadetes > Gemmatimonadales > GWC2-71-9 > CAVVWJ01. The sequence continues at coordinate 17,229 of CAYYXP010000101.1, read as the reverse complement.
GGATCCGGGAGCTGATCGGCATCGAGAAGCAGCTGGTGGACAAGGCCGGCGCGCCGGCCAAGATCGCATGGGTCAAGGCGGAAATCGACCCGGCGCTCCAGGCGAAGATCGCGGCGGCAGCCGAGGCGGCGATGTCGAAGGCGATCAACGCGTCGGACAAGGCGAGCCGGGTGGGCGGCGTGAAAAGCGTGAAGGAGAAGGCGATCGCCGCGCTGCTGGTCGAGTTTCCCGAGAAGGGCCGCGAGATCGGCAAGGAACTCGAGGAAATCGAGTACCGGGTGATGCGGAAGCAGGTGCTGGAGAAGGGCGAGCGGGTGGACGGGCGGGATCTCGATACGATCCGTCCGATCAGCATCGAGGCCGGCGCGCTGCCGCGGGCCCACGGATCGGCGGTGTTCACCCGGGGCCAGACCCAGGCGCTCGTCTCCGTCACGCTCGGCACTCCCGATGACGAGCAGCGCATCGACAGCATCGACGTCGCCGGCGAGACGACCAAGTCGTTCATGCTCCACTACAACTTCCCGCCGTACTGCACCGGCGAGGTCAAGATGATCCGCGGCACCAGCCGCCGGGAGATCGGCCACGGTGCGCTGGCCGAGCGCGCGCTCCAGCCGCTCCTGCCGCATTACGAGGACTTTCCGTACACCCTGCGGGTGGTGTCGGAGATCCTGGAGTCCAACGGCTCCTCCTCCATGGCGACGGTCTGCGGCGGCTCCCTCGCGCTCATGGATGCCGGGGTGCCGATGAAGGCCCCCTGCGCCGGGGTGGCGATGGGCCTCATCAAGGAAGGGGACAAGGTGGCGGTGCTCACCGACATCCTGGGCTCCGAGGACCACCTCGGCGACATGGATTTCAAGGTGGCCGGCACCGAGAAGGGCATCACCTCCATCCAGATGGACATCAAGATCCAGGGACTCGAGCTCGCGATCATGGAGCAGGCGCTCGAGCGAGCGCGCAAGGGACGGCTTCACATCCTCGGCGAAATGGCCAAGGCGCTCCCGTCTCCGCGCACCGAGCTCTCCCCGTTCGCGCCGCGCATCTTCACGATGCAGATCAAGCCTGACAAGATCGGCGACGTAATCGGTCCGAAGGGCAAGACGATTCGCGGCATCCAGGACGCGACGGGCGCCAAGATCAGCATCGAGGACAGCGGCCTGGTCACGATCTCGGCGGTCGGCGGCGAGGCGGGCGAGAAGGCCCGGGCCATGGTGGCCGCCATCACCACCGAGCCGGAGGTCGGCCGCACCTATGAGGGGCCGGTCAAGAGCACGACCGCGTTCGGCGCGTTCGTGGAGATTCTCCCGGGCGTCGAGGGGCTGCTGCACATCAGCGAGCTGCAGCACGGGCGCACCGAGAAGACCGAGGACGTGGTCAAGAAGGGCGACGTCGTGCAGGTCAAGCTGCTCGAGGTGGACGACCGCGGGCGGATGAAGCTCTCCCGAAAGGCCCTGATCCCGAAGGAGTAATCCCTCGTGGATACGGTTCGCCTCGACGAAGGGCTGTTCCGCACGACCGCGCCGAACGGAGTGGTCGTGCTGAGCGAAAGGCTGCCGGGCGTGCGCTCGGCGGCCGTCGGCGTGTACGTGCGCACCGCCAGCGCGCACGAACCGGCGGAGCAGATGGGGATCTCCCACCTGCTCGAGCACATGGTCTTCAAGGGGACGGAGCGGAGAACGGCCAAACAGCTCGCCCTCGAGCTGGAGGTGCGCGGCGGCGGCCTTGACGCCTTCACCGGCCGTGACTACACCAGCTACCAGGCCCACGTCCTCGACGAGGACGTCCCGCTCGCCGCGGACATCCTCACCGACCTGGTCCGCCGCCCGCTGCTTCGCGACGTCGATCTCGAGTCCGAGCGAAACGTGATTCTCGAGGAGATCAACGGCGTCGCGGACACGCCGGACGACCTGGTCTTCGAGCTGCATTCGGCCGCCATGTGGCCGGAGCACCCCTACGGCTTTTCCATCCTCGGTACGCGGGAGACCCTCGGCGGGATGTGCGCGGCCGACCTGCAGCGCCTGCACCGGGGCGGGTATCATCGGGGGAACTGCGTGATCGCCGCCGCGGGCAACCTGGAGCACGGGCCCCTGCTCGACACGCTCGTGCGCGAGGGATGGTTCGAGGAGAACGGGGGGTCGCCGCCCCGGCCACCGGTCGGCATCGCGCCGGCGGCGCGGGGCGAGTGCCGGAACGAGCCGCGGGACACGGCCCAGACGCACATCGTGTTCGGCACCGACACCTTTCCCCTCCGCGATCCCCGACGGTTCCCGCTGGCGATCCTGACCAACGTGTTCGGCGGGGGGATGTCGAGCCGGCTCTTCCAGCGCGTTCGTGAGGAACTGGGCCTGGCGTACGCGGTCTTCGCCTACAAGCACTTCTATCAGAGCTCTGGGCAGCTTGGTGTCTACATCGGCACGCAGCCGGGCACGGCCGACGAGGCCGTCGAGGCCATCGGCGCCGAGTATGACCGCCTCGCCCGTGAGGGCCTGCCGGCCGACGAGCTGGCCGACGGCAAACGGCAGCTCAAGGGCCAGGTCATGCTGTCGCTGGAGAGCCCGGCGGCGCGCATGGGCCGCCTGGCCGGTTTTGAGCTCCACGACGACGAGTACCGGCCGCTGGACGCGATGCTGGCGGAGATCGACGCTGTCACCCCGGCGGACGTGGCCGCGGTGGCCGGGGAGTTCTTTCCCGCGGCCCGGCAAACGGTGATGAGGCTGGGCCCGACGTAGGTCCACTCCCGGTCCGTACCCCATCTCGAGGACAATCCATGCTCATCGGCGTGCCGAGGGAGATCAAGACCAACGAGAACCGCATCGCGCTCGTTCCCGCGGGCGCGGAGGCGCTGACCGGCGCCGGCCACTCGGTGTTGATCGAGACCGGCGCCGGGCTCGGGAGCGGATTCCCCGATGCGGTGTACGAGACGGCTGGCGCGTCCATCGTCGGCACGGCGGAGGAGGTCTGGCAGCGCGCCGAGATGATCATGAAGGTGAAGGAGCCGATCGCGGTGGAGTGGCCCCGGATGCGGAAGGGACAGGTGATCTACACCTACTTCCACTTCGCGGCGGCGGAAGACCTCACGCGCGCCGTGATCGCATCCGGCGCGATCGCGGTGGCGTACGAGACGGTGCAGCTGGAGGGCGGCGAACTACCCCTCCTCACCCCGATGTCGGAAGTCGCCGGCCGGATGGCCGTGCAGGAAGGCGCCAAGTACCTCGAGAAGGTCTTCGGCGGGAGCGGTGTTCTGCTGGGCGGCGTCCCCGGAGTCGCTCCGGGCGAGGTGGTGATCATCGGCGGCGGGGTGGTGGGGATCAACGCCGCGAAGATGGCGGCCGGCCTGGGAGCGCACGTCACGATTCTCGACATCTCGCTGGACCGCCTGCGCTACCTCGACGATGTCCTCCCGGCCAATGTGGACACCGCCTACTCCAACCGGCACAACATCCTCGATGCCATCCGCCGGGCCGATCTCGTGATCGGCGCGGTCCTCCTCCCGGGGGCCAAGGCGCCCCACCTGGTGAAGCGGGCGGACCTCAAGGTGATGAAGCCGGGGTCGGTCATCGTGGATGTGGCCGTGGACCAGGGCGGCTGCGTCGAGACCATCAGGCCGACGACCCACGAGAACCCCACCTACTTCGTTGACGGCATTCTGCACTACGCGGTGGCGAATATGCCCGGCGGCGTGCCCCGGACCTCCACCCTCGCACTCACCAATGCGACGCTGCCGTACGCACTTAGGCTTGCCCGCCACGGCTGGCGTGGCGCGTGCAAGTCGGATCCGGCGTTGCGCCTGGGGCTCAACGTGGTGGAGGGGAAGGTGGTGTATCCGGGAGTGGCCGAGGCGTTCCGGCTTCCCCTCGTAGACGTCGCCACCGTCCTCTGAGCGGCCCCGGCGCGTGATCGACGTCCTGGTGGCCCGGCTGCCCCATGCCGAGGGCCTGCCGCTCCCGAGCCAGGCCACTCCCGGGGCCGCCGGCTACGACGTGGTCAGTGCCGAGGACGGGGTGCTCGCTCCCTTCGAGCGCAAGCTCTTCCGCACCGGGATCGCCATCGCCGTCCCCGAGGGGTTCGAGTGCCAGATCCGCCCCCGCTCCGGCCTGGCGCTGCGGCACGGGATCACGCTGCCGAACACGCCGGCGACGATCGACAGCGATTATCGGGGCGAACTCATGATTCCGATGGTGAATCTCGGCACCGAGCCGTTCGAGATCACCCGCGGGATGCGCATCGCGCAGATGATCATCGCCCGAGTCGAAAGGGTCACTTTCAGGCCGGTGGATCGCCTGCCCGAGACGGCGCGCGGCACCGGAAGCTTCGGAAGCACCGGTCGGTAGCGGCTTCCCCCTACCTCGGCCCCCATTTACCTTGCGACCCATGCGCAGCACGGTCACCCGATGAAATTTCCGGCACTGAAACTGATGTCCTGGCTTCCCGCGAACGAAATCGCGGTAGACCTGGGCACGGCTAACACGCTGATCTACGTGAAGGGCGAAGGGATCGTGCTCAACGAGCCCTCGGTGGTGGCCATCGAGAAGGCCACGGGCAAGATCAAGGGGATCGGTCTCGAGGCCAAGCGCATGCTCGGGCGCACGCCGGAGGGCATCCTCGCCGTCCGGCCGCTGAAGGACGGCGTCATCGCCGACTTCGACGTCACCGAGAAGATGCTGCGGTACTTCCTCAAGACCATCATCGACAAGCATGTCTTCCGGGTCAAGCCGAAGGTGATCGTGTGCGAGCCCTCGGGCATCACCGAAGTCGAGCGCCGGGCGGTACGCGACTCGGCCGAGACTGCCGGGGCCAAGCAGGTGCTGATGGTCGCCGAGCCGATGGCGGCCGCGATCGGCGTCGGATTGCCGGTCGAGACGCCCACCGGCAACATGGTCATCGACATCGGCGGCGGCACCACGGAAATCGCGGTCATCGCCCTCTCCGGCATCGTGTCGGACACCTCCATCCGCACCGGCGGCGACGAGATGGACCAGGCCATCGTCCAGTTCATGCGCAAGAACTACAACCTCCTCGTCGGCGAGCCCACCGCCGAAACCATCAAGATCAAGATCGGCTCGGCCGCACCGACCGGCGACGAGCGGGAGATGGAGGTCAAGGGGCGCGACCTCGTCTCCGGCATCCCCAAGACGGTCCGGGTGCACTCCTCGGAAATCCGCGAGGCGATCCAGGAACCGATCCAGCAGATCATCGACGCGGTGCGGCGCGCGCTGGAGATCACTCCCCCGGAGCTCGCGAGCGACATCGTCGATCGCGGGATCGTCATGACGGGCGGGGGCGCCCTCATCCGCGGCCTGGACGTCCTCCTCGCGCAGGAAACCGGACTGCCGATCCACGTGGACGAAGACCCGCTCACGTGCGTCGTGCGGGGCACCGGCCGCATTCTCGACGACTACGAGAAATACCGCAGCGTCCTTTCGGTCTGACCATGGCCAGCGCGTCGGATCGTTCCTACACGCGCCGCGACACCGTCCTGTTCTTCGTCTGCGTCGGGCTGTCGGTGGTGGCGCTCGTCGCCCCCACCCGGGTGGGGCTCGGCGTCGCCGACACCCTCCGCGAGACCGTGCTTGCTCCTCTCGTCTGGCTCCAGGTCCACGCCGAGGAAGGCCGGACCAGCCGGGGCCGCTTTCGCGAAGTCACGGCGCAGCGGGATTCCTCGGCCTACCTCGCCCAGGGACTGCCGTCACTCCTCGCCGAGAATGAGCGCCTCCGGCAGCTTCTCTCGCTGAGGCGCCGGCTCTCGAGCTCCTACGTCGCCGCCGAAGTCCTCCACCAGTCCACTGCCACCGACGGGCGGACCCTTCTCCTGAGCGCCGGCTCGAGCCAGGGCGTGTCGCCGTTCGATCCGGTCGTGTCGCCGGAAGGGCTCATCGGGGTCGTGCTCAGCACCGCCGAGCGCACCAGCATTGCCATGACCTGGGCCCACCCGGAGTTCCGCGTGAGCGCGTTCACTGTGAGCGGCAATGCCGCCGGCGTGGTGGCGCCGTCGCTGTCGGCCGCCGCCGGCGAAGGGGCGCTCGAGTTCCGAGGCGTGCCCTACCGGGACTCGGTGCCTTCCGGGTCGCTGGTCCTGTCCTCCGGCCTTGGCGGGGTCTACCCGAAGGGAATCCCGGTGGGGACCGTCACCGGCCTCGTGCGGGAACAGGCGGGATGGGAACGCGTCTACCGGCTCCTTCCCGCCGCCAACCCGGGCTCCGTCGGGCACGTGCTCATCCTCGAGGCTCCGCCGTCGACTGACCTCGCGGCGGCCTTTCCCAGCGACTCACTGCTCGAGGCGCAGCGGCTCGATTCGCTGCGGGGAGACCCCACGAGATGATGCCGGCCCGCGCAGGCCGCTTTCAGGTGGTGCTCGTGTTGTCCCTGATGCTCCTGCTGCAGTTCTACGTGCGCCCCCGTCTCTGGGGCCCGCGGGTCAGCCCCGACTTTCTCTTTCTCGGCCTGATGCTCCTGGCGCTCCGGAGCAGCCCCGGGATCGCCGCGCTGGCCGGCTTCCTGGTGGGGCTGGCTGGAGACGCGCTCACCCCGGCGCGGTTCGGAGCCGGGATGCTGGCCAATACCGTGGTGGCCTACGGCGCCTCGTGGGGGCGGGCGGTGTTCTTCGCCGACAATCTCCTGGTGAATGCCGCCTTCGTGGGAGCCGGGTTGTGGGTCCGCGACCTGCTCACCCTGCTCCTGAGCGGGGCGGGCGACCGGCCCATACTCGCGGAGCTCGCGATCTATGGCCCGCTCCAGGCGGTCGCCACGGCGGCGTTCGCGTTGCTCGTGCTGCTCGCCTCTCGCCAGTGGTTCTCGGTCAGGCTCGACGCGTGAACAGCTTCGATTCCTACCGGCTCCGGGAGCGCGCCGACGCGGCCCAGTGGGTCCTGGTTCTGACTTTCGTGGTGCTGGCCGGAGCGTTCTTCCGGACGCAGGTGCTCCAGCACGAGAAGTTCCAGCTCAAGGCCGAGACCAACCGTCTCCGCCCCATCTCGGTGACGCCGCCGCGCGGCGCCATTCTCGACCGCAAGGGCGAGATCATCGCCGAGAATGTCCCCGGCTATTCCGTCAAGCTGCTGGCGCCTTCTGCGGACTCGCTCCGAGCGGTCCTCGCCCGCATCGAGCGCTTCGTCCCGTTCGACACCAGCCAGGTCGAGGAGATCGTGAGGCGCTTCGCCCAGGCGCGCTACCAGCCTGCGATCGTTTTCGGCGACGCCGACTTCCGGACCGTCGCCCGTCTCGAGGAGCATCGCTTCGTCCTGCCGGGGCTCGTCATCCAGGCGGAGCCCAAGCGCGTCTATCCCGCGGGCAAGGCGGTGGCCCACCTCGTCGGTTACGTGTCGGAGGTGACGGAGCAGGATCTCGCGGGCAACCGATACCCGGGCGCTGGGTTGGGCTCGCTGGTGGGGAAGGCCGGCCTGGAGCGGGAATATGACGACACGTTGAGGGGGGTCGAGGGGGTCCGCTACATCGAGGTCAATGCGCGCGGCCGCCTGGTTCGCGAGGAGGCGGGGGCCACCTCGCTCCTTCCGACGCCCGGCAAACCGATTGCCACGACGATCGATCTCGACCTCCAGCGCTTCATCGACAGCATCTGGCCCCTGGGCGTGCGAGGGGCAATGGTCGCGATGACGCCGACCGGCGAGATCCGTGCCCTGTATTCCTCGCCCTCCTACGATCCCAACGATTTCGTCGGCGGCATCTCGAGTCGGGAGTGGCGCGCCCTCAACACCGATGAGGCCCGGCCGCTGCTGAACCGGGTGATCCAGGCGCGCTATCCGCCGGCTTCGCCGTTCAAGCTGGCGATCTCGGCGATGGCGCTGAAACGCGGGCTCATCGGCCTCGACACCCACATGCCGCAACCGTGCCGGGGGGGCATGAGGCTGGGGAACCGTGTGTTTCGCTGCTGGAAGAAGGAGGGACACGGCTCGCTCGACCTGGTGGGGGCGGTGGCGGCGAGCTGCGACGTCTACTTCTACCAGCTCGGGCTCCGGCTGGGGCTCAACGCCATCATCCAGGATGGCGTGGGGATGGGCTTCAAGGACAAGAGCGGGATCGACCTCGAGAACGAGATCGACCCGATCTATCCCTCCTCAACGGCATACTTCGACCGGCTCTATGGTGCCCGGAACTGGAGCGCTCCGGCGACGACGCTCAATTTCTCGATCGGCCAGGGGGAGAACACCCAGACCCTCATCAACATGATGCAGTTCTACGAAGGGCTGGCGGGCACGGGCAACGCGGCGTCTCCCTACCTGGTCCGCCCCGCGGCGGCCAAGCCGAGGCAGCTGGGACTGAGCCGCGAGCAGCTGGACGGGCTCCGGCGTGCGCTGATCGCCGTCGTGGAGCGGGGGACCGCCTCCGCGAACCGGCGAACCGATCTCGCCGTGGCGGGCAAGACGGGCACCGCGCAGAACTCCCACGGCAAGGACCACGGCTGGTTCATCGGATTCGCGCCGGCCGAGAAACCGGAGCTGGTCGTCGGGGCCATCATGGAGTTCGCGGAGCACGGCACCGTGGCCGCGCCCTACGTGGTGCACTCCCTCCGTCGGTACATCCTCGGGCCTGACGCCGCCGGCGCCGTCAAGGTGAAGACCCTGGTGGACGCAGCGGCGGACGTGCAGGACAGCGCGCCGCGACCGGTCGAGCTGGATCCCGATTCCGCCGCGGCGAAGGCCGCGGCGGAGTCGCTTCGCCAGGGTGAGCGGCAGTGAGACCGACCGCACTCGACCGGCAGCTGGTCATCGTCGCCGCCTGCCTGATGTTCTTCGGCCTGCTCACCCTCTATTCGGCCGGGCAGACCGACGTTCCCACCCGCGCCGAGGGGGTCTGGTACCGTCAGTTCCTCTGGTTCGGCATCGGTATCGTCGCCGCGTGGATGGTGTTCCACGTCTCGCCCCGCCTGCTGGAGTGGATCGCTCCTGCCTTCTACGGCGTGAGCATCGCCCTCCTCGGAATCGTGCTCGTGGTGGGCACGGGAGCGGGTACCGCCCAAGGCAGCCACAGCTGGCTCTCCATCGGCGGGCACCAGATCGGCCAGCCCTCCGAGTTGGCGAAGGTGGCCACGGTGCTCATGCTCGCCCGCTACCTGTCCAGCAGGAAGGAACCCGCCCGGTCGCTGAGAGACCTGGTGATCCCGGTCGCCATCGTCGGCGTCCCGTTCCTCCTGGTCCTCAAGCAGCCCGATCTCGGCAGCGCCATCGTGTTCATCGGCATCTCGTTCGCCATGCTGTTCTGGGCGGGGGTCTCCCCCCGGCTTCTCTTCCTGGTCGCGTCGCCTGGGTTGAGCCTGCTCCTGGCCTTCAACAATTGGGCATGGGGCGCCTGGCTGGTGGCGATCACGGCCCTTCTCGTCCTCTGGCGGCCCTACATCTACGATTCGCTCCTGATCTGGTTCCTGAACGTGGCGATGGGGACGATTGCGCTGCCGCTATGGCGGAGGCTGGCCCCGTATCAGCAGAATCGGCTTCTGACCTTTCTCAATCCCGAGGCCGATCCCCGCGCGGCCGGCTACCACGCGATCCAGTCGCGTGTGGCCATTGGGTCGGGCGGATGGTTCGGCACAGGGTACACCGAGGGCCCCCAGAAGCGACTCGCCTTCCTTCCCGAACAACACACCGACTTCGTCTTTCCCATCGTGGGAGAGGAGCTCGGGTTCGTGGGGGTAATGTTGGGGCTGTCCCTCTTTCTCGTACTCTTCCTGGTGCTGCTCCGGATCGCCCGGCGCGCCACCGACCCCTTCAGCAGCCTCGTCACCTTCGGCATCCTCGGTCTCTTCTTCACCCACGTCTTCGAAAACGTGGGGATGACGGTGAACCTGATGCCGATCACCGGGATTCCGCTGCCGTTCTTCTCCTACGGAGGGTCGTTCTTCATCATCTGCTCGATCTGCCTCGGGCTTGCTCTCCGGGTTGCCTGGGACTCCAGGCAGTCTGGCTATCCCGATGTGTGGCAATGAGTTAATGACATGGGTCTAGCGCCGGGCGAGGCAATGCCCGAAATTGCAGGGTCCCTGTGCTCCGGCTTCCCGCTCCTGGCGATACCCATATCCTATGGCCGTGATGGCATGGTTTAAGAAGGAACGGAAGCCCCGCAAATCGCAGCGCGAACGGCTGGAGATCCCGCCTGACGCGTGGGAGAAGTGCGACGGCTGCGGCCACATCGACATACGGGAGAAGTTCGAGAAGGCGCTCAGCGTCTGTCCGGAGTGCGGCCGCCACCGGCGGATCAGCGCCGAGGAATACATCGAGATTCTCACCGACCAGGGCACCTGGCGGGAGCTGTACGGAAACCTTCGTTCGGTTGACCCCCTCGATTTCGAGAACTACGCGGATCGCCTCGTCGCCGCGCGCAAGAAGGGTGGAGACGGCGATGCGATCCTGACCGGGACGGCCAAGCTCGACGGGCAGCCGTACAATCTCGGAGTGATGAATTTCGGGTTCATGGGAGGGTCGATGGGGTCGGTGGTGGGCGAGAAGATCGCGCGGCTGGCGCGGCGCTCCCACGAAAAGAAGATCCCTCTCGTCCTCGTCTCCACTTCCGGGGGCGCCCGGATGCAGGAAGGCGTTCTCTCCCTGATGCAGCTGGCCAAGACCTCCGCCGCCATCGCCCGACTCCACCGCGACTCCATTCCCTACATCTCGATTCTCACCGATCCGACCACCGGTGGCGTGTCGGCGTCATTCGCCATGCAGGGCGACGTGATCCTGGCCGAGCCGGGCGCGGTGATCGGGTTCGCGGGGCAGCGTGTCATCAAGCAGACGATCGGTCAGGATCTGCCGGAGGGTTTCCAGACGGCGGAGTTCCTCCTGGAGCACGGACAGATAGACGACGTGGTTCCGCGGGCCTCGCTCCGCGACACCACCGCTCGGCTCCTGCGGCACATGCAGGGGCGGCGGCCCCACGTGGAGCTGGCCGAGCAGAGCTGACCGCAGGCTCCTTCCCGCGTTCGGCGCCCCACCCACGGCGTGCTTGGGTGGGGCGTTTCGTTGAGGCTACGACGGATGACCCTGACCTACGACGACGCTCTCGCCTTCCTCTTTCCCCGGACCACCACGATCAAGTTCGGGCTGGAGACGACCCGCCGACTCCTCGAGGCGGTGGGGAATCCACACGAGGTAGTGCCCGCCGTCCACGTCGGAGGCACCAACGGCAAGGGGAGCGTCTCGACCCTCGTGGCGGCTGCGCTCGGGGAGGCGGGGTGGCGCGTCGGCCTCTACACCTCGCCCCACCTGGTCTCGTTCCGGGAGCGGATCCGGGTGAACGGCGTGCCGATATCCCCGGAGGCGCTGGCGATGTGGACCACCCAGCTGAGGGAATCCATCCTCGAGCACAAGGCGACGTTTTTCGAGGCCAGCACGACGATCGCGTTCGCCGACTTTGTGGCGCGGGGCGTCGAAATCGCCGTCGTGGAGGTGGGGCTCGGCGGGCGGCTCGACAGCACCAACGTCATCCACCCGCTGGTCAGCGCCGTGACCAAGATCGAGCGCGACCACATGAAGTACCTTGGCGAGACGCTGGAGCTCATCGCCCGCGAGAAGGCCGGGATCGCGAAGCCTGGAGTGCCGTTCGTCGTCGGTGAGCGTGACCCCGCGCTGGTGGAGGTCCTGCGGCGCGAGGCGAGGAAGGCGGTCGAGCGAATCGACCCGGCCGGCCGGACCGACATTCGGGTGATGCCGGCGGCGTACGAATGGCCCGGCCCGCTCGCCCTGCTCGGCCCGCACCAGCGGCGGAACGCGGGCGTCGCCCATGGAGTGCTCATGGCCTTGCCGGAGCCGTACCGCCCATGCGCCCAGGCGGTGGAGAGTGCCTTCGCGCACGCGAGAATCGCCGGCCGGCTCGACCGGCGGGGCAAGTGGCTGTTCGACGTGGCGCACAATCCCGACGGGATACGCGCACTGGTCGCGGCTGTCGAGGCGATCCGGCCCCCGAGGCCGTTGCACGCCCTCGTCTCGATCCTGGGAGACAAGGAGTGGCCGGAAATGCTGGTGGAACTCGACCGGGTGATCGACCGCGGCGTGCTCACGGTGGCGCCGACGGCCGCCGGCCGGGGCTGGGACGCCCGATGGCTGCGCCGGTGGCTGCGGGATCGCGGGCGGCCGCCGGCTCGATCGACCTGGAGTCTCATCCCCGATTTCCGGGATGCGCTGGAGGCGGTTGAGAAGGACGCTGCCACGGTGCTGGTGACCGGCTCGTTTCACACGGTGGGGGACGTGATGACGGCGTTGGGCATGGAGGCAACTGCCGGCGGCTAATGGCCAGCAGGCACCTGTCCCCTTATTTTCCCCCCATGCAAACCCAGGCTCTGCCGGGCTTTCGCGACTTCTATCCCGCCGATCTCGCGCTGCGCTCCCACATCTTCCGAACGTGGCGGACCGTTGCCGCGCGGTACGGCTTCGAGGAGTACGACGGCCCGCCGCTGGAGCCGCTGGAGCTGTACACGTCGAAGAGCGGGGATGAGATCGTGGGGCAGCTCTACGAGTTCGAGGACAAGGGGAAGCGCCGCGTGGCGCTGCGCCCGGAGATGACGCCGACTCTGGCCAGGATGGTGACCCGGCACGCGAAGGACTCGAAGAAGCCCATCCGGTGGTTCTCGATCCCCCAACTCTTCCGCTACGAGCGGCAGCAGCGGGGGCGCCTTCGAGAGCATTTCCAGCTCAACTGCGACCTGATCGGCGAGGCCGGCCCGCTCGGCGATGCCGAGATCGTGGCGCTGGCGCTCGATGTGATGCGGGCCTTCGGACTGGGGCCGGCCGACGTGCGCGTTCGGCTGTCGGATCGCCGGCTGCTCGGCGGCATCCTCACCTCGCTCGGGCTCGATGGCGAGGCGCAATCGCTCGCCCATCACGCGCTCGACAAGCTTGGCCGGTCGGAATACGCCGGCCGGAGGAAGGCCCTGGCCGACGCGGGCGTCGCCGACCGGGCGATCGGCCGCATCGAATCGCTCAAGGACATGAGGGAGCTCGACGACGTCATGCGGGAATTTCCCGACGCCGCGCCGGCCGCCGGGCCCCTCCAGGCGATGCTCGACGCACTCGGCGCCATGGGGCTTGGGGATTTCGTCGATCTCGATCTCACGATCGTGCGGGGACTGGCCTACTACACCGGATCCGTCTTCGAGCTCTTCGACTCGGGAAAGTCGCTGCGGGCAATCTGCGGCGGCGGCCGCTACGACAACCTCCTCGAGGCACTCGGCGGGGTGGACCTGCCTGCGGTCGGGTTCGGGATGGGAGACGTCGTCCTCGGCGAGCTGCTCCGCGCCCGGGGCGTGGTGCCCGCAGAGGCCGCCTCGATCGATGTCTTTGTCGCGGGCGTGACCCCGGATGACCTGCCGCATGTTCTCCATCTTGCGCACGAGCTGCGCGATGCCGGCGTGCGGGCCGAGTACTCACTCGGCGTCCAGGCGGTCGGGAAGCAGCTCACTCTCGCCAGTGCCCGTCAGGCGCGGTGGGCGGTTCTGATCGGCCCTGACGAGCGCGCGAATGGCGAGGTGGTGCTCAAGGATCTCGAGGGGAAGACCCAGCGGGCCGTGCCCCGGGACCAGGTGGTCGGGCTACTGGCTGTCGGCCACGTTTCCAAGGAGATGTGATGGCGGATGTGAAGGCGCTCACCCCCCGGGCCACCGACTTCAGCGCCTGGTACAACGAGTTGATCGCCCGTGCCGAGCTGGCCGACTACAGCCCGGTGCGCGGGTGCATGGTCATCCGGCCGAACGGCTACGCCATCTGGGAGCAGATGCAGCGGGCCCTCGACCAGATGTTCAAGGACACCGGACACCAGAACGCCTACTTCCCGCTGTTCATCCCGCAAAGCTGTCTCGCGCGCGAGGCGGAACACGTGAAGGGCTTCGCGCCGGAAACCGCCGTCGTCACCCACGGTGGGGGCAAGGAGCTGGAGGAGCCGCTCGTCATCCGGCCCACCTCCGAGACGATCATCTACGCGATGTACGCCAAGTGGATCCAGAGCTATCGCGACCTGCCGCTCCTCATCAACCAGTGGGCCAACGTGGTCCGGTGGGAGATGCGCACGCGGCTCTTTCTGCGCACCACCGAGTTTCTCTGGCAGGAGGGCCACACCGCGCACGCCACCGAGGCGGAGGCAGAGGAAGAGACCCAGCGGATGCTCGGGGTCTATCGCACGTTCATGGAAGAGTGGATGGCAATGCCGGTGGTCACCGGCCGGAAGACCGACAGCGAGCGCTTCGCGGGCGCGCTCCGGACCTACTCGTGCGAAGCGCTCATGCAGGACAACAAGGCGCTGCAGGCCGGGACCAGCCACAACCTGGGCCAGAACTTCGCGCGGGCCTTCGAGGTCACCTTCCCGACCGCGGCCGGCGGGCTGGAGCACGTCTGGAACACCTCGTGGGGCGTGTCCACCCGGCTGGTCGGCGCACTCATCATGACTCACGGCGACGACGCCGGGCTGGTCTGCCCGCCCCGCCTGGCCCAGTACCAGGTGGTGATCGTCCCCATCTACCGCACCGACGAGGAGCGGGCGTCCGTCGCTGCGGCCGCCGAGAGGCTTCGGCAGGAGATCGCCGCGGGCGGGATCAGGGTGCATCTCGACGCGAGGGACGGTATGAAGCCCGGCGCCAAGTACTACGAATGGGAGGGGCGGGGGGTCCCGCTCCGGCTCGAGGTCGGGCCCCGGGACGTGGCTGCCGGGTCGGTGATGCTCGCCCGGCGGACAGGGGGAAAGAAGGAACCGCTCCCGATGGCCGACATCGCGCCCCGGCTCCGGAGCATCATGGACCGGATGCAGGCCGACCTGCTGGAGACCGCCCGCTCCCGCCGCGAGGCCGCCAGCATCCGTGGCGCCACCCGAGAGCAGTTTGTGGCCCACATCGAGGCCGACGGCGGGTTCGTGTACTCGGGGTTCTGCGGGCGGGCGGAGTGTGAGGTGGAGATCAAGGAACAGACCAAGGCGACGATCCGGGTGCTGCCGGACAAGGAATTCCGCTCGCCCGTGCCTCCGGCGACCTGCATGTGGTGCGGGCGGCCGAGCGTTGCCGAGGCGCTGTGGGCCAAGGCCTACTGACCGGCGCCCGAGAGGGATTGCTCGCCGACGCCGGGCTCTCCCGCGATGGCCGGACTCTCCGGCTCGGGGGCGTCACTCTCTCCGAGATCGCCGAGCGGGTCGGCACCCCGGTGTACGTCTACAACGTGGACGCCATCCGCCAGCGGTATCGTGCCCTCGACCGAGCGCTGGCCGGCGTGCCCCACCGCATCTGCTACGCGGTCAAGGCCAACAGCACCCTCGCCATCCTCCGCATCGTTCGCGAGCTCGGCGCCGGGGCCGACATCGTCTCGGGGGGAGAGCTGGCCAGGGCCCTCGCCGCCGGGTTCGACCCCTCTCACATCGTGTTCAGCGGCGTCGGGAAGTCTACCGATGAGCTCCGCCTCGCCGTCCGGGCCGGACTCGGCCACCTCAACATCGAGTCGCGCGGGGAGCTCGACCGCCTGGCCCGTGTGGCCGAAGAAGAGCGGCGGGCGGTCTCGGTCGGGATCAGGGTGAATCCCGACGTCACCACCGAGACCCATCCCTACATCTCGACCGGCAAGAGCGGCATCAAGTTCGGGGTGCCGATCGACCAGGTTGCCGCCGCGGCGTCGTTCATCGCCTCGCATCCCCTGCTCGAGCTCACCGCGCTCGCGATGCACCTCGGCAGCCAGCTGGCGGACACCGCTCCCTTCGAGCAGGGCATCGCCTGTCTCCTCGAGCTCGCCGGCCGGCTCCGGGGCGGCGGCACCGGAAGCATCCGGGTTCTCGACATCGGCGGCGGCCTCGGCATCCGGTATGGCGAGGAGCCGGCGATGGACCTCACGCGCTTTGCGGCGGCGGTGGTGCCGCCGCTGGCGTCCAGCCAGAGCACCGTCTACCTCGAGCCGGGCCGATTCCTGGTCGGCAGCGCCGGAGTCCTCATCACCGAAGTGCTCTACCGGAAACATTCGGGTGGCAAGGAGTTCATCGTGGTGGACGCAGGGATGAACGACCTGGTCAGGCCGAGCCATTACCAGGCCTATCACGAGATCGTGGAGCTGGAGGAGCAGGGACGCGCTCCGGTGATGGTGGACGTGGTCGGCCCGGTCTGCGAGACGGGCGACTTCCTCGCGCTCGATCGCGAGCTGCCCGGCGCCCTTCCCGGTGAGCGGCTGGCGGTCCTCGGTGCCGGTGCCTACGGCTTCGTCATGGCCTCGAACTACAATTCCCGTCCCAGGCCCGCCGAGGTGGTCGTGGACGGCGGCTCCTGGTGGGTCGCGCGCCCGCGCGAAAAGGTTGAGGATCTCTATTCAACCGAGAGGCCGTCGCCGTGAGACAGCCAGTGCCTCAGCATCATGATGGAATCCTGATCATCGACTTCGGCTCCCAGTACACCCAACTCATCGCGAGGCGGGTGCGCGAGGCGCACGTCTACTGCGAGATCCACCCCCCCTCCCGCACCGTCGAATGGATCCGGACCTGGAAGCCCCGGGGCATCATTCTCTCGGGCGGTCCCAATTCCGTGTACGGCGAGAGCGTCCCGACCGCGGATCCCGCGCTCCTGGCGCTGGGCATCCCGGTGCTCGGGCTCTGCTACGGCATGCAGCTCCTGGCCCACCTGAGCGGGGGTCGGGTGATCCCGGCGTCGCGCCGCGAGTACGGGCGCGCCAACGTGACCATCAAGGGGGGGCGCCTGTTCGAGGGGTTCGGCCGGGGAGAGGAAACCCCCGTCTGGATGAGTCACGGCGATCACGTCGACGTTCCGCCCCCGGGGTACGAGGTCACCGCCGCCAGCGAGAATTCACCAATCGCGGCGTTCGAGCATCGCGAGCAGCCGCTCTTCGGCGTGCAGTTCCACCCCGAGGTGGCGCATACCCCGCGCGGCCGGGAGATCATCAGCAACTTTCTCTTCGGGGTGTGTGGCTGCGCGCCGGATTGGACGCCGGTGCATTTCGTCGAGACCGAGGTGGAGCGCGTCAAGGAAGTCGTGGGCCCGGAGGGGCGGGTCATCTGCGGGCTCTCGGGAGGGGTCGACTCCTCGGTGGCCGCCGTGCTGGTGCACCGCGCCGTCGGTGACCGGCTGACCTGCATCTTCGTGGATCACGGCCTCCTCCGTCTGCACGAGCGGGACCAGGTCGAGGCCACCTTCCGGCGCCACCTCGGAATCGACCTGCGCGTGGTTGACGCCTCGGACGCGTTTCTGGACCGCCTCGCCGGCATCAGTGATCCCGAGGAAAAGCGCCGCCGGATCGGCCACACCTTCATCGAGGTGTT
>CAYYXP010000100.1:0-2821 GCA_964475685.1 uncultured Gemmatimonadaceae bacterium | reverse complement strand
TGGGCACGCTCCGACTGGTGGCATTGGACCGGCGGACTTCTCGGCGCCGCCTACATCGTCGCCGCGGTCGTTCTCGCGCCCAGGTTGGGAGCGGCGGTGCTCACGGCGGCGGTGGTGGCCGGGCAGATGGCGGCCTCGGTGGCGCTCGACCACTACGGGCTCGTCGGTTTCTCCGAGCACCCGATCAGTCTGTCACGCCTCACGGCACCGGGCTCGTGATTCTCGGTGTCATATTGGTGCAGCGGTAGCCCCAGAGGAATGGTGCTGACGCGGGCGGACGTGCGTGCCTCCGTTGAGCGGGCAGGAGAGGCCCACTGGCGCGCGCTCGTCACCTACCACGAGGATTCCTATCCGGCCAGCCGGCCGATCATTCAGGAGGGAGCGATGGGAGAGCCAAGCTTCGCCGAGGACGTCACCACCCTCCACGAGGCACTGCAAGCCATCGAGAGGCGCATGGCCCGGGGCGAGGTCCCGAGCGGAGGGCTCGCCGAGTTCAAGAGCTCGGTGGACGACCTCCGGCTGCGCCTCTGGGGCCTGCTTGCCGCGGGCAGCGCGGACGACTTCCGCGCCTTCCAGGGGAGCTTCCGGTTACGGAGGGCCACCGAGATCTGCGCGGGCCTGGCGGCCGATCTCCAGTCGGGAGCCATGAGCACTCGTCACGAAGAGCTGCCCGCTCTCGGCGCCGCCGCCACCGATCTTTCCCGCGCCATCGCCAGGTTCCGGCCCGGCACCGGCTGAGGTCGTCAGTTGGAGCGCCCCAAGCGTTAGTCAAAGTGAGCACGATCAGCACGGGAAGGAGATCAATCTGTCATAGCACAGCATGATTGTGGGGCCATGTTCCCTAGTTCATGCAAAAACTGCAGACAATATTGAGCAGGTGACTTGCGGGCCGGCGCCGGCTTCGGTAGACTCCGGTTGGCCGCAGCACCCTTCTGGCGGCCGCGAACCCCGCTCCCTGAGGATCCCTACGTGACGCAACTCGCCCTCCTCGCGTCGCTCCAGGACGCCGCGCCGGCGGCAGTCGTGCCGGCGGACACCGCCTGGATGCTGGTCTCCACCGCCCTCGTGCTGCTCATGACCCCCGCGCTGGCCTTCTTCTACGGCGGGCTCGTGCGCTCGAAGAACTCCCTCAATACCATGATGATGAGCTTCGTGGCGCTCGGGGTCGTCGGCATCGTCTGGGCCGTGCTGGCGTATAGCCTCGCATTCAGCGAGGGGAACGCGATCATCGGCGGCGTGGCCAACGCCCTCCTGAACGGAGTAGGCACCGAGGCGAAGGGAACCATTCCCCACGTCCTCTTCCTCGCGTACCAGGGGACCTTCGCCATCATCACCGCGGCGCTCATCTCTGGCGCCGTGGTCGAGCGCATGCGGTTCGGGCCCTACGTGGCCTTCATCGTCCTCTGGACGCTGCTGGTCTATGCCCCGGTCGCGCACTGGGTCTGGGGCGGTGGCTGGCTGATGACCCGGGGCGTGCTCGATTTCGCGGGGGGCACCGTGGTCCACATCAACGCCGGCATCTCGGCGCTGGTTGCGGCCCTCGTGCTCGGCGCCCGGAAGGACTACGGCCGGCAAGCGATTCTCCCCCACAACGTGCCCTTTGTGCTCCTCGGGGCCGGCCTGCTCTGGTTCGGCTGGTTCGGGTTCAACGGCGGCAGCGCGCTGGCGGCCAACGAGCTCGCCGCGCTGGCCTTCACCAACACCTTCCTCGCGCCCATGGCCACCATGGTCGTGTGGGTCCTGCTCGATTACTTCAGGACCGGGCGGGCCACCGCCGTCGGCGGCGCCACCGGCATCGTCGTCGGCCTCGTCGCGATCACCCCGGCCGCGGGATTCGTGAGCCCGAGCGGAGCGCTGCTCCTCGGCGGAATCGCCGCCTTCCCCAGCTACTTCGCCATCGTCTATCGCTCGCGGACCCGCCTCGACGATTCGCTCGACGTGTTCGCGGGGCACGGCATTGGCGGCATGACGGGGGCCCTGCTGACCGGCGTCTTCGCGCAGAAAGCCTGGAATGCGGCGGGCAACGACGGCCTGCTTGCCGGCAATGCCGCCCAGTTGGGCGTCCAGGCGCTCGGTGTGGCCGCCTCGCTGGTGTATGCGGGCGCCATGACCTTCGGCATCCTCAAGCTGCTCGGCCTCGTCACCGCGCTGCGCAGCAAGACCGAGGGCGTCGGGATGGACGTGAGCCAGCACGGCGAAGAGGCCTACACCACAGGTGAGGGATCGATCCTCGTCATCCCCGAGCTGGCGTCGACCCCATCGCCGGTCGCCGCTCTCCACCCTCACCTCGCGTCGCGTTGACGCCGAGAGGATCGCCATGAAGCTGATTGTCGCCATCATCCGGCCCGACCGGCTCAACGAGGTGCTCGAGGCGCTGTATCGCGCCGAGGTTCGGGGCCTCACCGTTTCCCGCGTGCTGGGCCATGGCGGGGAGACCGATCGAGTCGAGACCTACCGGGGCACCACCGTCAAAGTCGAGCTTCAGGAAAAGGTGCGGCTCGAAATCGGCGTGTCCGAGCCGTTCGTGGACGTGACCGTCAAGGCCATCCTCTCCGCCGCCAGGACGGGGGAGGTCGGGGATGGAAAGGTGTTCGTGCTCGACGTGGCGCAGGTGTGCCGCATTCGCACCGGCGAGCGCGACGAGGCTGCAGTGACGCCGGCGCTGCCGGCGGAAGCCTGACCGCACCACCAGGCCCCGGCACAGGCCGGGGCTCTCCCTTCTCACTCTCTTCCGCGGTGTTCTTCGTGTAGCTTGGATGGTTCGCCGCTTCCAGGCTTCGATGGACTCGACCGGAGAGAGCAGCGCCGATGACCCCTCCTG
>CAYYXP010000099.1:0-3427 GCA_964475685.1 uncultured Gemmatimonadaceae bacterium | reverse complement strand
GCCGGCGCATGCCGGAGGGAACCCGGGTGGAGGTGCGCCACGTCGTGTTCGGCGGGGAGGAGCCGGTGCTGATCGCCGGCCCGTGCTCGGTCGAGAGCGAGGCGATGATCCTCGACACCGCCGCGGCGATCGCGGCGGCCGGCGGCGACATGCTCCGCGGCGGCGCCTACAAGCCGCGCACCTCGCCGTACGACTTCCAGGGCCTCGGGGTCAAGGGGCTCCGGTACCTGGCCGATGCGCGCGAGCGCACCGGGCTTCCCGTCGTGACCGAGGTGCTGAGCTGGGAGGAGGTGGCGGTCGTCTCCCACTTCGCCGACATGCTCCAGATCGGCGCGCGGAACATGCAGAACTTCACGCTGCTGCGCGCCGCCAGCAGGAGCGGCAAGCCGATCCTGCTCAAGCGCGGAGCCGGCGCCACAATCGAGGAGTGGCTGATGGCGGCGGAGTACATCCTGGCGGAGGGGAACCCGAACGTCGTGCTCTGCGAGCGCGGCATCCGGACTTTTGAGCGGGCCACCCGGCACACACTCGACTTGAACGCCGTGGCCCTGGTGCGGGAGCGCACCCATCTCCCGGTCGTGGTGGATCCGAGCCACGCCGCCGGCGTGCGATCATTGGTCAAGCCGCTCAGCATGGCGGCGCTCGCCGCGGGCGCCTGCGGCCTGATCGTCGAGGTGCATCCCGACCCGGCGCAGGCGATGAGCGACGGAGCGCAGAGTCTCGACGTGCCGATGTTCGTGGAACTCGCCGGGCTGGTCCATCCCGAGCGGGCGGCCAAGAAGCTCGTCCAGTACGCTACCGGCTCTACTTGAAGATTTCCCGCCGGCGGCCGGTAATCATCCGGTACAGCAGGAGCAGGAGCATCGCGCCGATCACCGATGCGATGAGTCCCGGGGCCGCGCCGGGGTCGCTGTACCAGCCCAGCGACCGTCCCAGGAAGCCCGCCAGGAGCGCGCCGGCCACACCGAGAACCATCGTGATGATGAACCCGCCAGGATCTTTTCCGGGCATCAGCAGCTTGGCTATCGCGCCAACCACCAACCCGACGATCAAGGTCCCCAGCAAATGCATCGCGTCCTCCCATGGTGAATTAGGGCTATACCGGCGTCCAGAGATTTATCGGCGTTACCTCGGGACATCCCTTTTCGGGAGCACAGGGCTCAGTTGCGCGGGTCCTACTCTTGCCCGCCGAGGCGGGCGTTGACCGTCGCGCGCTTGCGGTTCCGCAGGATGTCCATTTTGAAGGTTTCCCCCCGATCGTAACTGCGCAAGATCCTCATCAAGTGCGACGGCCCCGCCGGCTTCCGGCCGTCCACCGCCAGCACGACATCTCCCCCTTTCAGCCCCAGCAGCGAGTCCCTGGGGGCGCTGATCACGAGCACCCCGTCTTCGGCGCCGAAGTACTTGCCCAGATCGGGGTTGAGGGGGGCAAGCTCGAGGTCGCCCAGGGGGCCCCGGGCCATGAACTCGTGCCCCGGCCCGGAGAACTCGAAACGCTCCTCGAAGTCGCCGCGCCCCCCGGGGCCGGGCGCGCGCATGATGAACCGGTGGTCGCCCGGCCCTCCGCCCGCCATCATCTCGGGCTCGGCCTCGGTGATGACGGAGACGGTCTTGCGATCCTTCCCCCGCAGGAACTCGACTGGGACGGTGTCGTTCGGCTCGAGCCTGGCAGCCAGCTCGATGAGCTTGAGTCCCGACAGTGACTGGCCGCGGGGCGCGTCATCGGGCTCGCCTCCGGCCAGAACCGACTTGCCGTCCACCCTGGTGATGATGTCGCCGGAGCGGAGGCCGGCCCTGGCGGCGGGTCCGTTGGGCGAGACGGCGTCTACGTAGGCGCCGAGGGAGTCGGTCTCCCGGGCCTGGAGATTGACCTTGATGCCCAGGCGCGCACGCCGGGTCATCATGATCCGGATCATCCGGTCCGGCCCGCGATCGTCACGAATGACAACCATCCCCGAGCCGTCGTTGCGATCATCATCCTGTGCCAGCACCGACGCGGCTAGCGGCGGCAAGGCGGCGGCGGCGCAAACGGCCCCAACGATCCAGAAACGGCGCATAGGTATTTCTCCGTCCTCAGAGTCCCACGTTGCTGGCATGGGTGACGTGAACATCCACGAGGGCGTCCAGCAATCCGACCCTCTCACGCCAGAGCTTCAGGAGCCGCTGCTCGCGGGTCTGGCGCTCGAGCAGCTCGGCCATTTCCAGCTGGCGGTCCAACCGGGCGATGCGATCCTCGAGCCCCTGGGCCAGGCCCGCGGTGCGGCCGTCGAGCATACGGCCTTCCGGGTTGTACTGGCTGAGCGCGCTCTCGATCGCCCGGGAGCGTTCCATGGCCTGCTCGATTTGCCGGGTGGCCGCACCCGACACGCCGGCGGGGCCCGACACCACGAACGCCAGCGCCACCGAGGCGGCGAGGGCAAGACCCGTGAGCCCCGCGATCCGCGACCGGCGGCGCCGGCGTTCCTTTCGAACCCGTTCGGCCACCGGGGGCCAGTGGTCCCTCGCGGGGCGGAGTGCGGGAAGCGCCTTGAGCCGGGCCGTCCGCTGATGCAGCCGCTCGAACTCGGCCTGGCACCCGGAGCAGATCCGCAGATGCTCCCGCGCGGCGGCGTCTCCCGGCTCGGCGCCCGGCTCCCGCAGGGCAAGCAGGCTTTCAAGTGTGAGGTGTTCCATCAGGCGACCTCCTCCCCCAGCCAGCGCCGGAGCCGCACATGGGCCCGCGCCAGTTGTGATTTGGAGAAGCTGGGAGTCTTGCCCATCATCGAGCCAATTTCTTCGTGGGTGTACCCTTCGACATCATGCATCCAGACGACGGCGCGAGCGGATTCCGACAGCCGCTCGAGCGCGGCCTCCAGATCCATGCGGAGATGGGTGTCCTCCCGTCGCTGTCCCATCACGTCGTCCTGCAGCTCTTCGGTTTCCCGATACTTGTTCCGGCGCAGTCGCATGAGCGCCTTGCTTGCCGCGATGGTCCTGACCCATCCCCAGAGACTTCCCTCTTCCCGGTAGCGACCGATGCTGCGGAAGACCTCGAAGAAGGTCTCCTGGAGGACATCCTCCGCATCCTCGGCGGTCCGGCAGATCCGTCGGGCCAGGTTGTAGACCGGCACCTCGAACGCCCGGAAGAGGGCCTCGAGGGCGGCGGGGTCTCCGGTCCGGGCCCGGGCGACCACGGAATCGGCGTCGGCGAGCAGATAGGAATCCATCAGGAGTGTCCTGGTCATGGTCCCCTAAAGATGCGGCAGGGCAGGACTTCGTTGCACCCCGCAGTAGGCCCGAAATGGGGGTCGGCGAGCGATCAGGATGGTGGGTGCAGGTTGAGACAATGGTTACTATTCCCAGCATGACAGAGCGCACCACCGCCCCCCCCGAATGGCTCCACCATCTGGCTGACGAAGCCGATGCCGCCTTCCTCTACCGGGAGCTG
>CAYYXP010000098.1:0-4621 GCA_964475685.1 uncultured Gemmatimonadaceae bacterium | reverse complement strand
CGGCGGTGCTTGACGTCGTGCGCTATGTAGACCGTCGCCATCCCGCCCCTGCCGACCTCACGCTCGATGCGGTATCGGTCGGCAAGCGCTTCCTGCAAACGATTTTCGGTGACGGTCACCACGAGTTCCTTTGGCTGGGCTCTATTGACTGGGCGCTGAAGAATACCGTGCATCCGGGGAGACGGCCAGAGCGGGCCGCGCTACCTTTCGCACATGACATCAATGGAACCGCCCCTCCCCATTCCGCCGGTCGGTGACGCGGAGCTGAAGCGGGTGCGGCTGGAGCAGATGAAGCGGCGCGCCACCGGCCTCCTCATCCTCATGGCCGCCATCTTCGTCGTGGCGCGGCTCCTGGAACCGGCCCACCCGTGGATGGCCTACGTTCGGGCCACCGCCGAGGCCGCGATGGTGGGCGGCGTGGCGGACTGGTTTGCCATCACCGCCCTCTTCCGCTACCCCCTCGGGCTCCGCATCCCGCACACCGCCATCATCCCCCAGCGGAAGGACCGGATCGGCCGGAGCCTCGGCAACTTCGTGCAGAACAATTTCCTCTCTCACGAGATCCTCGGGGCCAAGCTTCGCGCCGCCCGGTTGAGCCGCCGGGGCGCGGAATGGCTGAGCCGGCCCGAGAACGGCCAGGCGGTCGCCCGCCATGCCGCCACCGCGCTCCAGAGCGCCAGCGCCGTGATGCGCGACGAGGACGTGCACGATTTCCTCGATCGGACGATCATCGAGCCGGTGCGCCGCCGCCCGATCGCGCCCGCGCTCGCCCGGGGGCTCGAGATCCTCACCATCGACGACCGCCACCAGCAGCTTCTGGATCGGGTGGTCCGCGGCGTCTCGGGGCTGGTCACGGCGAACGAGGACCTGATCCGCCAGCGCATCCGGGAGGAGAGCCCGTGGTGGGTTCCCGACTTCGTGGACAACCGGGTTCACGAGAAGGTGGTGACGGCAATCGGCAAAACACTACGTGAGGTGGTGGACGATCCCGCTCATCCGCTGCGCCGCCAGTTCGACGAGCTGCTCCTCGACTGGATCGTTCGCCTCCAGGAGTCGCCGGAAGTCATGGAACGCGCGGAAGCAGTCAAGCGGCAGCTCCTCGACAGCCCGGCGAGCAGGCAGCTGAGCGCATCGCTGTGGGAGGCGCTCAAGCGGGCGCTCGACCGGCAGGCCGGCGCGTCGGGAGACGGGGCGCCGGGGGGACTGGCCAGGGGACTGAGCGCCCTGGCCCAGGCGGCGCTCGACGACGAGTCGCTGCTGCAGAAGATCGATGGCTGGATCGTGGAAGCGGTGTTGAAGGTGGTGGAGCAGCACCGGCACGAGGTGGGCCAGCTCATCGCGAGTACGGTGAGCCGGTGGGACCCCGATGAAACGTCGGCCCGCATCGAGCTGCAGATCGGGCGCGATCTTCAGTTCGTCCGGATCAACGGGACGCTGGTGGGAGGGCTGGTGGGATTAATCCTGTATGTGTTGTCGAGATAGGAGTACGGCCCTCACTTCACCCCCGGTAACCTCCCCCACAATTCCCACCCCGCCGGCGCCAGGACGTACCGCGTCGCCGGCCGGGCACCGACCGCCAGGGTGTCGAGCGCCGCCCGATACGCCGCCCGCCCGGTGCGCCGGAGCGCCGCGCCCGACCCGCCGAGAAACCGGTCACGCGAACGCCCGTCGTCCCAGACCGCATACCAGATGAGCGCCGGCCCTTCGCGCGTGTCGTAGACGCGGAAACGGTCGCCTCCCCATCCGATCGGCATGACGGTCTGCACCTCATCGGAGCCGGCGAGCGTGGCGATGAGCACGCGGATCTCGTTTTCCCCGAGCGCGTCCTCATAGATCCCCCCGGGCTCGGCGAAGGTGAGCGGCACCGGCGCGTCACCGTGTTCGTACCGCTCCGGATGCAGGATCTGTTCGGTGGACACCGGCATGCGGGGGCCGTAGGGAAGGGTGTCGGCGTGCTGGGACGCCTCCCACCAGTGCATGAATTCCGCGCCGTCGAGATAGGGGAAGATCAGCGACTGCCGGATGAGGAGCGGTGCCCGGGCGAAGATCGGCATCGTGGTCTGCTGTTGCTGCACCTGGTCCCGGTACAACTCCCAGAACATCGGATCCTTCGAGACGTCCTGGCCCGGCGCGAGCACCTCCAGCGAGGTGAGCGTCGCCTGCCCCTCGAGAATCGCCTGGGCGGCGGTGAGCCGGTCGTTGTTCGCCGTCGCCTTGAGAATCGAATCGAGCGGGAGGTACTGGCCCTGCAGCGCGTGGACCATTTCGTGGGCGAGCACCAGCCGGAGCTGCGACCGGTCGGCGCCCGCGACTCCGAAGAAGGTCGCCGAGTCGGGGTCGTAGTACCCGGCGACCTGCTCCGTGTAGATGTCGAGCAGGAGCGAGCGGAGCTCAATGGTGTCGGGCAGCAGGCCGAACAGTCGGTAGCCGCTCTCCAGACCGTGGCGCCGCGCGGGCGTGAGCTCCTCGTCGAGCTTGCTCACGAGGTAGGCGCGCACCTGCTCCCGGCTCCGCATCGCCGAACGGGGCGGGGTCTTGTACCGCATCCCCGCCGCCTGTTCGACCGGCGCACGGAGGCTGTCCACCAGCCGGGCAAGCTCCTGATCGTCGGAGGTTTGAGCCGGCGCGCCCCTGCAGCCTGCGAGGAGGAGGACGGCGAGGGTGAGAAGTGAAGCGGGGCCCATGCGCGGCACTACAGCCCGACGAAAGTGGCGTAGGAGGAAACCCAGTCGACGATCCGCCACCGGGCGTCGGTCACCAGCAGGATTCCCGCGGCAATCGCGAGCGACACGCCGAACGGGATGTATCCCTCCCGCACCAATTGCTCTTTCGTCTTGAACTCCGCATCCCACTGCGCGACCGGGGCGGACGGCGCCTCGGGCCCGGGCGGTGGGGTCGCTGGGCGTCTGGCCACCGCGAGGACGGCGAGGTGCAGCAGCACTCCGATACAGGAGCCCAGGAAGATCGTCACGCACACCGATTCCCACCCGAGGAACGCGCCGATCATCGCCATCATGGCCACGTCCCCTCCCCCCATCGCATCGCGGCCCGCGAGAAAGCCGCCGATCGAGCCGACCAGGTAGAGGATGCCCGCCCCGAAGATCATCCCCTGCAGCGAGGCGACCAGCGCCGCCGGGCCATCGGGGAGGCTGAACAGCACTCCGAGCGCCATTCCTCCATAGGTGAATTCATGGGGAATGATGTATTCCCTGGCGTCCGTGAGCGCGATGCCGAGGAGGAGCGTGGCCAGGGCCGCCGAGCCCAGCGCGGCCCACGAGAGGCCGAGCCGCCAGGCGAACCACGCCCAGATGATGGCCGTCCCCAGCTCCACGAGGGGGTACTGTATCGAGATCGGCAGCCCGCACCCGCGGCAGCGCCCGCGCAGGAGGAGCCAGGAAACGACGGGGATGTTCTCCTGCCAGGCAATGCCTCGCCCGCACCGCGGGCAGCGCGACGAAGGCCTGACCACCGACTGCTTCGGTTCCGCCCCCCAACGCAGAATGCAGACGTTGAGGAAACTCCCGACCACCGCGCCGAAGAGCGCCGCGAAGGCGATGAGGAACGCTGGAACTCCCGAGCCTGTCAGATCAATCACGCAGGACCTCGTGCAGGAGGATACCGGCGGCAACCGCGACGTTGAGGGACTCGACGCCCGGCGCCAGCGGGATGGCGATCCGGCGCTCCGCGGCGGCCTCGATCGCCGGACTGGTCCCGGCGCCCTCGTTGCCGACCACGAGCGCCACCGGCGGCCGGCGGTCGCGCGCGGCGAGCGCCCCCCGCCCCAGCGGCACCCCCCGGGCCGACGCGACCCAGAGGCGGACGCCCGCGCCGCGGGCCCACTCGAGGAAGTCTCCCGGCGAGGCGTGCACCGCCCTGAGGCGAAAGAGAGCGCCCATGCTTCCTCTCACTACCTTGGGGTTGGCCAGCTCCGCGGTGCCCGCGAGGGCCACCAGCCCGGACGCCCCGAGCCCCAGAGCGGTGCGGAGCATCGTCCCGACGTTGCCGGGGTCCTGCACCGCATCGAGCACCAGGATCACCGAGCCGGGTCCTGTCGGGAGATCGGCGAGGGCCCAGGCCGGCGGTTCGATGATCGCGACGACGCCCTGGGGCTGCTCGGTGTCCGCCAGCTCGTCCAGCTCGCCGGTCGAAACCTCGACCAGGGGGACCCCCGCGGCTGCCAGCGCAGCCTTGAGCGCCTTCCCCCGGGGAGTACCTTCGAGGGCCGGGGAGATGGCGGCGCCTCGGACCGGGACGCGGGCGGCGACCGCCTCCTCGACCAGCCGGATCCCTTCCGCCAGCGCGAGCCCGCGGCGCTCGCGACCGCGGCGGCGGTGCAGGTCCCGGATCGTCGTCAGCAGAGAGCGGGCCACGGAGGTACTCACGGAATGAGGATCGCGCTCACCATCGCCGGATCGGACTCCGGCGGCGGGGCCGGCGTCCAGGCCGACCTCAAGACCTTCCAGCAATTCGGCGTCTTCGGCACGTCGGTCCTCGTGGCGATCACGGCGCAGAACACCCGCGGCGTGCGCGCGGCGGAGGCGGTGCCCGAGGCGATGGTGGCCGCCCAGCTCAGCGCCCTCGCGGAGGACCTGCCGCCCGCCGCGCTCAAGACCGGCATGCT
>CAYYXP010000097.1:0-2067 GCA_964475685.1 uncultured Gemmatimonadaceae bacterium | reverse complement strand
TTCGAGGGCAAAGTGGTGGGCTACGTCCATCAATCGACGCTGGAGATGGAGCCGGCGGCGCCAGGCCGGTAACCCCCTACGGCTGCGCCAGCTTGAACCGGAACCGCTGCTGGACCAGCTGCCGAACCGCCTTCCCCGATCGCTTCGCCGGCCGGAACCGCGTCTCGCCCAGCGCGGTGCGGACCGACTCGGTGAAGCGGGGATCGTCGCTCTGCATCACCTCGATCGTCGTCGTATCCACCCGGCCCGTGGTGTCCACGACGTATGTCGCCTCGACCTGGCCTTCCGTCCCCCGCGCGCTCAGCTCGGGCGGGTACACCGGGGCGGCGCTCGACTCGTAGCGCTCCACCATCTGGTCCACCTGGAGCACGCTGTAGACGCTGTCCGTCAGGAAGGCAGGCGCGCCGAGGGGCTGGTCGCTCCGGGCGCCGCTCCGGTCTCCCCGGTGACGGGCCCGGGTCGCGGTGGCCTCGAGACGCAGGCCCTCCCCCTCGGCGGGCAGTTGGCCCCCCTGGTCGAGCCCCGAGCCCGGCCTCCCCGGCAGTGGGATATCGGTCTCACGCTCGGATGCCTCCACCCGGTCTGGTGGCAGGAGAAAGAGCACACGGGCGTCGCGCTCGGTGGTGGGGAGGCGGAATGTTCCCGTCGAGGCGGACACGACAAGCCACACGCCGACGACGTGCGCCAGGATGCTCACGGTGGCGTACTCGGCGGAGCCGAAGAAGCTCCGGTCGGATTCCAGCAGGGTAAGGCGCATGGTCGAGGCCGCCGGAACGGGGGACGTGCTGACCACAGTATGACGAAGGTCCGCCCCTCGGCAAGACACGGATGCGGTACGCGCCAAGGTTGACCCTGTGAATGTAAACTCCTACATTCACTACATGCCCCGATCTAAATCCTCCCCCGACGCCGTCCGCGACCCGGTCCAGGTCTACCTCGCTCCCGACGACCGGAAGCTGCTGGACTCGCTGGCCAAGGCCACCGGATTGTCCCGCGCGGAAGTCCTCCGCCGGGGCATTAGAAGCTTCGCGGCCATGGCTCGGAGCGGGGGGGTCAAGGGCCCCATGCTGGCTTACCTGGAGGAAGCTGCCGGCGAGAAGTGGCCCGAGGAAATCGCGGAACGGCACGACGAGTTCCTGGCCCTTCAGCACAGCTCCTCGTGAACGGCACCCTCTTCCTCGACACCTCCGGCTGGCTCGCGGCGATCAGCAGGCAGGAAGCCGCCCATGAGCAGGCCCGCGCTGCCTACACCGAGCAGATGCTGGGTGGCGGCGCGCTGGTGACGACGGCGCTGGTCATCGCCGAGATGCACGTGCTGCTGCTGGAGCTCCGCGGGCCGGCGGCGGCGCTCAAGTTCCTGGATGGCGTCGCCGCCGATTCATCCCACGAGGTGATAGACGTCGACCGCGATCTGCGGCTGGCGGCCATCGAGCGCTGGATGCGCCGCTTCGCCGATCAGGAGTTGAGTCTTACCGATGCGGTGAGCTTCGAGGTCATGCGGCGGCGCAAGGTGCGCCGCGCTCTGGCACTGGATCAGCGCTTTGCCGTGGCGGGATTCGAGATCCTGGCGGGGAAGTGACGGCGCTACTTGGGCGCCTTCGCCCTCAACTCCTGCAGCCAGTTCTCCGCCAGCACCAGCTCGCTCTGCTGCGACGCCTCCCCCTCGCGCACCATGACGAATCGGCGATCGTCCGGGCTCACGGCGTACGACGGGACCGAGCCCGCGCGCACGAACGGCGCCACCGAGAAGAGCACATGCTGCTCCCCCACCGAGAACGCGGCGCCCAGCCGGATCTCGGACGACACCAGATCGCTCTTGCCGTTGATGTAGAGCAGCTCGCGGCCGCTGTTGGCCCAGGTCGGCTCGCTGCCGCCCGCGGTGGACACCTGCCACTTGGCCGTCGAGGTTTCGGGGAAAGGCCGGACGTACACCTCCATCGCGCCCGATTCACTGGAGGCGTAGGCCAGCCATCGTCCGTCTGGGGAGAGCGCCGGGTACAGCTCGGTGGAAGCCGAAGCGACCAGCGAGACGAGCGTCGTGTCCCCCGCCTTGACTCCGAGAATGTC
>CAYYXP010000096.1:0-1900 GCA_964475685.1 uncultured Gemmatimonadaceae bacterium | reverse complement strand
GCCGTCGCCACGCCCTGCGCGGTGGATGCGAGCCTGGCACGCACAACGTCCAGGTCTTTGCAGAGGTACTGCACGTGGAGGCGGTATGGGGATGCCCGATGCCGCCCGACTGAGTCCCTCGCCGCCTCGACGAGGTCTCCGGCCAGGCTATTACCCACGGTGTGTTTGCCGTCGTAGAGAAGCCCGGCGAGGCTCGTGAGGACGGACTTGTCGAACGCTGCAGCGGTGGGGTATTCGCTCAGGATGGCGGTGGCGCGTTGGCTGCCGAGGGTGCGCACGTGCCGAGTGAATTCGGGAAAGCCCAAGTCGACCATGCGGTGGAGCTGACGGACGTGGTCGTTCAAGTCTTGGCTGACGCGATCGTACATGGAGACGACTTCCCGGAGTTCCCTGGTGGCCTCATCTGCGAGCGTTGTGGGGGCGGGTCGCTTCTGGGACCCGAAGCGAGCGATTCCAAGAGCGTCGATCGAGTCTGTCTTCGCGCGTGCAAGATCCTCTTCGGCGAAACGCCGCGTCCGCAGGGGATTGATGATGGCGACGGGAAAGCCCTTGTGGGCAAGGGTCACGAAGAGGTTTCGCCCGTAGTGACCGGTCGCCTCCATGACGACGAGGATATCCGCGGCCAATCCCAGGATGCTGAAGAGTTTCTGGTAGCCCGTCGCGTCCTCGTTGAACGAGGTCGGCTTCACGAGCACTTCGCCCGCGTCATTCACGATGGCGGCAACGTGGAAACGCGAGCCTACATCGATGCCTGCGAAACGCACACATCACCTCCTATTCGATGCTGAAGGGTGGGCTCGTTTCCAGACCCGCCGTCGTCTATGCGAGGACGCCTGTAAAGGCGCGCTCAAGATACCGTTCGGGCTCTTGGAAAGCGGGAGCGGGCGCCATCCTGGAATGCCGAGCATTCGTGTGCTCTCGCCAACTCTCGGCGACCCTCTCCCGGCCCATCAAACTTCACCTCAATGGACTTCGATTGAATGGATCTATCGGTCTTCCCCTCCATACATGTCTTCATGGCGGATCCGGGCCAGCTTCAGCTCAGCCAAGGGACGAAGCCTCCTCAGCAAAGCGTCGTAGTAGTCGATGTCCTTTGCTCCCGGCGGGTTGTCCAACATCTCCGCGATCACAGGTAGAAAGAAATGCATGGCGCGGATGCGCGGCAGAGGCCCCAGCCACGGTTCCCGCAGCGCGCGCCGGGACGATGCCATCAGGAGCGCCGCCTCTACGGCCCTCAGCGGCACCCGCCGCTTGAAGAGCTCCCTTGCCAAGCGGCGGTCATGGCGACTCGTCTCGGTCGGAGTGTCCGGGAGCCAAAGATAGCGCCCGATCACCGCCTGCACGTAACGGCGCTCCGGGCCGCGGCCGCTCCCATCCTCCGGCGGCAACGTCCATTGGACCCGGGCGGACAACGGTCCCCAGCCGTCCACAGACAATGCATCTCGCGGAGGCAGTGGAGCCAGCGGCACGTCCCGCAGCCGGCGGTTCGGGCCGGTGAGCTCGAGACTGAGGCTCCATTCCTTGCTCGGTTGCTTGTTCATGGGCTGCCTCCTGGGCCTGGTCGGTGACAAGATCCAAACTGCCTGAGACCAGGTTAGGGAAAACCGGCTGCAGCGCACAAGTAGTTGCGTCCGTGACAGGGGTGGTTTTTTTTGGCTCTTCGTCGGAAGTGGCAGTGTCCGGATCGAGGCCGGGCTCCACGCGGACCGCCCCCGGGGCTTGTGGCTCCCGCACCCCTTCAGATGCCGGAGGCGGGGCGTTTGCGGAGCGCGGACGGCGGCTGCAGCCAAGGGGTGAACGGGGCCGCCTGGAGTGCTCCGGCCCCCCAGGAGGGTCGAGAGGAGCGACCACCATTTCCGCCGAAGAGGGTTCCTTTCGCTTCCGACAGCGCCGCTGGCTC
>CAYYXP010000095.1:0-3153 GCA_964475685.1 uncultured Gemmatimonadaceae bacterium | reverse complement strand
GCCGTGGCCGCCGTCTTCGTGCTCCGCCGCACCCGTCCCGAGATGCCGCGGCCCTACCGGACGTGGGGCTATCCGGTGGTCCCGATCCTCTTCCTGCTCGCTTCAGTCGGCATGGTGGTGAACGCGCTGGTGACCGACCCGGTGAACACCGGGGTGACGTTCGGGATCATTCTCGCCGGCGTGCCGGTGTACGTCGCGTGGCGGAAGGTGGCGGCGGGTCGCGGGTCATGACGCCCGGGCTTTCGCTCCTCGCGACCCGGCCCCTGGCCCTTCGCCGCCCGGCGTCGCGCAGGCCGAGCGAGGACTGAGGCAGCGGAAGACGATCGTCGCGGCTGGCTCCTCCCGCTGGATCGGACCGGGCCCGGCTCACTCACCCCCGAACCTCGACCGCCAGGTCCGCCGCCACAACGCTGTGCGTCAGCGCGCCGACCGACACGAAATCCGCCCCCGCCGCGGCGTAGGACCGCACGTTCTCCAGCGTGATCCCGCCGGTGGCCTCGATCTCGATCCCCGGCCGCATCCTTCTCGCCATTTCTCCCCAGCGCCGCACGATCGCCGGCGCCTGGTTGTCCACCAGCAGCCTGGTGGCGCCCGCCCGGCACGCCTCCTCCATCTGGGCCTCCGACTCCACCTCGACATAGAGGGCGGTGACGCCGAGGGCGCGTGCGTCACTCAGGGCGCGGGCGAGATCGCCGTCGCTCCGGACCAACGCCTGCCAGTGGTTGTCCTTGACCATCACCTCGTGGCTCAGGTCGGCCCGGTGCCGCTCGCCGCCGCCGGAGACCACCGCCGCGATGTCGAGGGCCCGGAGCCCCGGCGCCGTCTTCCGGGTGTGGAGGATGCGGCAGGGGAGACCGGCGACGGCGTCCACGTACCTCCGGGTGAGCGTGGCGATGCCGCAGGCGCGCTGTAGCAGGTTGAGGAGTGGCCGCTCGGCGCGGAGGATCCTCGAGAGGTGCCCGTGGATGATTCCCGCGGTGGCTCCGGACGGGAGAACCCGGCCGTCGGGAGCGCGCCAGTCGATCCGGCACTCGCAGGCGCGGGCGACGGCGTCGGCGAACGCCGCGCCGGCCAGGACGCCGCCGGTGCGATACTCGATCACCGCTTCGGCCGGCAGTCCGATGGGGACGGTGACGAACGTGGTGACGTCCCGGTCGCCGTCTTCGGCCAGCGCGGCGGCGGCGATCCGGTCGGTCTCGGCCGTCACCGGCCGAGCGCCACCATGCGATCGATGGCCCCGCGCGCCCGGTCGGCGATCTCCGGCGGAACAGTGATGTGGTGTTGGTCGTACAGCAGCGAGTCGCGAACGGACGGCAGGGTGATCGTCTTCATGAAGGCGCAGACCGCTTCCGGGTCGGCGGGAATGAACTGCTTCTCCGGCGCCATCTGCTGCATGCGGTGCATGATCCCGGTCTCGGTGGCGATAATGAATTGCGACGCGGGGCGGGCGGTCACCGCGCGGATCATTCCCTCGGTGGACGCTATGTGCAGCCCTTCGGGCTTCACGTCACCGGCGCCCATCTCGTAAATGAGCTGGCCGGCGCAGCCGCACTCGGGGTGGACCAGGACCTCGGCGTCGGGGTACCTCGCCCTTGCGGCGTTCAGCGTCTCGGCCCGGATTCCCTTGTGCACGTGGCACTCGCCCATCCACACCTCGACCCGGCGGTCGGGGCGCATCCGGCGAACGTGGGCGCCGAGGAAGAAGTCGGGAAGGAAGAGAATCCCCTTGTCGGCGGGGATCGCGTCGATCACGTCGAGCACGTTGCCGCTGGTGCAGCAGTAGTCCAGTTCCGCCTTCACTTCGGCGGTGGTATTCACGTACCCCACCGAGATGTAGTCAGGAAACTGCGCCTTCCACCGGCGCACGTCGTCGGCGGTGATGGTGTCGGCAAGGGAGCAGCCGGCGCGGAGGTCGGGGAGCAGGATCCGCTTTCCGGGGGAGAGGATGGCGGCCGTTTCCGCCATGAAGTGCACGCCGGCGAAGATGATGACGCCGGCTTCGGTCTTCGCGGCCTGGCGGGAGAGCCCGAGCGAGTCGCCGACGAAATCGGCGACGTCCTGCACCTCGGGGCG
The DNA here is from genome assembly GCA_964475685.1 of uncultured Gemmatimonadaceae bacterium. Lineage (GTDB taxonomy): Bacteria > Gemmatimonadota > Gemmatimonadetes > Gemmatimonadales > GWC2-71-9 > CAVVWJ01. Next base: position 1,080 of record CAYYXP010000095.1, on the reverse strand, counting down.
CTGGTAGTTGTGCGCGAGCACCACCGCGTTCCGCCGGCGGGCCAGCTCCCGGATCTCCGCCTGGAGCGCCGCGACCTCGGACGGCGATTCCTCGGCCTGCACGATGACCGGAAGCGCGAGGACCGCTCCGCCCGGCGTGGTCACGCCGGCTCCCGCTTGAGGGCGGCGGGGGGATAGTCGGCCCTCCGGTGTCCTCCCCGGCTCTCCCGCCGGCTTCTCGCGGCCTGGGTGATGAGCCGTGCGACGAGGAGCTGGTTCCGGGTGCGCCACGCGTCGGGCGGGGTGGCGGCGCTCAGCTGCTCCAGCGCCTGTTCGGCGTGAAGCAGCGAGGCCTCGGTGCGCTGGACGCCGACGTCCGCCGTCATGGTACTGCGCATCTGGCGGCGAATGTCCTCGCACGCCTCGTCCGCTCCGGTATCGCGCTGCTCGGGCACACCGGGGAAGACGGCTGGTGGAACGGTGGTCCGGATCGCCGCGGTGACCGAGCGGGCCGCCCGGTCGGCAAAGACCAGCCCCTCGAGGAGCGAGTTGGAGGCGAGCCGGTTGGCGCCGTGCACGCCGGTGGAGGCCACCTCGCCGACGGCCCAGAGCCCCGGCAGGCTGGCGCGGCCTTCCAGGTCGGTCTGGATGCCGCCCATGGCGTAGTGGAGGGCAGGAGCCACCGGCAGCAGGTCGGTGGTGGGGTTGAGGCCGTGCCGCGCCAGCATGGCCGTGATGCCCGGAAAGAGGCCCCGGAAATCGCTCACCGCGCGGGCGTCGAGCCAGGCGCCTCCCGCCGCCTCGGCCGCGGCCACCGCGCGGGCGAGGACGTCCCGGGGCGCCAGCTCCCCGCGCGGGTCGGTGTCGAGCGCGAACCGCCGGCCCTCACGGTCCACCAGGATGGCGCCGGCGCCGCGCACCGCCTCGGAGATGAGCGGGGCCGGGTTCACGCCGGGCAGCTTGAGCGCCGTGGGATGGAACTGGAGAAACTCGATGTCCCGGAGATGCACGCCGGCACGGTCCGCCAGCGCCCAGCCGTCGGCGGTCGCGACCTTGGGGTTGGTCGTGACGGTATAGAGCTGTCCCACGCCCCCGGTGGCG
>CAYYXP010000094.1:0-6230 GCA_964475685.1 uncultured Gemmatimonadaceae bacterium | reverse complement strand
GCCGGTGGACTACAAGGAATTCGTGCACCTCATGGCCCGCAGCTACATCGTGCTTACCGACAGCGGCGGTGTGCAGGAGGAAGCGCCGTCCCTCGGCAAACCGGTGCTCGTGCTGCGTGACGTGACCGAGCGCCCCGAGGGGGTGACGGCCGGGACCGCCGCCATCGTGGGCACCGACCGGGAGCGCATCGTCAGCGTCGCGAGCGAGCTGATCTCCTGTCCCCACGCCTATCAGCGGATGGCGAACGCCGTGAACCCCTACGGCGACGGCCGGGCGAGCGAGCGGATCCTGGCCGCGCTCTCCGCGCGCTTCGGATGAGGCTGCTCGTCACGGGGGGAACCGGCTTCATCGGGTCCCACCTGGCGATGGAAGGGCGCCGGCGCGGCGCGGAGGTGGTCGTCCTCGGGCTGGCGGACCGGCCCGAGGAACGGGCCAACGTCGCGCTGCTCCGGGAGGCAGGAGCCGAGGTGATGGCCGGGAGCATCACGGACAGCGGCCTGTGCGCCACCCTGGTCGACGGCGCCACCCACATCTTTCACCTCGCCGTTGCCATGCGGGAAGGCGGCAAGCGAGACGAGTTCTTCGAGCGCGTCAACCTGGAGGGGACACGGCGCCTGCTCGAGGCGGCCACGACCGGCCGGGTCGCGCGATTTGTGTATTGCAGCACGATCGGCATCTACGGCCATCGAGCCCCTGGGGTAACGCGGGAAGATTCGCCTTTGGCGCCAGGCAACATCTACGAACGCACCAAGGTGGCGGCGGAGCGCCTGGTCCGGGAATTCGGCCGGGCCCATGGGGTCCCGGTCGTGGTCCTCCGGCCGGCCGACGTGTACGGGCCGCGCGACCACCGGCTGCTGAAGTTGTTCCGGGGCGTGAGCGCCGGAACGTTTCCCCTCTTCGGGTCCGGGGACGGCCGTCGGCACATGGTCTATGTGGATGACGTCGTGTCGGCTTTCTTCAAGGGGTGCGAGCGGGACGCGGCGGTGGGGGAGAGCCTGATCGTGGCGGGACCCGAGGTCTGCACCCTGCGGGAGCTGATCGAGCTCGTCCGCCGGACGGTCGGGAGCCCTCGCGCCGGCCGCACGCTGCCTCTCGCGCCGATGCTCGCGCTGGCGGCGGTGGTCGAGGACCTCTGCACCGTGCTCCATCTCGACCCGCCCATTTACAGACGCCGGATGGATTTCTTCTGGAGCGACTCCGCCTTCGACACCTCACGCGCGCGCCGGGTGCTTGGCTGGGCGCCCGAGGTGCCCCTCGCCGAAGGAATACGGCGCACGTTTGAGGACTACCGCCGCACTGGTCTCATGGAGGGAACCGGGTGACCGAGCCTTGGCAGCTCCAGCTCTTCCGCCGCTCGCTGAAGAAGAAGGCGACGATGCAGGCCCTGCTCGAGCACCTGCCTCCCCCGGAAGGGCGGCTCTGCCTCGAGCTCGGGTGCGGCACGGGACTCACGTCCTACTTCCTCAGGCAGCGGGGCGGCACCTGGGTGAGCGCCGATTTCGAGCGGGACCATGTCCGTTCCGCGCGGCAGCTGGTCGGCGATCGGGTGCTCCAGGTGGGCGAGCGGAGGCTGCCCTTCAGGTCCGCCTCGTTCGACCTCGTGGCCGCGATCAACTTCCTGGAGCACATCAAGGACGATGAGACATTCTTCGCCGAGATGGTCCGGGTGCTCAAGCCCGGCGGAGACTTCCTGTTCATGGCGCCGAAGGGGGAGTCGGGCAGGGCGGGGTACGCCCTCAAGCGCGTCCTGGGGTTCACCGCCGACCAGGAAGGGTTCGGCCACGCCCGCGACGGCTATCCTCCCCCGGCGGCCCGGTCGCTCATGGAGCGCCACGGCCTCACCGTGGAGGGCCAGGACGACTATTGCCGGTTCTTCACCGAATCGCTCGAGGACCTGCTCAACTTCGCATATCATCGGAAGGCGACGAAGGGAAAGGCGGCGGCGGAGCAGGACTTCCATGGCGACACGGCCCCGATGTCCGCTGAGGCGCTCACCAAGGTCGGCACCGCCTACAAGGTCTATTCCGCGATGTATCCGGCGCTCCGGGCCTGGACGATGCTGGACCGCCTCATCCCCTTCTCGCCCGGCTACATGATGGCGGCCTGGGGAAAGAAGCCCTCCTGAGATGTGCGGGATCGCGGGGAAGGTCGGTCCGGGGCCGGTCGGCGAGATGGAAATCCGCCGGATGTGCGACGCGATCGCGCACCGGGGGCCCGACGACTGGGGAACCTTCATCGAGGGCGGCGTCGGGCTGGGCATGCGACGGCTCAGCATCATCGATCTCGCCGGAGGCCACCAGCCGATCACCAACGAGGACGGCTCGGTGGTGGTGGTGTTCAACGGCGAGATCTACAATCACGAGAGCCTGCGCCGGGAGTTGATCGCGAAAGGGCACCGGTTCCGCACCCGGACCGATACCGAGGTGCTGGTGCACCTCTACGAGGATGAAGGGGAGCGCTTCCTCCCCCGGCTCCGCGGGATGTTCGCCTTCGCCATCTGGGACCGGCGCGCCCGCCGGCTCCTCCTCGCGCGCGACCACTTCGGACAGAAGCCGCTCTTCTATACCGAGTCGGCCGGCCGACTGGCCTTCGCCTCCGAGGTGAAGGCGCTGCTGGCCGACGATCCAAGCCTGGCGACGCTCTCCCCCCGGGCGCTCGACCAGTACCTCGCCCTCCGGTTCGTGCACCCGCCCGACACCTTCTTCGAGCGGGTGCGGTCGCTGCCGCCGGCGCACTTCCTGATCCGGGACGAGTCCGGCATGCGGGTCGAGCGCTACTGGGACTTGAGCTACGGTCCCAAGTGGAGCTATTCCGAGGCGGACACGCTCGACCGGATCGACGAGCTGGTCGGAGAGTCGGTGCGGCTGCACCTCACCAGCGATGTCCCGGTGGGCGCGTTCCTGAGCGGCGGCCTCGATTCCAGCCTGATCGTATCCTACGCCGCACGGATCCTCGGACCCGAGCTGCGCACGTTCTCGATGGGCATCCCGTTTCGAGACCTCAACGAGCTGCCGGCCGCGGCCGCGGTGGCGGCGCGCTACGGCACCCGGCACTTCGCTCAAGAGGTGACTCCCTCGATCATCGCCGACCTCCCGCGCCTGATCTCGGCGCTCGATGAGCCTGCCGATCCGTTGTCGATCTGCCTCCTCTACCTGGCGCGGATGACGGCGCGTGAGGTGAAGGTGGTCCTCGGCGGCGACGGCGGCGACGAACTGTTCGGAGGGTACGACAGGTACGCAGCTGGCCGGTGGCTCGACGCCTATCGGGCGGTGCCGGAACCGATCCGCAACTTCGTGGCTGGCCAGGTGCTCGAACGTCTTCCGGACCAGTTCACCTTCAAGAGCCTCACCCACAAGCTCCGCTGGGTGGACCTGATGGCCAGGAAGACCGGCGGCGAGCGGTACTCGGAGAGCATGCAGTATTTCTGGTTCAACGAGGCGCACCGGCAGGAGCTCTATACTCCCGCCTTCCGTGCGAGGCTGGGCGGCAGCCGCCCCGACGCATGCGTGCTGGACCACTTCGGCGCCGATCGCGGGGGGGGCGAAGTGGACCGGATGATGTACGTCGACGTCATGTCGCGTCTCCCCGGGCAATCGTTGATGATTCTCGACCGGGCGACGATGGCCTACGGCCTGGAGTCCCGGTCGCCGTTTCTCGATCCGGTGCTGGTGGAGTTCATGGCGCGGGTTCCGGTCTCCCTCAAGATCAAGGGCCGCCGGCTCCGGTACCTGGAGCGGCGGCTTGGGGAGCGGTATCTCCCCGCGGAAGTGCTCCAGCGCAGGAAGCAGGGGTTCGCGTCGCCGCTCATGTACATCCTGGAGGATGAGGTGCGCGCACTCGCCCCGCGGCTGCTCCTCCGGAGCGAGCTGGCCCGGGACGGATTTCTCAGACAGGAGCGCATCCGCGAAATCGTCACCGAGCATCTCGATCGCCGGCGCGATCATGGAAACCGGATCTGGCTGCTGCTCTCCGCCGAAGTGTGGTACCGGCGGTACATCTCCGGGCGCTCGAGCGCGGACCTGGAAATGGAGCTGGCCCACCGCGAGCCCGGTTCTGGCGCCCTGGCCGCGAGCGCCCGGTGACGGATCTCCGGCACGAATGCCGCAGGGTTGGAGCAACCCGCTAGACCCCCTCTCCCGCCATTCCGCCGGTCCCCGGTGCAATGCCTGTCAGGCGCGTTCAGCAACTAGACACCAGGCTCATCCCTTCCCAAGGTTGCCAATTCGGCTTGCGAGGGTAGGTTATTTCTGAGGTGGCAGAAGCCCGGGCGGGCCGCACGGGCTTCTGCCGAGGCAGGATAACCGCAGATAGCCTAACCCATTAGGTCGACGGGCCATCCCCGAGCGAAAGGGTGCTTCCGTGGTCAACGGCAAGCGCGTGGTTGTCGTCATGCCGGCGTACAATGCCGAACGGACGCTCGAGCGGACGGTTTCTGACGTTCCCCCGGGCGTCGTGGACGAGTTCGTCCTGGTCGACGACGCCTCGCGGGACGGCACGGTACAGGAGGCCCAACGGCTCGGCCTCCCGCATATCGTCCATACCAGGAACCGGGGCTACGGGGGGAACCAGAAGACCTGCTACGCCGTCGCCCTGGACAACAGGGCCGACATCGTGGTCATGCTCCATCCCGACTACCAGTACAGCCCGAAGCTGATCGGGGCGATGGCATGGCTGGTGGCATCGGACGAGTTCGACGTGGTGTTGGGCTCGCGCATCTTGGGCAAAGGCGCCCTGGCTGGGGGGATGCCGTGGTGGAAGTACGTCGCCAACCGCGCCCTCACGGCGTTCGAAAACATCCTTCTCGGCGTCAAGCTCTCGGAGTACCACACCGGCTACCGCGCCTTCTCCCGGAGAGTGCTGGAGACGCTCCCGCTCAACGAGAACTCCGACGATTTCGTGTTCGACAACGAGATGCTGGCCCAGACGGTGGCGTTCGGCTTCCGGATCGGCGAGATCTCCTGCCCGACCCGGTACTCCGACGATTCGTCGTCGATCAGCTTCACCCGCTCCGTCAAGTACGGCCTGGGTGTCCTCTCGACGGCGATCAAGTTCCGGCTGCACGCCTGGAACATCTCCAGGTCCCGGCTGTTCAATCCCAACGGGCGGCGGCTCTCCGAGTCAACGGGAGAGAGACCGGCCCTTCGCCAAGCCGCCGCCCTCTGAGCGCCGTCGATCCCGTGTCGCAACGGCCCGCCCCCACTGGAGTCCTCCGGAGTGACCCACCTGGGGGTTTCGTCTGGCTGCTCCTGGCGACGACAGCGCTCGGCGCCATGCTCCGCATCTCGGCCGCGTCGCACGGGGGCCTCTACCGTGACGAGGCGCTCTTTCTCTTCATCTCTCGCCTGGAGCCGTTCACTCGGCTGCTCGATTTTCTCTGGCTGCACGAGTCCCACCCCCCCGCCTACTATCTCTTGATGAACTGGTGGAGCGGCCTGGTCGGACGGTCCGAATCGGCAGCCGTCGCGCTCTCGCTGTTGTTTGGTGTCGCCCTGATCCCACTGGTCTGCTACGTCGGCCGGCGGTTGTTCGGCTCGCGGGTGGGACTCTATGCCGCAGCGCTCGCCGCGGTCTCCCCGCCCCTGATCCAGCTCTCGATTCTCGTCCGTCCCTACGCGTTGCTCTCCGTGCTCTGCGTTCTCACCGCCTGGCTCCTGTGGGAATGTCTGCACGGGGCGGGGGAACGCGCATGGGTGGCTTACGGCGCCGCCATGCTTACGATGTTGTACAGCCACAACTGGACCCTCCTGCTGTTCGGCGCGCACGGCCTGATCGGGCTGACATGGATCGCCACCAGGACGCCGTCGGTCCGCCGGGAGCTGCTCAGGCCCTGGCTCCTGACTCACATGTTCATCCTGTTCTTCTATGCGCCGTGGGTGCCGGCTCTGATCAACCAGGCGGACCACGCTGGGCATGGTGCGCGTTCGCGCATCACGGCCGGTCCCTACATCCTCGCGGCGAAGGTTCTCCTGGGTGCCAAGCCGAAGTACGTTCTCGCGCTTCTCCTCGGTGCCGGCCTGGCCGGGTGGCTCGGCCGGCGGCGCACCCGTGCGCCGGCCCGAGGCGAGGCGATCCCTCTTGCCCTGATTGTGGCGGCCGGGATCCCGGCCATCGTCATGGTGCTGACACTGGCGCTGGCATGGAAGACGGACCTGCTGGTGCCCTCGTGCGTGGCGATCCTCTCTCCCCTGGTGCTTTTCGCCATCGCCCGTTCCCTGGCCTGGGTGCGCGA
>CAYYXP010000093.1:0-5801 GCA_964475685.1 uncultured Gemmatimonadaceae bacterium | reverse complement strand
GCGTGTTCGATCTGGATGAAGAGATGGTCACAAGGTTCGTGGCCGTGATTACCCGGGTTCCGACCAAGTCAAGGATTTCCACCTGAATGTCGGGGGCGAACGCCTGGCCGACAACTACACCGCCGGGCTGCTGCACGAATGCGATCTTGATCGGTGCGCCGATGATGACGTCCGAGGTGAAAGTGATCGGGGTACCGGTCAGTCCGGGGACGTCGGCCGTCGTCGTGTACGTGCCAAGGGTGAGACCCAGCGTCCGGGTGATCTGGGCGATGCCCTGCGCGTTGGTGGCCGACGTGGGAGCCGACACCGAGCCGCCGCCGATGGCCGTCCAGTCTACCGAGACGTTCTCCACCGGGTTGTTGTTGGCGTCGGTGACCAGCACGGCCAGCGGGCTCGCCAGCGTCTGGCCGACAAGGGCGGACTGATTGTCGCCGCCTTGCAGCGCGATCCTGGTCGGCACGTCGGCAGAGCCGGTCGCGCTGAAGGGAACCGGCAGAATGCCGGAGAACACCGCCGTCAGGGCGTTCGGCCCCGCCGTCGCCCCGAGGGTCCACCGGGTGCGCGCGAAGCCGTTGGGGTCGGTGGTTGTGTTCTGGGGATTCACCGTACCGCCGCCGGCACCCACCACCCAGGTGACCGACCGTCCGCCCACGCCGTTGCCGTTGACGTCGGTCAGCAGAACGACGAGGTCTTCGGCGACTTCGAAGCCGGCGGGCGCGTTCTGCCCGTTGCCGGACACCGCGGCGAGTGTGGTCGGGTTGGAGGGGATTGCCGTGTGGACGAAGGTGACCGGAGATCCGGCGAGGCCGGTCCCGGCGGCCTGGGCAGACTGCTGGCCGCTGGTGGAACCGAGCACCCGCGCGGTTGCCGCGCGCCCATTGGTGCCGGTAACCACCGTCGCGGGATCGACCGAGCCGCCGCCCACCGCAGTCCAGGTGATGGTGACGCCGCTGACGGGATTGCCGTTGCCGTCGCTCACCTTCACGACGAGAGAATCGGCGAGCGCGGAGTTGACGGGTGCGGTCTGGTCGTCTCCGCTGACGGCCGCGATGAGAGAGCCGGAGCCGGAGATGGCAGTGGCGCTGAAGGTGATCAGGAGGGTGGCCGGTGCCCCGCCGCCGACCGCCTGCGCCCGGACTTCCTGGGCTCCGGCGCTCGGTCCCAGTGTCCATTCGGTGGACGCCCGCCCGTCGGAACCGGTCTGCACACTGGCCAGGGAGACCTGGCCGCCGCCACTCTGTATGGTGAACTCGACCGTCTGGTCAATCACCGCCCGGTCGAGCGAGTCGGTCACCAGGACAACGAGGGGAAGCGGGAGGGCGCTGCCCACGACGCCCGCCTGATCGTCCCCGGTGACTATGTCGATGTGGGCCGGAACGGCGTCACCCGGAAGGGTCAGGGTGCTCTCGCAGCCGAGCATCGCGGCCAGGGCGAGGGCGACAGAAGGGGCGAGGAGGTGCCGGGAGAGGGTCACTGTGGCCGGTGAAAAGGAGCAGAATACGTGCCGGGGCGAGCCGGATGGAAAACAAGCTAAATATTTATGGCCAAACAGCTTACTATCGATGAAAGCCGAGGCTGTTGCGTCCAAGCAGCAACATATACCGTCATCTGCCGAACTGGAAGAGCATGCTGAGGCCGAAGTTGACCAGCCGCTCGCGATAGTCGACGCCGGTCCGGCTGGTGTATGTGTGCTCAACAAGGTCCACCGCAGGATTCAGGTAGAGATTGCGTCCGACCCGCATTTCCCATCCGGCGCCGAGCAGCCCGGCGAATCCGGTGTCGCCCACGCTCCCGAAGCCGTCGTTGAAATCCACTTCGTTCCTGCCGAAGCCGGCGCCGCCCTTGAGGTAAAGCCCGGTGGATCCAAGCGGGTACACCTGGGCGATGAAGAGAAAGCTCGAGAGGGTCTCGGTGCGGCCCCCTTCAGCGTTGATCCAGGCCAGCGCCTCGCCGCCAAGCCGGAGATGCTGACCGACCGTTCCGCCGAGTCGGACCGAAACCGTCGGGCGGTAGAGCTCGCTGTTATACCCGGAGCCGTCCCGCAGGTCGAACGACTCGCCGCCCGCCCCCACTCCGAGGGCACCCCAGAAGCCGGAGCGTCCTCCCTCCCGGACTTCGACCAGTCCGGGCGGTGCCTCCTGGGCCGGCGCAGGCGTGCCGAGCCCGAAGGCGAAAGCCGTCAGCACCGGGACGAACTTGAAGGCGGTCCACATGGATCCCCCCGTGGCAATTATGTTGTGACCTTCGATCGTGATGGTCACCCCGGCGCTGAGCAAGGTTCGTACCGCGTGTCACCGATCCGCCGTCGCATCCTCATGGCCCTTTGCCTCGCTGCGGCCGCCGGGTTTGTCCGGCTCGGCCTCTGGCAGCTTGACCGCCTCGACGTGCGCCGAGCGGCGAACGTCGTCGCGCACGCCGCGCGCACCGCGCCGGTGCTCGAGCTGACCGGTGGCACGGCCGTGCCGGCCGATTCGCTGGAGGAGCGCAGGGTGACGGCGAGGGGGCGGTACGATCACGCGCACGACATCGTCCTGCGAGGCAGAGCGTATCAGGGGGTCCCGGGGGTCTACCTGGTGTCGCCGCTGCGACTCGCCGGCCGCGACACCGCGGTTCTGGTGGAGCGGGGCTTCGTTCCCGCCCCCGACGCCGTGACGGCGGACCCGGGGACATTCGCCGAGCCTGGAGACGTCGTCGTGAAGGGTCTGGCGAGAACGCTACGGTCCGGCGGCGGGAACCCCATGCGGCGGGAGGGTCGGACCACTTGGGCGCGGCTCGATCCGGGCGCGCTGGGTGACAGCCTCCCCTACCCCATCCTTTCGATCTCGATCAGGCAGACACCCGACCCGTCATTGCCGAGCTTTCCTCGGCGCCTCGAGCCGCCGCCGATCGACGACGGGCCCCACCTCAACTACGCGATCCAGTGGTTTCTCTTCGCCGCGCTCGCGGCGGCCTTCGCGTTTCTCGTGATCGGCCGGCGGGAGAAGTCACGATCGGGGACGTGACGGTCCGTCCATCTCCTCGATGGTCCTGGTGGAGGGCTGCCGCGTCGCCTGAAGCCGCGCGGCCGTGGCCTCGGCCTGGCGGAACACGCGCAGGAGGTTCTGCCCCGCAAGTTTCTTGAGGTCCGCATCGCTCCAGCCGCGCCGGATCAGCTCGGCGAAGAGGCGCGGAAAGCTGGCGACGTCCTCCAGCCCCACCGGCACCGTCGTGATTCCGTCGAAGTCGCTGCCGATCCCCACGTGGTCCACCCCCGCGACATCACGCACGTGCTCGATGTGGTCCGCCACCTGCGCCAGCGTCGCCCGGGGACGCGGGTGCGCCGCCACCCACTCGTCGCGACGCTTCCGCCGCTCCGCGCTGTCGGCGACCGCCGCATCCACCTGTCTGCCCGCCGCTTCCTCCTCCCGCTCCCACGCCTGGACTTCCGGTGAGACGAAGGCCGGCACGAAGGTCACCATCACCACGCCGCCGTTCTTCGGCATCCGGGCCAGGATCGAATCCGGAACGTTCCGGGGGTAATCCACGATGGCACGGGCCGAGGAATGGGAGAAGATGACCGGCGCCTCGGCCATGTCGAGAACGTCGCTCATCGTGGCCGGCGAAACATGGGAGAGGTCCACCAGCATTCCCAGCCGGTTCATCTCGCGCACGACCTCCCTCCCGAACTCGGTCAGTCCGCCATGGAGGGCCTTGTCGAGGGCGGCGTCGGCCCAGTCGAGGGTGACGTTGTGGGTGAGCGTCATGTACCGGGCGCCCAGAGCGTAGTAGGAGCGGAGCGCGCCGAGCGAATTCTCGATTGCGTGGCCGCCTTCCATCCCCAGCAGCGACGAGATGCGCTTCTGCTTGAAGTTGCGCTCGATGTCGGCGGAGGTCAGCGCGAGGGAGAGCCGGTCCGGGTACGCCGCGATCATCCGGCGCGCGATGTCGAACTCCTCGAGCTGCACCCTGGCGTACCCGCTGTCTCTGATTTCGCCGGGGATGTAGATGGACCAGAACTGCGCCGCGACACCCCCCTCCTCCAGCCGGGCGAGATCGGTGTGGCCCCGTGTCCTGGCACGGAGGTCGTAGGCCTGCACGTCCCGAGGCGCGGTCTTCGACTGACGGATTTCCCATGGGAGATCGTTGTGGCCGTCAATGAGCGGGGTGGACCGGAGGAGTTTCCTGGCGCGCTCCAGCGCGGCATCGGACGGACCTTCTGCGTTCTGCGCGGCGGCCGGATCGGCGAGTGACATGAGGAGGAGGAAGAGGGGAAGCGGAAACCGGCGAATGGGAGACGGGAGCACCAGGTCAGACCTTTCGATGGATTTGGAGCAGCTCGGGGCTGGCGACGAACTCCGGACAGATGGTGCGGTCGTACTCATAGGGGCCGCCGGTTTCGGCGTCGGTCCAGGGAAAGCACCGGCAGACAGCGGGATAGTACGACTCGGCATGGATGACGCAGACGTTGTCCCGGAGAAAGACGCAGCGTCCACTCTGCACCCGCGTCCGCCATTCTCCCCACCGCGCCTGATACGCTACGGCCTCGCCGTGCACCTTCATCATGGCGAGCGCCTCCTCCTCACTGAGGGTGACGCCGTAGGCGCAGCAGGCCGACTGGTGAGGGCACGGGTAGCAAGGCAGCGGTGGCAGATCGTGCATGCGGCAAGTTAGTCCTTCTCGTTTGCCGGTGGCAGGGCCGGATGGAGGATCAGCGTGACGATCTCGTGGCCCCCCGCCCGGAAATGGACGGTGCGGCGGTCACTCTCGACCGGCACGTTCACCGGGTCTCGCTCGTCGGCGCGCGTGCGCTCGGCCGATGCGAGGGGAACGGAGAGGCGACACGTTCCCGACGCCGCCGTCGGGCGGGCGTTGTAGCACCGCAGCACGACTCCCTCGCCCCGTTCGGCGGGCTTGAGCGCGGAGAAGACGATCCCGTCGCCGCCGAGCGTACACTCGATGGGCGCCATCTCCAGCTGGGACGCCTGCCGCAGCCAGACGGCGCGCGGCGGGAGGAAGAGATCCTCCCAGATAGTGGGGAGCGTCGTTCCGTCCTCGATCGCCGGCCCACTCAAGGGGCAGAGGGCCAGTTGTATTCGTTCCACACCGTGTTCTTGCGCCTCCGGCGTCGCGGCGGGCCACCCGGCGTGACCCGGCCGAGTGGGGAGGTCGGAGCGTGACAGCTCGCCCACGGCGCGCAGGATGGTGACGAGGAGGTCTCCCTCCTCGCTCAGCTCATACTCGAAGAAGCCCGGCGCGAAGATGGCGAGCCCGCGCCGGTGGCCGGCGTGTGCGACGAACCGCTGGGCGGGAGCCGTGGCGACGGGCATCTCCCGCGGATACCGGCCTGGATCGAACCGAACCACCGTGCGCTCGGTGGTCCCGAAGGCGGACCCCGCGACGGCGCTCCCGCCCGGAAGGCCGGTCGGGAACCTGAGCCGCAGCCGGTGATCCGGCGCCTGGTTGTCCACCTCCAGCGTGACCCGGAGCGCCGGCGAGCCTTCGTGGAGAGTGAGTACGCTTCGCACGCCGACCAGTCCTGTAGGGAGACGCATCCGGCCGCTCACCTCGAGCGCGGCCACCAGCGGGCCTCCGGCCAGCACCCGGATGGCGACCGGACCATCAAAGGAGTGGATGCGGTCGCGCGGCGGAGCCGCGTAAGTGTAGGTGTCTCCCACGTCGCCGCCGGACTCGACCCGGAGCAGTCCGGAGAATCGCTCGCCCGTGGCCAGGTCGCGCAGTCGCACTCTGCCGCCGCGCTCCACCGACACCTCGACGAGCCCGTTCTCGATCCGCCCCGCTTGGGCGACGGCACTTCCTCGTGC
>CAYYXP010000092.1:0-4980 GCA_964475685.1 uncultured Gemmatimonadaceae bacterium | reverse complement strand
CCGATTCGGGCCGCGGGTTCCCCCCATTCCCGCTACGTCTCTTCCCTGGGTTCAACGAGTGGATGCGCAAGCTCAGAAGTGGGGCACGAGGTGTGATGATTGATGAGCATGATCGCGCTGCTCGATGTTGTGACGGTCACGGTAATCGATGGATTTGGGCTGGGGCCAGAGGAAACGGCCGCAGCGTAGCCGCGAGGGCGTCGTCACTGAGGTCGTCGGGGTCGCATCCATCGGGCAGGGATGCGAGGTGGACGTGGCAGTGACCATCGAGCCGTTGCTGTAGGTGGAGCGCGGCTCGTCGGCCTGCGGGGTCGCCATCCATGAGCAGTACGAGGATTGGCGCGAGTGCGAGCATGCGCTCCTGGATGTCGGAGGCATGGGTGCCGAGCAAGGCCACAGCGGGTATGCCGAGCTGGGCCAGACGCATGACTCCCCAAGGGCACTCGACGAGCACCAGGCCGCGGGAGAGGCTGGTCCGAATCCGGTGGAAGCCGAAGAGGAGCTGACTTCGGGGGAACGCGGGAGGCAGCTTCCACTTGCCATAGGCGCGGATTTCGTTGGGGTCGAGCCGGCGGCCGGCGTAGCCGAGGGGAGCGCCGTCTGGGTCGTGGAGTCGGACCGCGACGCATCCACTGAGGAAGCCGCCGCCGTGATAGCAACCGGCCTCGAAGATACGTGCGGTCTCGGGACGGATGCGTTTGTGTTGCAGCCAGGCTGAGGACTGGTCGAGTGGCAGCGTCCGCCTGAAGGGCTGGAAGCGGCGCGGTGCTGGTGCTGTGTGAGCGGCCGCGGGCGGGAGGACGTCGGCCAGGGTGGCGAGATGGCGCGCCACCTCGGGATAGCTGCACTGATCGAGGCGGCGGACGAGTTCGACCACGTCTCCCCCGGCCTGGCAGCCGGTGAAGCACCACCAGAGGTTCTTGGACTGGCTCACCACGAAAGCGGTGGGCGAGTCGCCGTGATGGATCGGACAGCACCCCATCAGCCGATCGCCCCGCCGCTGCATGTGATTGAGCAGGCCTCGGTGGGCGAGAACGTGTTCGATGGAGACGTGCCGCTTGAGGTCTTTGAAGTCGGGCGTGCGCTGGAGCAAGGTCGAGTCCTCTCTTCGGTTGGGACGGCGGTTTCCGGTTTCCCTTTCCCGAGTACTGCCAGGGGACGGATGGATGGGAAAGGGAAACCGGACGCGCGTCAGGCGGCGGTGACGAGTGAATAGCCCGCGGGAGTCTTGTGGACTCGCCCCTGGCGGGCCATTTCGTCGAGGACGGAGCAGAGTCGTGCGGTTCGGATGCGGCAGGCCTGGCGCAGCTCGGCGAAGCGAAGTGGCTGCGGGCTCTGGGCGAGGACGGCCTCGACCTTGTCCGGCAGGGAAGAAGCTGCCGCGGGCTCGGCAACGGCCGACTCGTCCAGTGCCCGCAGAGCGAGGCCCGGCCCGGTGCACAGGCTGACGGCCAAATCAGCCATGGCGGCGGCGGCGCGGTGTTCGACGGTGAGGACCAGACGCTCGGAGCGGCGACGGAGGTAGAGGTTCGAGTCGCCCCAGGCGTGGAACTCGGAGCTGCCCCGGAGGGCCTGGCCCGCCCGGGCTCCGTCCGCGCCCTTGCGCGCGTGGTGGACCACGGTGACGGCCACCTGGTACTGGCGTTGCAGCTCACGCAGGTAGGCGAGCAGGGGTGCCACTTCGGAGCTGTCGTTCTCGCTCTTGCGGTGCAGCCGGACGAATGGGTCGAGGATGAGGAGTCGGGGGCGGAGTTGCGCCACGGTGGCGGTCAGCTTCTGGCAATCGTCGGTGAGGTCGAGGCGGAGAGTGGGTGCGGTGATGACCTGGATGTCGAGCTCCGGGAGGGCGCGTCCGGCGGCGAGGCTGATGCCCTCGAGCCGCTCGCGTACGGTGGCCGGGGAGTCCTCGGCGGCGTAGAGGACGACCCGTCCCGGAGAGGGGACGCGGAAGCGCCCGAGACAGGGCGCTCCCGACGCCACCGCCACGGCCATGTCGAGGGCGAGGAACGTCTTGAAGCTCTTGGGCTCGCCCCCAACGATTCCCACTGCTTGCTCGGCCCACAAGCCTTCGATGAGCCAGCGTTGCTGCTCGCAGATGCTCACCAGTTGGTGTGCGGGGACGACGGGGAGCATCTTCACGAGCGGACGCTGGGAACCGCGCTCTGTACGCTGCGCGCACGCCCCTTCTCACGCGCGGCGGGGCCGAATACCTCCAGGAAGAGCTTCTCGTCGAGCTGGGAGACCTCGGCGCGGGCTCCGGCGGCGAGCAGCTCCGCCCCCATGTTGGCGAGGACCCGGTAGTTGCCCAGAGCGTGCTCGCAGAGGGTGGTCATGAGGCCGGCGGTCATGAGGTGGGGGTTGCCAGCCTGGTCGAGCAGGTGCTGCAGGCAGTCGTGGAGTTCCTTGGGGGTGGCCGCCTCCTGGACCAGCCGGACGCGGATCCGGCTGGCCAGTGGAATCAACTCGACTTCCCGGAAGCGTTGGGTGAGGCGGGAGTCGCCACAGAGCACGACGGTGAGGGCGGCGCGCGAATCGAGGTTGGTGCTGGAGATCAGGCGCAGCTCGGAGAGGACGGAGGCGGGCATTTGTTGGGCCTCGTCCACGAACAGTACCGGGCGCCAGAGGGTGGCGCCCTGATGGGTCAGCCACTTCTCGCGCAAAGTCCGATAGCCAGCCCAGCGGTTGTGGGGGCGCAAGGGCACGTCGAACACGTCCCCCATCTCCCGGTAGAAGTCGGCGAGATCGCTCTGCGGCCTGGTGAGCACCGCGGTGACGATGTCGGGGACCAGGCCCAGGCGCTGGTAGAGCTGGCGCAGGACGGTCGATTTGCCGTTGCCGTTGTCGCCCGTGATGGCGATGAAGCCGCCCTGTCGGGCCTGCTGTTCAGCCCGGAAGAAGAAATGCTCCACCCGAGGTGGCGTGAAGAGGGCCTCGGTGGGGACGTCGGGCGAGAAGGGATCCCACTTGAGGCCGAACAGCGCGGTGTGCTTGTGCAAGCTCATGACTCGTTCTCCTTGTCGTCGGTTCCGTCGCTCTTGGGGATGTAGGCCGGCGGCAGGCCGCTCTCGGCGTAGTCGGCCATGAGCTTGGCCAGCAGCGGCGCCATGCCACTCTCGGCCTTGGCGGAGGGCGCCTCCGCGGCGGTCAGCGGTTCCAGGCTCCGTCTCCTGCCGTCGGCGTTGCCGTGCTTGTCTACCGGGTAGATCCGCGTGATCACGGTTCCGGCTGTCTCGTCCACCAGCCACACGTGGGTGAGATCCCAGGACGCGTAGCGGACGACCAGTCGCTTCAGGTGGCGGAAACGCGAGGGGATCTCGAAGCGGATCCCCTCGATGCTCACCGTGCCGTCGCAGCGGCGCTGGGTGCGGCGCTCCTGCACTGCGAAGGCCTGCCGCAGGGTTAGACTGTCGGGACAGTCCCGGCCGACGTGCTTGCCTGTCAGGTAGCGCTCGAGAGGCGTCTGGCCAATCTCGTCGTGGACCTTCCGGTGGTACTCCCGCTCCACGAAGGCCTGGGTGGCGTCGTTGAGCAGCGACAAGGTGAGATCGCGAACACCCTCCAGCATCGGCATCAGTCGGCCTTCGATTTGGGCCCAGAACACTTCCTGTTTGGCGTTTTGATGGGGCGAGTACGGAAGCGTGGTGTCCCGGATGATGCCGAGCCGGGCCAAGCCCTGCTTGACCTCCCCCGCAGTCATGGCGGAGCCGTTGTCGGAGAGGATCTGACGAGGCAGCCCTCGCTTGCCGAAGGCCTGGGTGAGGCCGTGGACGAGGTCTTCCGCGGTCTCGCTCAGGTACCACTGCAGGTGCGGCACCAGTCGCGAGTGATCGTCGATGATGCCCAGCAGCATCGGCGTCTGCCACCCGCTCGGGGTGAGCACCTTGCGCGAGCCGTGGTGGAAATCGAAGTGCCAGAGGGCGTTGACGTACTCGGCCTCGTAGCTGCGCACCTCGCGGCTCTCCAGGCGCGCCAGGGCCCGCTCCAAACCCGGCTTGCCCTTCGCTCGCCGGCGCCGCTTGCGGAACAGCCCGTGGCTCTTCATGAAGCGCCGAACGGTGGGGTACGAGGGCAGCGGGCCGAGGTCTGGCTCCTTCTCCACCAGCGCCTTGAGGTTGTCGAAGTGGAGCTGATAGCTCCAGCCGTCGTGCTCGACGTACTGCTCGAGCAGAGCGCGCCGCAGCGCGCCTCCCATCGAGGGCTGTTGCCCGCTGTCGCTTCGCCGCTTCCGGCGCAGCACCCCCACCGGATCCACCGTCTCCCCGCGGGCGGCGTAGTACCAATGCTCGATGGTGGAGACGGCGAAGTGTCGAGGCTCGCCTGTGACGGGATGCCGCCACCGCTCCTTCGATAGCTCTTCCAGTGCCGCTTTGAGATCGCCGTGGGCGGGCGGAGCCGCCAGCAGCCGCCCCACAGCCGAGAAACGAAGATGGGCCCACCGCTCGTGGACCGGTGCCACCCCGGCCTTCTCGTCTTGCTCGTCGTCTGAAATCAATCCTCACCTCCTGGCGGCGTGCACGACCACGTCGTCCACTGCCAGGATGAGGATCTCAGCCCCGCCGAACCGCCAACAGATCCAGGCTCTGCGGATCCAGGATGGCCGTCAGATATTCTGATCGGCTGGGGACCGGCAGGTCAGCGGGGCCAGCAACCGCAGCAAGGCCACCACCCGCTCGCGCACCGTCCCCGTGGCCAGGAGTCTCTCAAGGAGTGACCCGGGCAGGCGCCCCGTCTCTACCGGTTGCGCCAGTTGGCCTCGAATCGTCACCCACACCGCCGTCTGGGGGAACGTCTCCCGCCACCACTGCTGCCACCGCCGCACGGTGCGTGCGCAGACCCCGAGCATCTCCTGCAGCCGTTCCAGCCGTGTCGCTGTCGGCCCTTCCCGCATCGCCGCCACCAGCACCACCACCGCACCCAGGTACAGCCGCCGGCCGAGGAAGCGAAGAGAGGGCGGGGTGACCCGCTTCCGGCATCCCTGGC
>CAYYXP010000091.1:0-11828 GCA_964475685.1 uncultured Gemmatimonadaceae bacterium | reverse complement strand
TGCTCGGAGAACAGGGCCTCATCGGAGTGGTGTTGTTGACAGTAGGCTTACCGTGTTCTCTCAAGGGGAGGTCGTTCATGCGTCTGTATCAGGGAATCTCGGCTCGGCTTGGCAAGGGGTTTGTCCTGGCTCTCATGTTGGCAGTTGGGGGCGCACTGATCGCCCTGGCTTTCGATGGGGGCAGGTCCCCAGTCGCCGCCCAGTCTGCGGCCAAGCTCGAAGCCACCGTCTTTTCTTACGATGGCCAGGACTTTACTCGAACCAAGACGACGATGCTTACCGCAGAGGGAAAGTCCGCCGCCGGCACGAAGCTCGATCGTGAGACTCCGGCTTTCAAGGCCCTGGCAGGGGGGCACTCCTTCAGCGGGGAAGCCACCGTCTTCGGCAAGAAGTACGACGCCAATTACGCGCCGCTCACCGGCGCAGACGGCAAGGTGACGGGCGCGCTGTTTGTCGGTGTCGCCAAGTAGTCATTTCGCCGTCGTAAACATCTTGTTGGCTTGACCCCGCTCGGCCCATCCGTCGCTCTCGCGCGACTGCCGGGCCGAGCCGGGGACCAGCACACGCGAAGACCGGTATGGCATGAAGTCGCACTGAGTGGCTGCCCCGACCCCAACCGTGGCAGCCCAGGCGGCCGGTGGTGGCCGAGAGCGCCGTCTCGGCGCACATTGAAGCCGAAGCCGCAGGGAATCGCCGGACCCATTGCCCATAGCCGGCCTTCTCTACCCTTGCTGAGAAGGACGAGGTTTCCCATGGCCAAGCAATTCGGTTGTGCAGCCGTCGTGCCGGGCTGCTCGTTCACGGTTACGGCGGAGAACGAAGCGGATCTCTTCCAGCAGGTCGCGAAGCACGCCTCGTCGGCGCACGGTATCAAGGAGATCTCTCCGGATATCATGGCGAAGGTGAAGGCGGCGGTGAAGGACGTCCCGAGCCGGTGACGGCCTTCGATCCACTGTCGACGTACCAAGAGTACTCGCCGGAGGAGATGGTTGCCCGGAGCAGGGAGTTCGCCGCCGCGATGCAGCGCCGGCGGACCGTTCGTCAGTTCAGCGACCGGCCCATCCCGCCTGGCGCTCTCGAGGCGTGCCTGGAGGCCGCGGGCACGGCGCCCAGCGGGGCCAACCTCCAACCCTGGCACTTCGTGGTCGTGACGGACCCGGACCTCAAGCGGCGGATCCGGGTCGCTGCCGAGGAGGAGGAGGCCCGCTTCTACGCCACCGCCCCGGCGGAGTGGCTCGCGGCTCTCGCGCCGCTGGGAACCGACGAGCACAAGCCGTACCTCGAGACGGCCCCGGCCCTGATCGTCATCTTCGCCCAGCGCCACGGCGCCACGCCCGATGGGCGCCGGACGCCCCACTACTACGTCCTGGAATCGGTCGGGATCGCGACCGGCATTCTCATCACCGCGCTGCATCACGCGGGCCTCACCACACTCACCCACACCCCGAACCCCATGGGGTTTCTCAACCGCCTTCTGGGCCGGCCCCCTGCGGAGCGCCCGGTGATGATCCTGGTTGCGGGCTACCCCGCCGCCGATGCCGTCGTGCCCCGGATTCACCGGAAGCCGCTGGCGGATATCGTCAGCTATCGCTAGGCAGAGACCCGGGCGGGTGTCATGAACGAGAGTGCCTCGCGGGCAAGATGCCGCCGGACACTTCCCGCCTTAGCGGTGCGCGAATAGCTTCGAAACCTTGTTCAGCGGCCTGGTTGCCATCCGGCCAGCCGTCCTCCATGCCGGGAGTCTCGATGCCAGGCCTGCGCCGCTTGCTGGGAGCCGCCACCCTCGCGCTGTCCGCCGCCCTGCCGGTGCGCGCCCAAAGCGACTCCTCTCTTGTCACCCTCGACCGCATCTTCGCCTCCGGCGAGTTCATCCCCGAATTTCTGGGCCCCGTCCGCTGGCTCGACGGCGCGCCCGCCTACACCCGGCTCGAGGCCGACAGCGCGACGCCCGGCACCCGCGCCCTGGTCCGTTACGACGCCGCCACCGGCCGCCGAGACGTCTGGGTCCCCGCTGCCCGCCTCATCCCGCCGGGCGACTCGGCCCCGCTCCCGATCGAGGACTACGGCGTTTCTTCCGACCAGCGGCGTCTCCTCCTCTTCACCAACTCGCGAAAGGTCTGGCGCGACAGCACCCGCGGCGACTTCTGGGCGCTCGATCTCTCCACCTGGCAGCTCCAGAAGCTCGGCGGCCCCGCCGCCGCGCCGTCCACCCTCATGTTCGCCAAGTTCTCCCCCGACGGTGGCCGGGTGGCGTATGTGCGGGAGAACGACCTTTACGTCGAGGACCTCGCCGACGGCCGCCTCACCCGGCTCACCCGCGATGGCTCGCGCACCATCATCAACGGCACCTTCGACTGGGTCTATGAGGAGGAGCTCAACCTGCGCGACGGGTTCCGCTGGAGCCCTGACGGCCGGCGGATCGCCTTCTGGCAGCTCGACGCCGCCGGCGTGGGCGAGTTCAACCTGATCAACAACACGGACTCGCTGTACTCGTTCGTCGTCCCGGTTCAATACCCCAAGGCCGGCACCACCAACTCAGCCGCGCGCGCCGGCGTCGTCAGCGCCGCCGGCGGCGACCCGGTGTGGCTCGACGTCCCCGGGGATCCCCGGAACAACTACATCGCGCGGCTCGAGTGGGCGGCAAGCCCGGACGAGGTTGTGCTCCAGCAGCTGAACCGTGCGCAGAACACCCTCGAGGTGATGCTGGGCGACGCGAGCACCGGGAAGACCCGCACGGTGCACACCGAGCGCGACAGCGCCTGGGTGGACGTAGTGGACGACCTCCGGTGGATTGACGGCGGCAAGAGCTTCACCTGGATCAGCGAGCGCGACGGCTGGCGGCATCTCTACGTGATCTCGCGGGACGGCTCGAAGACCCGGCTGGTGACGCCGGGGGCGTTCGATCTGCACAACCCGGGGAGCGCGTCCGGCGCGCCCTACGTGGTCGGCGTGGACTCGGCGGCGGGATGGATCTACTACACGGCGTCACCCGACAACCCGACGCAGCTCTACCTCTACCGCTCGCGCCTGGACGGCAAGGGCAAGGCACAGCGCGTCACTCCCGCCGATCAGCCGGGCTATCACCTCTACAGCGTTTCCCGCGACGGGCGTTGGGCCGTGCACACGTATTCGAGGCTCGGCACGCCGCCTGTGGTGGACGTGGTCCGGCTGCCGAAGCATGAGTCGGTGCGCACTCTGGTGACGAACCAGCGCCTTCGCGACGCCGTGGCCAGGCTCGCGCGGGGCCCGGCGGATTTCATGAAGGTGGACGCGGGCGGCGGGCTCACGCTCGATGCCTGGGTCATGAAGCCGCCCGGCTTCGACTCGACCAGGCGCTACCCGGTGGTCTACTACGTCTACGGCGAGCCGGCCGGCCAGACCGTGCTGGACCAGTGGGGCGGCCCCTACCTCTGGCACCTCCTGCTGACACAGAGCGGCTACGTGGTGGCGAGCGTGGACAACAGGGGCACGCCGGCGCCGCGCGGTCGGGAGTTCCGGAAAGCGATGTACAAGAAAATCGGGCTCGTCAACTCCGCCGATCAGGCGGCGGCGGCGCGCACGATGCGGCGGTGGGCGTGGGTCGACTCCACCCGCATCGGCGTCTGGGGGTGGAGCGGTGGCGGCTCGACCACGCTGAACGTGATGTTCCGGTACCCGGAGCTCTACCAGACAGGGATGTCAGTGGCGCCGGTGCCCGACCAGCGGCTGTACGACACCATCTACCAGGAGCGGTACATGGGCCTGCCTCAGGAGAACGAGGCAGCGTACCGCGACGGCTCGTCGCTCTTTGTCGCCGACGGGCTGCGCGGAAACCTGCTCCTGATCCACGGGACGGGCGACGACAACGTTCACTTCCAGGGCACCGAGCGGCTGGTCAACGCGCTGGTGGCGGTGAACCGGCCGTTCACCCTGATGGCGTACCCCAACCGCTCGCACTGCATCTGCGAAGGGGAGGGGACGGGGCTGCACCTCTTCTCGCTGCTCACCCGCTACCTGGAGGAACACCTCCCGGCGGGAGGGCGGTAAATAATGGTCTCATCGGATCGGCCGCCGGTTGACATGGTCGGGCAAGCTGATGCGCAGCCCCTCTCCCCGCGTGCTCCCATTGACGCGGGGGGGAGGCCTGGAGCGAGCGATTTCGTCCAGCGTTCCGCCACGCTCACACAACGGTGCGCCTCCCTCCAACGAAGTGCCACAAGACTGAGATGACTGCGACGAGCAGAAGGAGGTGAATCAGTCCTCCAGCCACATGAAAAACGCCGAACCCGAGGAGCCAAGCCACGACCAGAATGAACGCTAGAGTTGCAAACATGATGTGTTCCCCCATGCGAGTACCTTCAAGTGCCCTAGTGTCGCCAAGACGTCAACCTGGACACCTTGCCCTTCCGCCCAGACGTCACAGCGTCGGTGGTGCGAGATTGCCGCAGGCGACGACCGTCTCGGGGTTCTCCACCGACACGTGGACGACGGCGAAATAGCTGCCGGTCGCGGGCGTCTGCAGGGAAACCATGGCGGTCATGTTCGCGTGGCCGTCGGAGTCGACCTTGACCGGTTTGTACGTGTCGCTCGGTCCGAGCACGCCGTCGTCCATCCCGGGCCCGCACTGCCCCAGGTGTACTCTCCATGGATGGACGCCACCGGGGGAAGCATTGGCCACGTTGAGGGTGATGATGGTACTTGTGCCGTTCGA
Organism: uncultured Gemmatimonadaceae bacterium; assembly: GCA_964475685.1. Lineage (GTDB taxonomy): Bacteria > Gemmatimonadota > Gemmatimonadetes > Gemmatimonadales > GWC2-71-9 > CAVVWJ01. Next base: position 7,138 of record CAYYXP010000091.1, on the reverse strand, counting down.
GCCCGGGGCCATCGACGCCGAGCCATTCATCTGCACCGCTCCGGCCAGGCTCGCGGGGGAGGCGAGGTTCGCGTGCCAGCGGGTATTGAGCGCCGTGTCCTGGGCGCTCACCTGGACCGCGGGCTTCGTCTGATGGAAGGGGTTGCAGGCAGCGGCCGTGAGAATGGAAAGGGCAACCGTGAGGAACCTTCGAGTGAACATTAAGACCTCCGAATACAGAACCCATATGAAGTGTATCGGGCGCGCCAGCGGAGTGAAATCGCCCGTCAGACTGGATTGTGGCCTAGCTCGGAAGGACTACACCCGCCGCACCGCCTCCACGGGTCATTGCGATGGTGAGCCTCCCACCACCCGCTTGACCGTCTGCCCGGGCTGGAGCTGGTCCGTCTTGCCGATTCCGTTGATAAGTGCCACCTCATCCGCCGAAATGTTCGAGGCGTATTGGGAGTTGAACTGTTCCAGCGTCATGGTACGAGGTATCCTCTCGAGCTTGACCCGCATGGGCTGCACGGCGAGCGCCCTCGGATCGGTCAGGCGATCGAAGCTGGCGATGCTCCGCTGAAAGACCGACGTGTAGCTGTTGAACTTGTCACTGATGGTGTAGCCGAGGATCTCATAGGTGCCTCCTCCGTACTCGATGAATGCGGCGGTTCCCCGTACCGTCCCCTGCTCGGTCTGGGCGCTGAAATCGCCCGTCAGGGCTGGAAACCCGTGGATGTTGCGCTGTGAGACGCTCCCGGCCTGGAGCCCCTCCTGGGTGAAGAATTTCTGGGACGCGGCGGCGGCGGTTCCTGGGGCGCCCCGAAGCTCGATCATCGCATCTTGCGCCGAGCTCCCGCCGATCACCGCGTCGCTTCCGTTCTGGGTCTTCCATCCGTCCGGAAACTGGAACTGGAACTTGAGGTCGGGGTGCAGGAAGAGCGGCCCCTGAAAGAACCCCAGGCGCGGGTTCTCGCCGTACACCATCCCGTCGATCACCTTGAGGAACTCATCCCGGCCGACCTTCTTGGTGCTCAGATCCTCATGCAAGGCGGCAAGGCGCTGCTGGGTCGCCTCGATCCGGTTTCCCGGATTCGGGTGGGTAGCCTGCCAATCGGGCAGGCGCCCGCCGCCACGCAGCTTGCCCTGCTGATCGAGCATCTGGAAGACGCTGATCATCTGGCGAACGTCATACCCATCGCTTAGCGCGTAACCGAACCCGAGCTGGTCCGCCTGGGTCTCGTCATCGCGGCCGAATTTCAGAAATAGCAGGCCCAGGCCGGCGCCCGCCACGCTGCTGTATTTCCTGATGTCGGACGAGAGTACCGACCCGAGGCCCAGCCCCAGCTGGGCCACCTGCGCGCGGCTGATCTGCTGGACGCTATGCCGCGCGGCCACGTGACCGCTTTCGTGGCCCAGGACGGTCGCCAGCTCGGCCTCGTTGTTCATGTGCGTCAGGAGGCCGCGGGTGACGAAGATGAACCCGCCCGGAAGCGCAAAGGCGTTCACCGACGGGTCATCCACCACGTGATACTCCCACGGGAGATTGGGGCGTTCGGTCCTGGCCGCGAGGCTCAGCCCCAACCGGCTCACGTAGGCCTGCACGGCGTCGTCGCGGTAGAGGCCTAAGCTCTGCGCGACATCAGCCGCGCCCTGCTTCCCCATGGCGATTTCCTGAGATTCCGATACCAGGGCCAGTTCGCTCTTGCCGGTGACCGGATTGGTCGCGCAGGTGGTCAGAAGGATTCCGGCGAGCGCGGCGCCGCTTCGGAGGGTCTGGCGGGCGGTCATACTTGTCATCGCTCTCTGCTTGGTCGCGGCGTGGCGCTTCACGCCCGCTTCCGCGTGCCGGCGACGATCAGAGCCGCTCCCACCAGCATAGCCGCCCCACCGGCCCAAGGAGGGATCGAATGCTGCTCGTCCGCCGTGACCTTGACGTCGCCGATCTTGAGCACGTCGCGCCGTGACGTGAAGCTCGCTCCACGAAGGAGCACGAAGGCGCCGAGGCCGAGGAGCACGATACCGGCGAGAATGGACTGACGCATGGACTCTCCCCATGTATACCTTACGGTTCACTCCGATGAGACGGTCAACGGCCCGGTCAGGGTGATGCCTACTGGTGTTCCCGCGCTCACCACCACGTCGCGGCTCGCGGTCTGAATCGCGACCACGGTGCCCCCGGCAGCCCCCACCGCGCCTCCGATGATGGCGCCCTTGGTGCTCCCGCCGATTACCTGGCCGGCGACAGCGCCGATCGCGGTCCCCACCGCGACCTTCTCCACTTCACCAGCCGTGACCCCCCGGCCCTTCAGCGTATGGGACACCGAGGTGACCTCGGCCGCGATGGGGTAACGCTGGCCCCGGACCGTCACTCCGGTCACGTGGAGGGTGAGCGTGCCGTCGGCCTGACTCTTGTTCTTGGCCGGTTCGATTTCGGTGATGGTCAGCTCCACAGTGGACCCGGCGGGGATCACCACCCGGCCAGCCGCATCCTTCACGTCGGCATCTACCGTCATCGTCACCGTTTCACCGGCCTTGTTACTACGCGACGTGATGGTCTGGCTCATGGTCGCGTCGATGGTACTGCCGGCAGCGAGCGTCCGGGTGCGGGGGGCGTAGCTGCCCGGGCGGTCGTTGAGTACGCCGCCGCTGCCGGTGGGTGCGCGCTCCAGGTTCCGCCCGGCACTATCGCCCCCGGCTACATCCTGGTTGCCCTTGCCACAGGCCAGGAGGCCCAGCAAGGCCAGCCCTGCGAGCATCGTTCGGGTCATCATGTCCTCCGGTTTTCCAGTGACGGCGCTCTTCCGCCGGGATGGCTCATCGCAAGTAGAAGTACAGTCCCAGGCCCCCGACCCCGGCAGACAGGATCGTCACCGCGGACTCGTCGACCAGCAGCCCGGTGACGATGCCGATGGCCCCTATGATCATGAGGACCGTTCCTTCACGGCGGGTGCCGTGTTGGTACGGATCGCGGCCCAGGAGCATGGGCTGCTCACTGGCAATGCTGGCCTGGGGCCGCAGCGCCGTCGCCGCGGCGAGCTGGACGGTGGACGCGCGCAGGCTGATCGGGGCCACGGCCTGCGCGCCCGCCGGCCCGAGCGGGACCAACAGCATGGCCGTCAGCAGAACGCTCAGGGGAAGAAACCGCATACTGGCACCTCGAGGTGAAAGCGAGAACTACCTTTCTACGGAGAGGTTGACCTCACGCGACGTGGTCTGGCATGGCGCGTGTATGGAGGGAAACCCCTGGAAGGAAAGAGCGGCAGCGCGCAAATAGCCCGGCACAAAGGGCACCCCCCCTTTGGTCTCGATTGATGTCCCGGCGGCTACGCCTTCGTGTCTAGATTACACTCCAGCGCTACATGCCGCTAGGCTTGAACCCCGACTGAGATTCCCATGCGGGATGGATGCCTGATGCTGACCCGCCGCAGGCAACGGGACCCGTGACGCGGAAGCGGTGGGCCCTGCTGGGCGGGGGCGTGTTGCTCCTCGCCCTGGGCGGGTTTGCCCTGCTCGATCACGTTCTCGAGCGCGCCCTCCGTGCGCCTGTCGATGCCTACCTCGCTAACCGCACCCTGAACCTGCTGCGCGTCGAAGGCAGCACCGGGTTGTCTATCTCGCTGCCAGACCTCGAGCTGAACCTGATCCGCCGGCGCCTCGAGTTGCGCGATGTTCGTATCCGCTACGACCGCAAGAGTGAAGGGCGTTATACCAGATTCGAGGCCGTCGCGCCGATCATCACCCTCTCCGGGCTCGACTTGAGCGATCTGATCTGGCATCGGGACTTCCGGCTGAGCGATGTGCGGCTCCGCAATCCGGTGATCCGGCACATCGAGGAGGGCCCGGCCGACTTCGTCGTGTCCACCCCGTCCCCCTCCGCGTCCGACGACACCCTGGCCGTGGTCTTTCCCGCTCCCGATACACTGCTCTACCGGGTCGTGGCGCACTGGCTGCCGGCGGACGCGAGCGGAGGACGGATCAATCACCTGATCGTCGATCATGCCACTTTCGTCAACCGGATTCAGCGCGGAAAGGTGACGACACTGGACTCCACCGCGGACCTGGCGCTGGCCATCGAGGGGCTGCAGCTCGACAGCACGCGCCAGCGGGTGTTCGAGCGCGGGACCCTGACGCTCGCCTCACAGACGCGCATCGTGGACCCCGCGCATGACACTGTGCTCGTCGAACACGCCAGCATCGTCGTGGGCCTGGGGGACACTGCATACACCATCGCCTCTGCGCGCACCGGGCCGGGCGGGAAGCGGCATCTTATGAGGTTGGTTGGGCTGACCCGTTCGCAGGCGCGGAACGCCCTCACGATCGATTCATTGTTATATGCCCCGCGCGAATCCGACCAGGACTTCTTTCGCGGTGCCGGCGAGCGCACGACGCGGGTGAGGATAGCCGCGGCGGGGATCGCCCTGAGCGGGTTGCGCCAGGACGATATCCGCAAGCGGCGAGTGACCCCCGCGACGATCGGGATCGCCTCGATGGAGCTGGACGTGCTCGCCGACCAGCGCCCACCGCCTGGTGTCGCCATGAGCCGAGCGCCCGCTGCCCCCACGCGCCGGGTCCACTGGCCGGCCCGGCTCGCCGCCCTGTCATGGACGTTCGGTGCCGACACCGTCACCCTCTCCGGCGGTTCGATCCGCTATGGCGAACTCCGCCCCGACCAACCCCAGGTCGCCCAGGTCCTGTTCGACCGGCTGCGGGCAACCGTCACCAGCGCCACCAACGACACGACCATCGCCGGCGCCAGCACGCCGATGATGATCCGGGCGCAGGGGCGGATCTACGGCCAGGGCCAACTGGATGCCACGATCGCCGTGGCGGTGCAGCCCGGCCCGCTCGCGGCACGGGTGGACGGCCGGCTCGGGACCATGCCATTCACGGCCTTCAACCGGTTCCTTACGCCCGCCAACGGCATCCAGATCACCAGTGGAGCCATTGAGCAGGCGGAGTTCACGTTCAGGATCAACAGCGGCATTGCGACCGGGAGCTTCTCGGCCAACTACCACGACCTCGACCTCTCGATGGTCAATTCGGTGACTCGGCAACAGAACCTCGGCGCAAAGCTCAAGACCTTCGTGGCGGGCCTGATGATCCGGGGGTCCAGCCAGCGGGACAAGCATGGGACGATTCGGCCGGCCCCGATCAACTATGCGCTGCAACCCGACGATAGCTTCTGGGGGACTCTTTGGAAGGCGCTCAGGTCGGGGATCGTGAAGCAGATCAAGAGATAACGGGGCGCTGCTGGCAACCCGCGGTTCGAGCGGCTGATGGCGGTCGGCTCGTGCTGGGCGACACCACCCCGATGGTGGCCACCTGGCTGCTGGCGCGCACCGGATACGACATGGCGCCGGCGGTCTACCTCGCCGCGACGGCCTCGCTCGCCATTCCTCAGCGCCATTCTCGTCCCTCCGGCGGCGCGGCACGGCATCACCAAGGAGTTCTCGGCCGTGCGGCTCCGCTAGAGGGCTACTTCTGCCCCATCGCCTCCTCCAGCATCCGGAGCGCCTGCTCGTCCGCCCCGGTCGGTCCCACGAAGGAGCGCTTGGCCGCGAGCTGCCAGTAGAGTACCAGCCCCACCGTCAGCGCCAGCATGGTCCATAGCACCAGCTCGTTGGGCGGGAGGCTGAAGATCACGGTGAGGAACAGCACCCACACGATCGAGATCACGTTGAGCAGCGGTCCCCAGCCGCCCAGGCTCCACGAGGCGGTCGCCGGAGTGGTGAACTCCCCCGTCCCCTTCCGCTTGTTGCGCCAGTTGAGGTAGATCGGGAACATGTAGGCCAGGTAGAGCGTGATCACGCTGATCGAGGTGACCACGAAGTAGGCCGAAGCGTAGAGGCAGATCAGCACCGACAGGGCGCTGGTGACGAGGATCGCATTGGCCGGCGTCCGGTGCTTCGGGCTCACCTGCCTGATGAACATCGACCCCGGCATCCCGTCGTCCCGGGCGAAGGCGTACCACATCCGGGCCATGGAGGTGATCGAGGCCAACCCGCAGAGCCACATCGCTCCGCCGATGATCACGGCGATCAGGTTGGCAAAGAAGGCGCTCAGGTTGCCGTAGACGATCTGGAGCACCGGGTAGGCATCGTTGGCCGTGGCGGCCACGTCGCCGTTGGGGATGGTCCAGGTGAAGACCATGAGCATGATGTAACCCACCACCGCGGACACCGCCACCGAGAGGAAGACGCCCCAGGCCGAATTCCTCCGGGCCATGACGGTCTCCTCCGCCACATGGGCGGAGGCATCGTACCCCGTGTAGGTCCACTGCGCCTGGAGCGTGGCGAGGACGAACACCAGAGCAAACGGCGCCGCCTGGTACAGTCCCGCGAGGCCGGGGAAGAGCGCGAAGAGGGGCGAGGCGAACCTGAAGTCGCCGAAAACCAGGGCTGGCTCGGCTGTGCCGGTCCCCAGGTCGGCCGACGCCGCGTCCAGCGGGTTGACGACGGTCGCGCGGGAGAAGAGGAAGTCCAGGCTGTTGTGATGGGTGCCGAACAGCGTGAGCAGCACCGCGATGAGGGCCACCCCGCCGATGTGCCAGTAGACGCTGAAGTCGTTGAGCTTTGCGACCAGCTTGATGCCGGTGATGTTGATGTAGATCTGGGGGATCATGATCAGCACCATGACGAAGATGTAGAAGTACCAGCTGGTCATGGTGCCGAAGAGCGGGACCGCCTGGTCGGCGGGGAGGCCGAAGATCCTGGTGAACGCGCCCACGATGTAGATCGCGGCCGCCACGTTGATGCCGGCGGTGATAGTGATCTGGCCGATCATGTTGAGCCAGGCCGTGGTCCAGGCCCAGGTGCGGCCGCCGAGGCGGAAGGCCCAGAAATAGAGGCCGCCCGCGGTGGGATAGGCGGAGGCCAGCTCCGCCATCGAGGCCGCGACGCAGAGCGTGAACAGGCTCACCACCGGCCAGCCGACCGAGTTGATGATCGGGCCGGCGAACTTGAGCCCGTAGCCGAACAGCAGCACGGCCCCGGTCAGGATGGAGATGATCGAGAAGGAGATGGCGAAGTTGGAGAACCCGCCCATCTCGCGGAAGAGCTGCTGTGCGTACCCCAGCCGGTGAAGGTCCTGGATGTCCTGCCGGATCAGCTCTTCGCGGCTGGGCGGGCGCGTCGCCATGGACTGAACTCCTTGTGGG
>CAYYXP010000090.1:0-1833 GCA_964475685.1 uncultured Gemmatimonadaceae bacterium | reverse complement strand
CCCACCCAGAGGCGACCAGATCGGCTCGGTTCCCCCACCCAGCGACACCTGCCAGCGTCCCCCCGGTCCGGGGTAGGGGCGGACGTACACCTCGTTCCGCCCCGATTCGTTGGCGGCATAGGCGAGCCACCGGCCGTCCGGCGACAGCGACGGCGCGCCGTTGTGGAACGCGCTCGCCAGGACCTGCGAGGGGGTCGCGCCATGATCAATGCTCGCTCGCCAGATCTCCTCCTTTGCCGCCGCCGCTGTGCGGCCCGAGTAGAGGACACCGCCTCCCCCCGGCTCGAAGCCCGCCGCCTTCCATTCGCCGGGCCGTTCCAGGATCGGCTCCGGCGTTCCGCTTCCGTCCGCCAGGACGGAGTAAAGGTGTCCGGTGGCGCCGTCCACGTACCGGGTATACACGATGCGGCGACCGTCCGGCGACCACACCGGCCACTGGGCCGTCGTGTCGAATGTCACCCGCGTCTGGGTGCCCTGCATCAAATCAAAGACCCACACGTCGCGGTTCGAGAAGCCCGCGTCGGTCGCCCGCACCACCGCCACGCGCCGGCCGTCCGGCGCCATGCGCGGCGTGTAGTAGTTTCCCGAATCCGCGCCGGGGTTGCGAATGGCTCCCGCCCGATCCACCAGGGCGAGCCGGGAGCCCGCCGACGGGGTAAGCTGATAGGCGAAGTCCCCCACCCGCGACACGCCCACGTTGACGTCGCCGTCCGGATTCGCCAGGAGCTTGTCGGCAAGGGGCCGCGCCGGCCCGGTGACCTCCAGGCGCTCGGCATCGAACGGAACGGCGGAGAGGATGCCGGAGGGATCGGACAGGACGACGAAGCCGCCCTTCACGTAGCGCGGATATCCACCCTGCTGCGCCAGCCGCTTCAGCTCGCCGGTGCGCCGGACCAGCGCCGCGAGCTTGAGCGTGCCTTTACCGGCCACGCCGAAGAGGACCGCCTTCCCGCCCGGCAGGATGTCCGGAAAGTGGAATACCTCGCCGCTGTCAGGTTTGACGATCAGGCGGGGACTCCCGCCTCCAGCCGGCACATCCATGAGGCCGGAGTCGCCCGCGAAGATGATGGTGTCCCCCACGGTCCAGGTTGCGCCGTAGGCGACGTCGGAGAGGGTGGTAATGGGAGTGACCGGCCCGCCGGCGACTGCCACCTTCACCAGCTTGGTGCCCTGGACGAAGCCGAGCCAGGCCCCGTCGGGCGAGAAGAACGGGAGGCTGCCACCCTCCGAGCCCGGGACCGCGATGGGATCGGGCCGGTCCATCCGCCGGGAGTAGAGCCGCTGCCCCGACTGCGCCTTGCCGACATACACTACCTGTGACCCGTCGGGGGAGAACGCGATGGTGGAGCCGGTGGCGCCGACGGCCTCGGCGTCGCGTGGGAGCTGGATGTCGAACCGGACCACCGGCCGCACCGAGGGCTCGGGCGCGCGGCGGAGCCATGCCGTGAGCGCGGCGCCGGCCACGGCGAGCGCGGCGACTCCCCACGGCGCCAGAACGGCCAGCTTGCCCCGCGCCACCGGAGCGGCTGCAGCCGTGGGATGGGCCTCCGTGACGCTCCGCGTCGGCACCGTAAACGCCCCCGGCTTCATCAGCGCCTCGGCGAACTGCGCCGCCGTCCCGAACCGGTCGGCCGGGAGCTTCTCCAGCGCCGTGAGCACCGCCGCTTCCACGTGCGGCGGGATGGTGTGCCGCTGCGGCACCATGGGGCGGGGGCTCTCGGTCACCACCCGCGCCACCACCGCCTGCGCCGTGCTGCCGGTGAACGGCGGATCTCCCGTCAGCAGTTCGTACAGTACGCACCCCAGGGCGTACACGTCGCTCCGCGCCGTGAT
>CAYYXP010000089.1:0-3526 GCA_964475685.1 uncultured Gemmatimonadaceae bacterium | reverse complement strand
GGACGTGCGCATCCTCGTCACCGCCATCCTGATTCAGCGGCTGGTCGGCGGCAACCTGGCCGAGGTGCTGGACAACCTCGCTTCGGTGATCCGGGCCCGGTTCACCATCCGGCGCCAGCTCCGCACCTACACGGCACAGGGCCGCATCAGCGGCTACGTGCTGGCCGTGCTGCCGATCGCAGTGGGCGCGATCATCTTCCTGCTGAACCCGGACTACATAAGGCTCCTCTTCACGCACGGGGTCGGCCGGTTCCTGCTGGTGACGGCCGGCGTGATGCAGATCATCGGGTATCTATGGATCCGCAAGATCGTCAACATCGAGATCTGAGGCACTCGTGCTCCTTCTGACGGTCGTGCTCATCGCCGTGTCCGCTGCCTTCGCGGCGCTCTTTCTGGCCGACGTGGTGCCGCACCGGCAGGCCGCCCTGGCCCGGCGGCTCGCCGAGCTCGAGGAGGCCCAGGGGGGGCCGCCCGAGATCCTGCGCCGGCGCCGGCGCCAGGCGCAGGCCGATCGGCTCGCCGGAGTGATCGAGGTGCTCGGCCAGCGCGCCCAGGCGGGGTACAAGGACGTCAGCGCACTCCGCCTGCGTCTCATCCAGGCCGGTTATCCCGGCCCCCGCGCCGTGCCGCTCTACCTGGGCTCCCGGGTGGTCCTGCCGCTTGCGCTGGCGATGGGTAGTTTCACCCTCCTCCCCGCGGCTGGCTGGCCTTGGACGGTGACGGTCATCGCGGCATTCTGGTTCGGCGTGTTCGGCTACGTGGCGCCGCCGGTCTATGTCGGGATGCGGCGCCGGGCTCGGCAGAAGGAGATGCAGAAGGCTCTCCCCGACGCGCTCGACCTGCTCGTGGTCTGCGTCGAGGCCGGCCTCGCCCTGAACCAGGCGCTGGTCCGGGTGTCCGAGGAGACCGAGCGGCTGAGTCCGGTCCTGGCGGAGCAGCTGGCCCTGGTAAACCTCGAGATCCGCGCGGGCACCGCCCGTGACGAGGCGCTCCGGAACTTCGGCGAGCGTACCGGGCTGGACGACATCAAGTCACTAGTGGCCATGCTGGTCCAGACCGACCGATTCGGCACCTCGATCGCGCAGGCCCTCCGGGTGCAGGCCGATACGCTCCGGACCAAGCGCCGGCAGCGGGCCGAGGAGGCGGCGGCCAAGACCACGATCAAGCTGGTCTTCCCGCTGGTGCTGTTCATCTTCCCGGCGATGTTCGTGGTGATCCTGGGACCGGCCCTGATCCAGATCCTGGAGACGCTGCAGAACTTCACGATGTGAGGTACGTCCGGGCGGTCAACCGGACTCGCGGGCGCGAGTTGGGAGGCCGGATTGGCCTCGCGGACCGCTGGTGGTTGCGCGCGCGGGGTCTGCTGGGGCGGTCGGGTCTCCCGGCCGGCGAGGGGCTGCTGCTGCGGCCCTGCCGCGCGGTCCATCTGCTGGGGATGGCGTTCCCGCTCGACGTGGCATTTCTCGATCCTGACGGCGCGGTGATCGCGCTCTACCGCCAGTTGGGTCCGGGGGCCCGAACCCGGTGGCACCGTCACGCTCTCGACGCGCTGGAACTTCCCGCCGGCACGCTGGCGGCCACCGGCACCGTCGAAGGTGACATCATCGTCTGCAGTGCGGAGGAGTCCTCATGAGCGCCGCCCGAAGCTACCCGCCGATCCAGGCTCTGGGCCTGACCCTGGACGACCGACCGCCCGTCCCCGAGACGGTGCAGGAGACTGGCCTGTCCGGGGAGTTCATCACCGACCTCATCATCAAGACGCTGTACGTGCAGGGCGCCCGCACCGGGCAGCAGCTGATGGAGGTCGTCCGGCTGCCGTACCCGTTCGTGGACGACCGGCTGCTCGACCTGCAACAGCGCCGGCTCGCCGAGGTGCGCGGCACCAGCGGCCACAGCCGGGCCGGGTACATCTTCGACCTGACTGGCGCCGGACGGGAGCGCGCCCGCGACGCGCTCGCGGCCAATCAGTACATCGGCGCCGCACCGGTTCCTCTCGAGCAGTACCGCGAGTGGACGCTCCGCCAGTCCATCTCGCATGCCACGGTGACACGCGACATGGTGCGAGAGGGCTTCCGCGGGCTGGTGCTCGGGGACGTGATGCTCGAGATGCTCGGGCCCGCCATCAACTCCGCCAAGTCGCTCTTCTTGTACGGCGCCCCCGGCAACGGCAAGACCTTCATCTCCGAGACCATCGCCGGGCTCCTTGGCGGGGCGCTCTTTATCCCTTATGCCATCGAGGTGGACGGCCAGATCCTGCAGCTCTTCGATCCCGTCTACCACCACCCGGTTCCGCTGGAGACCCCGGCGCTCACCGGGTTGAGCGCCCCGGCGGAGTGGCTTAAGCCGATGGAGGACTACGACCGGCGCTTCGTCCGCGTGGTGCGGCCCATCGTCCTTGCCGGCGGCGAACTGACGCTCGACCAGCTGGATCTGCAGTACGACCCGTTCACCAAGATGTACCAGGCGCCGTTCCAACTGAAATCCAACGGCGGCGTGCTGATCCTGGACGACTTCGGTCGCCAGCGGGTGCCGGCGCGGGACCTGCTTAACCGCTGGATCGTGCCGCTGGAGAAGCGGATCGACTTCCTGTCGCTGCACACCGGCAGCAAGTTTCCGGTGCCGTTCGACACCCTGCTCATCTTCGCGACCAACCTGGCGCCGAGCGAGCTGGTGGAGGAGGCGTTCCTCCGCCGGATCCACTACAAGATCCACGTGCCCGGTCCCGACCCCGAGGCGTACCGGGAGATCTACCGGCGCTGCTGCCAGGAGCGGGGAATCACCCACGAGGATTCGGCGGTCGGGCATATCTACAGCAGGTACTACGAGCGGTTGGGCATCCAGCCCCGCGCCTGTCACCCGCGCGACCTGCTCGACCACCTGCTCGACATCTCGCGCTTCCTGGAGGTGGAGCCGCGGCTCACGACGGACTTGCTGGACCGTGCCTGCCAGTCGTACTTCCTGGACGACATGACGGTGAGAACGTGAGCGACAGCCCTGAGCAGCAGCACCTGGGGACTGAGGCGGGGCTCGCTTCGCGCCTCGAGCAGGTCGAGCGGGAGTACCGCCGTCTCCGCCGGTTCAATATGATCCTGTTCGTCGGCGCCGCCGTGTTCCTCGGGCTCGTCGTGGCGCTCCTGGTGGTTTCCTCGCGGTACGGCGTGCCGGGGACGGTGGCCGACATCATCGCGGCCCAGCAATTTGTCCTCCGGGGCCCGGACGGCACGGTGCGGGGGGTGTGGGGAACGGACAAGGACGGCGCCCTGCGGCTGGTTCTGCAGGACAGCCAAGGGCGGCCCCGGACCAAGCTCAACCTGCTCAGTGACGGGTCGTCCGGTCTTACCTTCTCCGACAGCGGCGGGCACCCGCGCGCCGTCTTCGCCTTCCTGCCCAATCAGTCGTCGTCGATCGTCCTGGCCGACGAGAACGGAAACACCCGGGTCGTGCTCGGCGTCAACGAGCAGGGCGGCGCGACCGTGGTGTTCGCCGATCGGGCCGGGGCCACCCGCGCCGGCCTTGGCGTGGACCG
>CAYYXP010000088.1:0-9741 GCA_964475685.1 uncultured Gemmatimonadaceae bacterium | reverse complement strand
CCCTCCTGCTGGCCCGCCAGCGGCGCGACCGCCAGGAATGCGGCGCCGGCGAAAGCGACGAGCCGCCACCTCATCGGCTCTGGCCCTCGGAGAGCCGCCGGAAATAGTCCACGACGAGCCGGCGTTCTTCAGGAGAGAACTGCTGCAGTTCTTCCCACGACGGAACCCGCAGGCGCTCATCGTCTCCCATCAGCCGGGAGCGGAGGGCGGGAGGGAGGTGAACGCTGTCGTCTGTGGCCGCCGTGCTCTGCCGCTCCTTGCGCTCGTCCTCCTCGCGACCCTGCAGCGTCCGGCCGGCGTCGAGCATGCGCCGGAACAGTCGCTCCTGCCGTTCGACCAGCCGGCGGTCGAGCCGCCCCGATTCGAGCGTGCGGGCGAGCTCCGTTGCTTCCTCTGCCAGCTCAGCCGCTCCGGATATCCGGCCTTCCGCGCGCAATTTCTCCATCTCCTCGGCAAGCGCGCGCTGCTGCGCCCCCAATCGCTGAAGCTGCTCCCTTATCGCGCCGTCGCCGGCCATCGGTAGCAGGCCCGCGCTCTGCCTGCCGAGCCCGCCCTGTTGCCGGGCCAGCTGATTCATACGCTCAATCGCTTCGGCCAGACCGGAGCCCGACGCCGATCCCGCCACATCGCCCCGTGCCACCAGAAGCTGATGGGCGGCCGCGTTCAGCGCGTCCACGGCGGCGCCCGCCTGTTCGGCGCCTTCACGCGTGTTCGGTGTCACCGTGGAGATCGCCTCCCGGGCCCGCTGCATCTGTTGCCGGGCGCCGCCCAGCGCGGCGCCGATCCCTGGAGGAACGAGCGCATTCCGGCCGGCGGCCTTCTGCATCTGCTCCACGAGGCGCTGAACTCCTTCCTCGATCGAGCCCTGTTCGGCACGTAGCACGCTTCCCGGCCGGTCGCCCGATTCCAGTGACTGCTGCACCGCCAGCTGCCGCTCGGCAAGGCGGCTCGTCTCCGCCAGCGCCTGGTCGAGCGCACCCGTCACTTCCTGGCGCCAGGCCCGCTGCAGGTCCGAGCGCTCCTGTTCCAGGAGGTCCCCGAGCGGCTCCAGCGACGTGGCGGCCTCCTCCCCCTGCCGGGCCGCCTCGCGGCGCTGTCCCCGCTGGCTCGACGAGGCCGCGGCTTTCATCTGTGCCCCGGCCTCGCGGGCCCGACCGCCGGCCGAGTCGAGGCGCTCGCGACCATCGACGTGCTCCAGGGAGTTCGAGAGGCGGTCCAGCGCCGACCCCAGCGAATCGGCCCGCTCGGCGAGCTGCCGCTCCGCCGCGGCCGCACGCACGCTGTCGGCGGAGGCCACCTCGGAGTTCCACTGCCGCTGGTCCTGCACCAGCTCTCGCGACTCCCTGCCAAGATTCGCGAGGTCTCCCTCGACGGCAGCCCTCCGGAACAGCTCGCGGCTCCGTTCCAGCGCCTCGCGCAATTCCTTCTGGGCCTCGGCCAGACGCTCGAGGGCGTCCTTGGCTCGCTCGGCGTCGAGGTCCTTGAGTGCCCGCTGCAATGCACTGAGCCGGTCGCGCAGCTCGGGCGTCAAGGCGCGATCGATCTGCTGCCGGATTTCCGCCAGCTCACGCTGCCAGGCGGTGTCGCTCACGCCTGCGGCTTCCGCGCTCTGGCGCAGCGCCTCGAGCGAACGCTTCAGCTCCTCCATCTGCCGCAGGAGCTGCTGCTGCGACTCCGCGACCGCTTCGGCCCGCTTCGACTCCTCGAAGGTCAGCGATTCGCCGGCCTTCCTCCCCCGCTCTCCGGACGAACGCGGGCGCTCCCGGCCGAGGTCGTCGGTCTCGCGCTCGAGCCGCTTGCTCGACGCCGTCACGGAATCGAGCTGTGATCCTACCGCCTCGGTGGCCGCGCGCTGGGCGGCACGTACCTCGGTCATCGTCGGGAGTCGCAACAGGTATTCGCGGGACCGGCCAGTCTGCCGGCCGGGGGTGTTGTCCGCGGCGACGGCGAAGTAGCGCACCGTGTCGCCGGGCAGGAGACCCCGGTGATTGAGGTCGAGAGTGGGCGCGAGGATCGCGCGATCGGTTGCGCCCTCCGGCAGCGCGAGCGTTTCCCGCCTCGCAGAATCGGCGCCGCCGAACCGGCCGATGCGGCGGCTCTCGAGCACCACGCCGGTAATGCGGTGGTCGTCGCGCACATCAACGACGAGGGGCACGAGCAGGCTGATGGGCGCGATCGTGTCCGCACCCGGCACCGGGATTTCGACCCGCGGGGTGCTGTCCGCCACGAGCCGCAAGGCGAGGCGTACGGTGTCGCCGGCGAGTGGTGCGCCGTTCCGCGTCGCCAGCGTCAGGCGGTACTCGCCCGACCCGGCGGGCACGAAGCCGCCGGTGAAGCGACCCTCTTTCACGTTCAGCGTTTCGCTTTGCGAGCCGGAGTCCCAACTCGCGCGGGCAAGCGGCGCGGTGGCCTCGCCGCGGGTCTCCAGCCGGGTGCCCGCGGGCAGCAGGAGGGTGTCGCCTCCTGTCGGCACCGGCTCCGCCTCGAGCCCGAGGTAGGACGGGTAGTGCGCGGTGACGCTCACGGAACCAAGGAACACGGGAAGCCTGACCCGGACCGTCACCGTGTCGGAGGAGCGGCTGCCGCTGGTCACGCGGGCGAAGAGATCGCTCCGGAGCGGACCGCTGGAGACCGTCGCGTGCCCCGTGGAGTCCAGCCGGACTCCCACGGCGCGCCACGCCTCCCCGGGCGAGCGAAGCCAGAGCGTCGCCGCGCGGCGCCCGATTGCCTGCACCTCGAGGCCGACCGAGTCTCCCCGGTCCACGAGAGAGTTGGTGCTCCTGATGCGCACAGGCGCCACGGTGGCGTTCCACGCCCGCGCGGGATGCCACAGTGCCGCGGCGGCGCCGCGAGCGGGACCCGCCGACACCAGCGCCAGCACGCCGCCGATCAGGACCACCGCCCCTCCGAGTCCGAACGACCGCACCGAGCGAGAAAGCGGGGCGACGGCCTCCGGTCCCCTGCCGGCAAGCGCGGCCGCCTGGTCCCGGTCTGCCTGGGCGAGCAGAGCGTCACTGGTGCCGGCGGCCGGTTGATCGAGGAGCGAGGTCAGGGAGCCTTGCCGCCAGGCGCCGCTCCGCTCCAGCGCGCCCGCGATGCCTCCGCTCCTGAGGCGTGCCCCGTCGCGCCATGCGCGCCAGCCGATGCCGCCGAGGGCGACCAGCGCGCCGCACCAGGCAGCGAGCACCCACCACGGCGCATCCACCCAGCCAAGCCGCACCAGCCAGGCGCCGGTTCCGAGTGTGAGCGCTGCCGCGCCGAGGCCCAACGCGGTCCACCCCGCTCCCGCGGCGAGGCGGAGTGGTGCCCCGAGGCGGCGGAGTGCCTGCTCGGTGGCCGGCGCGGTCATCCGCCGTACCCCACGGCGTAGGCGAACAGATTCACTCCCATGCGGAGCGCGGCCTCGTGCTTCTCCGGAGGATCATGATGGACCTCGGGATCCTCCCACCCGTCGCCGAGATCGGACTGATAGGAGTAGTAGACAACCAGCCGCCCGTCGAGGAAGATGCCGAAGCCCTGCGCCGGCTTCCCGTCGTGGACGTGGATCTTGGGGATCCCCCGGGGAAAGTCGTACACGAGGTGGTAGATGGGGTGGTCGAGCGGAACCTCCACCAGCGGATGATCGGGAAAGAGCCGCGCCAGCTCTCGCCGGAGCGACTCGTCCATCCCGTAGTTGTCGTCGGCGTGGAGGAAGCCGCCCTGCAGCAGATAGCGGCGGAGTGTGCCGAGATCGCGATCGCTCCAGCGGACATTTCCGTGTCCGGTCATATAGATGTAGGGGACGTTCCACAGGTCGGCGTCGTTCAGTGTGACGACCGTCTCCCCGATGGCCACGCGGAGCGAGGTGCGGTCGCGGATGGCGGCGAGGAGATTCGGCAGGCTGGACGGGTTGGCGTACCAGTCGCCGCCGCCGTCGTAGTGGAGGCGCCCGATCGTCATGACCGGTGCTACCTCCGGGGGCGCCGGCGCGGCAGCCAGCGCGAGCAGCGCCATTCCCCACCCACGAACGATCATGGCAGCTCCATCACCAGCCGATAGGCCTCGTTGCGCGGGATGCCGAGGGTCTCGGTGAGGCGGCGGGCGACCTGGCGGCGGCTCAACCCATCGGCGAGCAGCACGGTAGCCTGCTCCACTGCGTCCCGGGTGCGGTCCGGCGGGGGCGCCGGCGCCCCGGTCCCTTCGAGGACGACGGTGAGCTCACCCCTCGGATTGGTTTCCGTATAGTAATCCTCGAGCTCCCCAAGTGTGCCCGCCCGGAACTCCTCGTGCAGTTTGGTCAGTTCCCTCGCCACCACGGCCCGGCGGTCTCGTCCTGCGGCGGCGCCCAGGTCCCTCAGCAGTGCGCAGAGTCTCGGCGGGGCCTCGAAGAAGACGACGCTCCACTCCTCCGCCGCCGCACGGGCGATCAGCCTCGCGCGGTCGGCTCCCTTCCTCGGGATGAATCCCAGGAAGAGGTAGCGGTCGGAGGGAAATCCGGATGCGGAGAGGGCCGTCGCCACCGCGGAGGCTCCCGGGATCGGCACGACGGTGCAGCCGGCCGCGCGGGCGGCGGCAACCAGATCGGCGCCCGGGTCGCTCACGCCCGGGGTGCCCGCGTCGGACACCAGGGCTACATCGCGCCCCTGGTGGAGGATCTCGAGGAGCCGGTCGAGCCGGCTGGCCGGGGAATGGGCGTGGTAGCTGAAGAGGGCCGGGCTGGCGCCCAGGTGGGAGAGCAGCCCGCGAGTCCTGCGGGTGTCTTCCGCGGCAACGACGGGGACCGACCGGAGCACCTCGGCGGCGCGAGCCGTGAGGTCCCCGAGATTGCCGAGCGGTGTGGCGACGACGAAGAGGGTTGCCGCGGCGACCTCAGCTCAGGTGCTGCTTGATCTTCCCTTCGAGTGTCGCCTTCGGAACCGCGCCGATCACCGTGTCCACGTGCTGGCCATTCTTGAAGAACAGAATGCTGGGAATGGACCGCACGTTGAAGCGCATGGCGGTCCGCTGGTTCGAGTCCACGTCCACCTTTGCCATCTTGACCCGGCCGGCGTACTCGCCCGCGAGCTGATCCAGGATCGGCGCGACGATCTGGCACGGACCGCACCACGTCGCCCAGAAATCGACGAGGACGAGCCCGTTCGCCTGCTCGATTTCGCCGGCGAACGAGGCGTCTGTGACGTGGGTGGTCTGCGCGTTCATCGTGCCCATGATGTTATTCTCCTAGGGTTGATTCCACTGCCGTCAATTCAGTCGGAGAGATCGTGTGGCTGACCGTCCCCGGATAGCGCATGTCGGGATTGCCGTGCCGGATCTGGACGCGGCGCTTGCCTTCTACCGCGATGTCCTTGCCCTCGAACCGCATCCGCCCGAGACCGCCGACGGCGCGACCATCGTTACCCTGCCCTTCGGCGACTCCGAGGTCGAGCTCCTCGCCCCCCGCGATCCGGACGGCCCCATCGCCAGGTTCCTGGCGCGGCGCGGCCCAGGGATCCACCATATCTGCTACCGCGTCGGCGACCTGGACACCGCGCTGGCGGCCTGCCGCCGCGCCGGCTACCGGCTGATCGACGAGACTCCGCGGGTCGGCGCCGGCGGCCGCCGCATCGCCTTTGTCCACCCCAGGGCGACCGGCGGCATCCTGCTCGAGCTGACCGAGTAAGATAACAAGGGTGAGGTCCGGAGGTCTTCGAGCCCCGCTACGTGCCCGTGGTGTCTCCCGCCTGCTGCTGGCAGGGGCGAGCCGGATTTCCCGCGGTGGCGATGTCGACGGAATTGACGATCCACCCACCGTCGCCGAGCTGGATGGCGACGAACGGAACAACCCAGGTGCACGCCGAACGCCGGAGCTCCGCCTGCACCGCATGCCGGGTGGGGAGGGTCTCGGGGACGTCGGTGACGATGCGGAAATCGTCGTGGCGGAGGTAGGCCTGCATCACCGCGACACGCCGCTCCCAGTCGGGGGGCTGCCCGGTGCGGGAGGCCGGCCCGGCGGTGGTCCCCCACAGGGTGGCCATCGTTCTGAGATTGCTGTCGCTCACGGCCTTCAGGAACTCCGTCACCGCCGACGACGCGCTGCCTGCGGGATGCACTTCCCCGGGGCCCCCCGTCGAGCCGCTGCTGCACGCCACCAGCACCAGGGCGGCACCGATCCACCGTCGTTTGATCACACGTTTCTCGCTGGACGAATGTTAGACTGCGAAACTAAACGGCCACCGGGCCGCGAGCAATGAGACCCATTCGGCTTTACATCAACATCGATCACGTTTCCACCGTGAGGCAGGCCCGCCGCACCGATGAGCCCGACCCGTGCGAGGCCGCGGCCTTGTGCGAGGCCGCCGGCGCCGACGGCATCACCGTCCACCTCCGGGAAGATCGACGCCACATCCAGGATGCGGACGTCGAACGCCTTGCCCCCGCCGTCAAGGTGCTCAACCTGGAGCTGGCCACCAGCGACGACATCGTCGCCCTCGCCTGCCGCCTGCGCCCCCACCAGGCCACCATCGTGCCCGAACGCCGGGAGGAAGTCACGACGGAAGGCGGACTCGACTTGAGTCGCCCGCATCCCCGGCTCCGGGAGACGATCCGCCGGCTGGAGGAAGCGGGGATCCGCGTCAGTCTCTTCATTGACCCCGACCTCGCGGCGCTCGATGCCGCCAAGGACCTCGGCGTGCCCGCCATCGAGCTGCACACCGGCCGATACTCCCACACCTGGAGGGCCGGGGACGCCGCGCTCGCGGAGCTGCGGCGGGCGGCGCGCCACGGCGCGGACATGGGACTGGCGATACACGCCGGCCACGGCCTGACTTACCTCAATGTGGTGCCGGTCGCCGGAATTCCGGAGATCGAGGAGCTGAATATCGGTCACACCATCGTGAGCCGTGCCGTCATGGTGGGAATGCGCGAAGCGGTGAGAGAGATGCGAGTGTTGGTACACGGCGCGAGGTCTTGATACCTTGTCAGCATGAGCAATCCACTCGCGGGCGCCGAATTCTTCGCCCTCGAGGCCGGCGAGTCCCTCGACCGCCTCGAATCGCTGGTCCGCCGGGACACACCGCCTGCCGACGAGCTGGTGCGGGCCGCCAGGCTGCTCCGTGGCTCGGCTCTGATGGCCGGGCACTACCACATCGCCCGGGCGGGCGCGAGCCTCGAGGCGGTGGCACGAGCGCGGCGCGAAGGCCGGCTGGAATGGGACGCCGCCACTCGGGGGCACGTCGGTCAGGCCATTGAGGACTTCCGCGCGCTCGTCCGCCGTGTAAGCCAGTGGGACGAGACCGATTCCTCCCGCGCGGTGCGCCTCGGCCAGGTTCTGGACGCGCTGGTCGGGCGGAGCACGGTGGGGCCCGCGGCCTCCGGCCGCGAAGAGGTCAACACCGGAGTTCGGGCGTTCGTCGTGCGCGAGGGAGCGCTCATCGCGAGCGCTCTCGACCGCGCGGCGCGGGCCCTCCGCGCCACACCCGAGGATCGCGAGCCCCTCTACACCGTCATCCGCAAGATGCAGTCGCTGCGCGGCCTCGCCGAGCTGGGCCAGCTGGCCCCGCTGCCCGAGATTCTGGACGGAATCGAATTGGCGGTCGGTGATCTCACGCGCCTCTTCGCCCCCCCGCCGGAAGTGGACGAGGTGATGGCCGCTGCGGCACATGCGCTGACCCGGATCTCCCGCGACATCGCCGATCGAGGCCGCCCCGACCCGGAGGCCGAGGAGGCCCGCCGGTTCACCGAGCTGCTGCTCCGCGCCTTCGCCGTCGAGAGGGACGTCGTCCCCATCGAGTCTCTCTTCTTCGCCGGGGACCCCGAACCGGTCACGCCACCGCAATTCAAACCGCCGGTGCCGCTCGACCCGCTCGGCCCGCTGGGGCCCCTCGAGCTGGTGAGTCACGGCGAGCACCTGTGCCAGAGCTCCGACCTGATCGGCCGGGCCCGCTCCACGACCGAGCGCGATCTCCGCCTCTACCACCTGCTCGGAACGCTCCGCTCCATCGGGGAACCGGGGCCCGATCCCGTCGGTGCGTCGCTCGGGGTCTTCGCCCGCTCGACGCGGGAGGCGCTCGCGGCGGGAGTCGCCGTCCACTCGGCCCCTTCGTTCTGCATCTGCCTGCGCGAGACGGGGGAACTCCTCCGTGCGGTGGCGGAGTCCGACGACAGGACAGTCATCTCCCGCCGGATCCTGGACGTCGCTTACCGCATGGACGGCCTTCGTCTGGCCGAGGCGCCTCCGGCCTCGCCCCTCCCGGTCCGACCGCACCCGGCGGCGGAGGTACACCCGGAGCTGCAGATCGAGATCGTCCCCATCGAGTCGCTCCTGTATGACGCGCCCGAAGCGGTTCAGGATGAGGAGCCGGTGGTGTCGATCGCATCGCTCGCTCCCGACGTTTCGTCGCCGCTGGGCGGACTGGAGCGCAGCTACACCACCTACGACCGGCTCCGCCGCGAGCGACCCGTTGCCGAGCCCAGCCTCGAGCGACTGATGGGCGGGGCGCCACCCCCGGCGGCAGGGGAGGTCGAGACCATCGAGATCGGGCTGCTGTGCTACCAGGGCCGGGCGGCGCTCGAGCGAGCAGGGGCCGTCCGGCAGCAACTCGCCGAGGAGCTGAGCCGGCACGGCGGGCTGGAGTCGATCAAGCCGCTGCTCCAGGAGCTCATGGACCTCGTCCCCCTGGCGCTTGCCAAGGCGTGAGCTGACCCCCGGAGGCTCGGGGGCCCGTCGCATCCTGTCGGCCATTCTCGGCATCGCCCTCTCCGGCGCCCTTCTTCTCTGGGCGCTCCGAGGCGTGGATCTGGCGGACGTCGCCGCGCGGTTGCGGGCGGCCCGCCCCCTCCCCCTCCTTATCGCGGCCGTCCTCGCGACCCTCACTTTCCCCCTTCGCGTCGTGCGATGGCGGCTGCTCCTCCGTCGTGACAACGGCGGCGCCTTGCCGGTGCTCCCGCTGTGGCACGCCGTGGCGATCGGGTTCATGGCCAACAACCTCCTTCCCTTCCGGGCCGGCGAGATGGTCCGCGTGGTGGCCGCGACTCGGCTGGCCCGGACGGGATTCGGCACCACGCTGTCGTCCATCGCGGTCGAGCGGATCTTCGATGCGCTCGCGGTCGTGGCCCTGCTCAGCGTCGGCCTCCTCGCCTCCAGCCTGCCCGAGGGTGTCGCCGTCGGCGGCGTGTCGCTGGCGCACGCCGCGCGGGTCTCCGGTGCGCTCGCGGGCGCCGCCCTCGTGGCCGCGGCTCTGCTGGTCGCTTTCCCTCTGGCGGCCGAGGGTGTGGTTCGCCGGGTGCTGCCGGCAGGCCGGCTGACCGACCGGATCGTCGCGATGATCGAAGGGGTGCGGCAGGGATTGTCGGCGCTGCGTTCTCCCGGTCGCCTGGCCGGAGTGGTGTTCTGGTCGCTCGCAATATGGATGCTCAACGCGTTGTCGTTCTGGATCGCCTTCGCGGCGTTCGGCATCCCGGTGGACTACGCGGGCGCCCTGGTCCTGCAGGGCATACTGGTCGTCGGAATCTCGGTGCAGTTGGCACCCGGCTTCGTGGGACAATTCGAAGCCGCCATCGTGGCCGCGCTCGCGCTTTACGGAGTGGGCAACGACGTCGCCTCGTCCTACGCCATCGCGTACCACGCCGTCACCTTCCTTCCCATCGTGCTACTGGGGTTCTGGTCGCTGGCCAGGAGCCCCCTTGCCGTGGGCGATCTCCGCGGGACCTCTGCATGACAGCGCCGGCAGTCGCCATGCCCGCCCACGCCAAGCTCAACCTGTTCCTGCGCGTCCTCTCGCGGGA
>CAYYXP010000087.1:0-3947 GCA_964475685.1 uncultured Gemmatimonadaceae bacterium | reverse complement strand
GACAGATGCCGCAGCCGCTCGCGGCCGGGGGGCTCGAACAGATCGGCCTCCGCCGAGGAGCCGAGCCCGCTGGCGGTGATGCCGATGAGGCGAACGCCCCGGTTCCGCCGCCGTACCTCCTCGAACGCCTTCCGGAACAGGTCGCGGGCCGCCTCATAGAGCTCGGCGTCGAGGTCGGTGGCAATCTCGAGCGTCCGCCGCCGGGTGACGGTGCGGAAGTCGTCATGCCGGAGCTTGAGGGTCACCGTGCGCGCCACGAGGTGTTCGTCCCGCAGCTGGCCCGCGACGCGCGCGGTGAGCAGCGCGAGAGTGGACTCGAGCAGCACCGGGTCGCGCAGGTCGCGCGCGAGGGTGGTCTCGCGGCCCACCGACTTGGCCGGGCGGCCGCGGGTCAGCGTGCTGCCGCCGTGGCCATGCGCCCGCCGCTTGAGGGCGCGGGCCTCTCCCCCGATGAGACGCTCGAGCGCCGACTCCTCCATCGCCTGCACCTGCCAGACGTCCTCCAGCCCCAGCTCGACCCAGCGCGCCGCCGTCTTCGGCCCCACGCCGGGGAGGGCGCACAGCGGGAGTCCGGCGAGGAAGCCTTCCTGCCACCCGGCGCGCACCTCCATCAGTCCGCGGGGCTTGGCGAAATCGGACGCGAGCTTGGCGACCATCCGGTTGGGCCCGATCCCGACGCTGCAATCGAGGCCGGTCTCCCGTTTCACCTCGTCCCGCAGCCGTTCGGCCACTGGGAGGAGCGACACCGGATGGAGCCGCTCGGTGCCGGCGAAATCGAGGTAGCCCTCGTCGAGGGAGGCCATGGCGACGATCGGCGAGAAGCGCTCGAGCACCTCCCGCACGGCGCGCGAGGCGTCGCGGTAGTGGGCGAACGATCCCTGGAAGAAGGTCGCCTGAGGGCAGAGTCTCACCGCCTGCGCGACCGGCATCCCCGCGTGGATGCCGAAGCGCCGGGCGCCATACGAGGCGCTCTGCACCACACCGCGGCTGTCCCGCCGCCCGCCGACCACGAGCAGCTCGAGGTCACGCAGCTCGGGGTGGCGCTGCCGGCAGACCTCCACGAAGAAGGCGTCGAGGTCCACGTGAACGATTCGCGCCGCCATGGGGTCTCTTGGTATCTTCGGCCGTGATGCAACAGCGAGGGTCTCCCCCTAAACTATACCGCCCGGCGAGCCACCCCGTCCCGCGGGTGCAACCTCCGCGAGCGACACCCACTTGCCGCTGCCGCCGCCCCCGCTCAGTTTCCTCTCGTCCCGTTCCGGCGATTCGATGAACGACTGGGGAAGCACCAACCGGGTGTCTGTCGAGGCGACCCTGGCGGAAGGGATCGTGATCAGAGGCGATCTCCACGTGCTGGCGCGCGACGGCCATCCGGCGGGACCGGAGACGCTGCTCGAGTTGCTCAACCGTCCCGAGGTGTTCTTCGCGCTCACGCTGGCGGATGGCGGCGTGACGTTCCTGCACAAGAATCAGGTCGCCGTCGTCGCCTGCGACGAGCGGACGCCGCCGCCCGATCCCGACCGGATCTCCGCGGCCAGGCTCGTGATGCTCGACGTGGTGCTGCTCGGCGGCGGCGAGCGCCGGGGCCGTTCCGCCTTCGAGCTGCCGGCCAATCGCGCGCGCACCCTCGATTACGTCAACGCCCCCGGCGGCTTCTTCAGCCTCCAGACCGACGACGTGACCTGGTACGTCAACAAGGCGCATGTCCGCCTGATTCGCCCCCTGGACTGAGAGTCACCGTGGCCCGACTCGACCGCCTCATCGAAGTGATGCACGTCCAGCGAGCCGACGCGCTGCAGCTGGCCGTGGGGCGCCCCGCCTCGCTCGTGGCCAACGGCGCCAGCCGGATGCTCACCAAGGAGCCGCTCACCGAGCAGCAGATCGTCTCGCTGCTCAGGGAGATCGCCGGCTCCGAGGCGGCCTCCCAGCTTGGTGGCGGCGCCCCGGTGGCGTTCGTGTATCAGTCGCCGAGCGGCGAGGTGCGGGTCGAGGTCTCGCCGGGGGCGGGGGGAGCGACGGCGATGTTGCGGCCGGCGCGTGGGGCGGCCGCGGCGGGCGGGCCCAGCGCCGCCGAGACGGCGGTGGCCAGGGTGGACCTCGAGGTGTTGCTCCGGCTCCTGGTCGAGACCGGCGCGTCGGATCTGCACCTGCGCACCGGGATGCCGCCGCTGCTGCGCCTCGACGGCGAGCTCAAGCCGCACGACCTCCCGCCGCTCCCTGGCGACCGGCTCGAGGCGATGCTCCAGAGCATCATGCTGCCCCGCGACATCCTCGAATATCGGGAATCGAACGACGTGGACTGGGCCCACGAGATCGAGGGACTCGCCCGGTTCCGCTGCAACGCCGGCCGCGACCGCCTCGGCCCGATGGCGGTGTTCCGGGTCATTCCGGCCACGGTGCCGAGCGCCGACGACCTGGGATTGAGCCGCGAGGTGCAGAACCTCTGCTACCTCACCAAGGGGCTCGTCGTGGTCACCGGCCCCACCGGTTCAGGAAAGAGCACAACCCTTGCGGCGCTGGTGGACCTCATCAACCGCACCCGGACCGACCACATCATCACGATCGAAGATCCGATCGAGTTCGTGCACCAGAGCAAGCAGTGCCTGGTGACCCAGCGCCAGGTGGGGCTCCACACCCGCTCGTTCAAGCACGCGCTGCGCGCCGCGCTCCGCGAGGACCCCGACATCATCCTGGTCGGCGAAATGCGCGACCTCGAGACCGTCTCCATCGCCATCGAGACGGCGGAAACCGGCCACGTCGTCTTCGGCACTCTCCATACGACCACCGCGCCGTCCACCATCGACCGGATCATCGACCAGTTTCCCGCCGACCGGCAGTCGCAGGTGCGGGTGATGCTCTCGGAGTCGCTCCGCGGGGTGATCGCGCAGACCCTCTGCAAGAAGGTCGGGGGCGGGCGGGTGGCCGCGCGGGAGATCCTCCTCTCGATTCCCGCGGTCTCGAACCTGATCCGGGAAGGGAAGACCTTCCAGATACCCTCGGTGATGCAGACCCACCGCAAGGTGGGGATGGTCACGCTCAATGACGCGCTGATGGAGCTGGTGGAGGGGAGGCTGGTGGAGCCCCGGGAAGCCTACATGAAGGCGGTGGAGAAGCAGGGCTTCGCGCAGGCGCTGAAGGCGAAGGGGCATGACACGTCGTTCCTCGGGGAGTGAGGTGGGTGACCGCTAGCTCCTCCCCCGTCCTGGTCCTGGTCAACCCCCAGGACATCGTCAACATCGCGAGCGCGGTGCGGATCGCGAAGAATTTCGGCATCGAGCGGATGCGGCTGGTGGATCCGGAGGTCTTCGATCCCTACCGCATCGAGGGCATTGCCCACAACACCGCCGATTTCGTCGCGCGGATCGAGACCGTGCCCACGCTGGCCGAGGCGGTGGCTGACTGCGTGCTCGTGGCGGTGCTCACCGGGCGCGAACGGGCCGCCAAGCGGCGAACGCTGCGCCCGCGCGAAGCCGCTGCGGAGCTCCAGCAGGCGGCCCTCGCGGGCCCGGTCGCGGTGGTGGCGGGGCGGGAGGACAGCGGGCTCACCAACGCCGAGCTCGACCTCTGCGGACTGGTGGTCACCATCGCGACCGATCCCCGGCACCCGTCGCTCAACCTGGCCCAGGCCGTGGCGATCATGGCGTACGAGTGCTGGAACGCCGCCGGCGGCGAGGCCCGGCCGCTCAAGCCCCCGCGCAAGCGGGCCGACCCGGCCACCGCGGCGCAGCTCGAGGAGCTCTTCGCCGACTGGCAGCAGGCTCTCTGGGCGATCGACTTCTTCAAGACCCGGCAGTCGGAGAGTGTGATGCGATCGTTTCGCGAAATCGTCCATCGCGCGGAGCTCGACGGCCGCGAGGCGTCGCTGGTGCGCGCGATGGGCATCGAGGTGGTGCGCTTCCTCGACCGGACCCGCGCCCAGTGAGCCGCAGACGATCCAGCGCGTACTG
>CAYYXP010000086.1:0-7648 GCA_964475685.1 uncultured Gemmatimonadaceae bacterium | reverse complement strand
TGCTGGCAGAGGCGGTGCGTCGGGCGTGGTCGTTCTCGCCGCCCAAGGTGTGGGTGCACACCTGCACGCTCGACCATCCGGCCGCGCTCCCGAACTACCTCCGGCGCGGGTTCAGGGAGGTGCGGCAGGAGACCTACATGGCGGACGTCGAGCCGGCGAGCGTCTAACGCGCGGGCGCGAACCGGGCGGTGAAGTGCCGCAGCACCTGTTCCTGCTCGGCGATGCGGTACCCCGAGACCGAGTGGCGGCGGTTCCAGACGTTGATGACCGCCTCGACCACGTAATCGATGTGGCTCTGGGTGTAGACCCGACGCGGGATCGCCAGCCGCACCAGCTCCATCGGCGCCGGCTTTTCCACGCCTGACACCGGGTCGCGGCGGCCGAACATAACGGTCCCGATCTCGACCGAGCGGATCCCCGCCTCGCGGTAGAGCTCCACCACCAGCGCCTGCCCCGGCAGCTCCAGCGCCGGTATGTGGGGGAAGAAGGCCCCCGCGTCTATGTAGACGGCATGTCCCCCCGGCGGCTGGACGATGGGGACGCCGGCCCTGCTGACGTGATCGCCCAGATATGTCGTCGAGGTGATGCGGTACAGGAGATAATCCTCGTCGAGGGCTTCGTGGAGACCCACCGCGATGGCCTCGAGATCGCGGCCCGCCAGTCCGCCGTAGGTTGGGAATCCCTCCGTCAGGATCAGCAGGTTGCGCTCGCGCAGGGCGAGCCCGTCATCGTTGGTGGCGAGGAACCCGCCGATGTTGGCCATGCCGTCCTTCTTGGCCGACATGGTGCACCCGTCGGCGTAGCCGAACAGCTCCCTCGCGATCTCGATCGGCGCGCGGTCCTTGTACCCTTCCTCCCGCAGCTTGATGAAGTAGGCGTTTTCCGCGAAGCGGCAGGCGTCGATGTAGAACGGGATGCCGTGCTCCCGGCAGACGCCTGAGACCGCGCGGACGTTCTCCATCGACACCGGCTGACCGCCGCCGGAGTTGTTGGTGACCGTGAGCATGCAGAGCGGGATCCGCTCGCGGCCCACCTCGGCGATGAGCGCGCGCAACCGCTCCACAGCCATGTTCCCCTTGAAGGGATGCCGCGCCGACGGCACCCGCCCCTCGGCGATCACGATGTCCCGCGCCTCCGCGCCGGTGTACTCGACGTGCGCCCGGGTCGTGTCGAAATGGGTGTTGTTGGGGACCACGTCACCCGGCTTGCAGAGGAGGGAGAAGAGAATCCGCTCCGCCGCGCGGCCCCGGTGGGTGGGGAGCACATGGCGGAAGCCGAAGATCTTCTGTACGGCCGCCTCGAACCGGTACCAGGACCGGCTCCCGGCGTAGGCCTCGTCTCCCCGCATGACCGCCGCCCACTGCTCCGAGCTCATCGCCGCGGTCCCGCTGTCGGTGAGGAGATCGATGAGCACGTCCTCTGCGCGCAGCAGGAAGACGTTGTAGCCGGCGGCACGGAGCTTCTCCTCGCGCTCGGCCAGGGTGGTGAGCCGGATCGGCTCGACCACCTTGATCTTGAACGGCTCGATGATGGTCCGCATGGCGGGGAAATTACCTGATTATCTTCGCGGATGCCCTCGCGTAACCTTGCGCGCCTACAGCTGGTCGCCGCCGCCGTGCTCTTCTCGACCGGCGGGGCGGCGATCAAGGCGGCCGACTTCACCGGATGGCAGATCGCGAGCTTCCGGTCGGGCGTCGCGGCAGTCGCGATTCTGCTTCTGAGCCGGGAGGCCCGCCGAGGCTGGACGTGGCGCGTCGGCGTGGTCGCCCTCGCCTATGCGATCTGCCTCACGCTGTTCGTCCTCGCCAACCGGCTGACCACCGCCGCCAACACCATCTACCTCCAGTCCACCGCGCCGCTGTATCTCCTGGTGCTCGGCCCCTGGCTCCTCAAGGAACCGGTGCGCCCGAAGGACGTGGGGTTCATGGCGATGGTGGGGGTGGGCCTCGCCTTCTTCTTCATCGGCGTGGACCAGCCGGTAGCCACGGCGCCCGACCCGGTGCGCGGCAACCTCGTCGCCTTGGGGAGCGGGCTCTTCTGGGCGCTCACGGTGTGCGGCCTCCGGTGGATGGGGTTGGGAGGGGCGGCGCGGGGCTCGGCGGTCGCGGCGGTGGCGGTCGGCAATCTCATCGCTTTTGGCATGTCGCTGCCGATGGCGCTGCCGCTCGGCGCCCATGCCGCTGCGGACTGGGGCCTGATCGGCTATCTCGGTGTTTTTCAGATCGCCGTCGCCTACCTTTTCGTGACAGCGGCGCTCCGGGTCATCCCCGCGCTCGAGGCCTCGCTGATCCTGCTCATCGAGCCGGCGCTGAACCCGCTCTGGGCCTGGATGTTCCAGGGCGAGCGCCCGGGGGCGTGGGCGCTGGCCGGCGGCGCGCTGATTCTCGGGGCGACGACGCTCAAGGCGATGGTGGATGCCCGCGGGGGCGGAGTGCGGGAGGAGGTCGGGGCATGACGACGTTGATAGAGACGATCCGGCTCCGGAACGGCGCCGCGCCGCTCTGGTATCTCCATCTCCGTCGGCTGGCGTCGAGCTGCCGCGCACTTGGCGTTCCGATTCCAACGAACCTGCCCACACCGGAGGGCGGCGCCGATCGGGTGCATCGCCTTCTGGTGAGCCGTCGTGGCGTCGTGGCCGGGGAGCGGACGGTGGGGAGCACCACACCGGTGCGCCTGATCACGTCGAAGCTGGTCCACCGCCCATATCCCCACAAAGTGGTGGATCGCGAGCGGTTCGACCGGGCGCTCGCGGACGCCAAGGAAGCGGGCGCGGACGACGCGCTGCTGCTTACCGTCGGGGGCCAGGTGGCCGAGACGGCGATATGGAGCGTCTTGTGGTGGGAGAGCGGAAAGCTCTGCGCACCTCCGCTCGAGATCGGCGTGCTCCCGGGCGTGGCGCGGGCACGGCTGGAGGAGATGGTGGGGGGGATCGAGGAGCGGCGGGCAGCGCCGGGGGAGTTGGCGGCTGCCGGCGCGTTCGTGGCGAACGCCGTGCGGGGGGTGGTGCCGGTGGCTTCGCTCGATGGCACGGAGGTCGCTGTGTCGGCGCAAACGGAGGCGTTGGCCGCGAGTTTCTGGCCTTGACCCGGCACCCTCCGGGACGATAGTTTCACCGGCTCGGAAGCAGGGTCGTCGGCTCCCGTGGTGGTTGTAGCTCAATTGGTTAGAGCGCCGGACTGTGGCTCCGGAGGTTGCGGGTTCAATTCCCGTCAGCCACCCCTGGTAGGTCCCCGGTCATCGCCGGTGGCATGCGCGGTGGGGCTGGTTCAAAGGTCCGTAGCTCAAGTGGTAGAGCACCGGTCTCCAAAACCGGGGGTTGCAGGTTCGAGTCCTGCCGGGCCTGTGGACGGCGATGCCGCTGTGGGCGGTAATGCCGCCCGGCTATGCCGCGGTAATGGCGCTATCGTCTAGGGGACTAGGACGGGGCCCTCTCAAGGCCCAAACACGGGTTCGAATCCCGTTAGCGCTATGCGATCCAGGGTAGCCGGCCCCATCGTCTAACGGTCAGGACGGGACCCTTTCAAGGTCCAGACAGGGGTTCGATTCCCCTTGGGGCTATGGAGCATCGGCGCCGCTAGCTCAATTGGCAGAGCAAGTGACTCTTAATCACTAGGTTGTCGGTTCGATTCCGACGCGGCGCATAGTGACACAACCGATGGGGCAGGACAAGCGACGGGCTGCCGGAAACGGTGGCCCGTTTTGTTCTTCCCAGGGCCCCTCTCGACGCCGGCGCAGCAGGGGCACGGCGGCCAGGGAGCGCTATTGACAAATGTCGCCCTTCATGACATTGTACAATAGGACAAGCCTTGGGGGCACGGAGTGGAGGTGGTGATCGATACGGCGGCGTTGCTGGCGGTGCTTCTGGAGGAACCCGAGCGCGCGGCCTTGCTCGACGCCACCACTGGTGCCGTGCTGTTTGCCCCGGCCTCGCTGCCCTGGGAAGTGGGCAACGCCCTTGTAGCCGCGGTCCGCCGTCGGCGCCTGACCGCGGCGGCGGCCCAGGCGGGCTGGGCAGCGTACCAGACGATCCCGATCCGGCTCGTGGAGGTGGATATCGGTCGGGCCATGGTTCTTGCCACCGAGCGTGGCCTGTACGCCTACGATGCGTACATGCTCGAGTTGGCCCGGAATCGCGGCCTTCCGCTGCTGACGTTGGATGCCCAGCTCAGTGCCGCCGCGCGGCTCACCGGCGTTGCGCTCATGGAGGCATGAGTGAAGACCTATACGTACTCCGAGGCCCGCCAGCGGCTTGCGACGCTGCTTGACCAGGCTCGCCGCGAAGGCCGGGTGCAGATTCGCCGTCAGGACGGATCGACCTTCGTGCTACAGCCGGTGGTTTCTGATCGATCCCCGCTGGATGTCCCCGGGGTCCGAAGCAGGCTTCGCCGCGGCGAACTCGTGGCCCTCGTCCGGGAGGAACGCGAGCGGTCCGGCGAGCGGATCCTGGAGACGCTCTCCAACAAGCGCTTGGGGCCGGCGCGGGTGGGTTCGTCGGTGAAGAAGCCGCGGCGGCATTCTTAGCGATTCCTTCGTCGGCTGGTGTCCTGTCGCAAGGAGGCACCATGGCATCAATCCCCGATTGGCACGTCGCCGGCGACTGGTTCGACGTCTGCAAGTGCGCTATCCCCTGTCCCTGCACCTTCGCCCAGGAGCCGACCTTCGGCGACTGCGATGGCGTCCTCGCCTACCATATCCGGCAGGGTCGCTATGGCGATGTCTCCCTGGACGGCTTGAATCTTCTGGGGCTGGGGCACTTCAAGGGAAACATCTGGGGGGGCGAGACCAAGGCCGTCATGGCCCTCTTCATCGATGACCGCGCCAGCGAGGCCCAGCGTGGCGCGCTCCGGCAGATCTGGGGCGGCCAGGCCGGAGGCTTCCCGGCAGTCTTCGCCTCGCTCATCGGGGAGATGCGCGGGATCGAGTACGCGCCCATCCGGTTCGAGATCGCCGACGATCTCGCCTATTGGCGGGCCGAGATCCCGGGACGGGTCGTCGCTCGAGCCGAGGCTCTCACCGGCCCGATGACGCCGCCGGGAAAGCGGGTCCAGACCCTCAACGCACCCGGTTCCGAGATGGGGCCGGGCACCGTGGCGACGTGGGGGCGGGCGACCGCGAACACGGTCGACTCCTTCGGGTTCAAGTGGGACTGGACCGGGCGCTCGAGCAAGCATATCCCGTTCGACTGGTCGGGTCCCGGAGGACCGTGAGGGCCACCGGCCATCACCTCCGCGCCGTGATCGTCCGCCTCGGGGCGCCGTGCAGGATGAGCGCTCCCGTCGGGTCGATCTCGAAGCGCTGCGCTCCCTGCAGCACCTCGAAGAACCGCCCTTCCTGCTCCATGAGCGACGGCGCACAGGCCATGAGCGTCGTGGCCGGGTTGCGCACCGTGAGCCCCTCGCCGGTCAGCGTGTACCTCGCATTGTAGGTATTGCACGACCCGCGGCCATAGAGCTGGCCGTCGTCGCTGAAGTTGAGGCTCGCTCGCGAATTGTCGATGATCCCCTTCCCGTCGATGTCCTCGACGATCCATTCCTTCCCCTTGAGCAGTGACGCGGGATCGCCGCCGCACCCCTTCAGCTCGCGCCCATCCGTCAGGACCATCACGGTCTCGGGGTACGGCATCCCGGTCATGGCGTCGGCGCAGAGACGGTCGATGATCGTGACCATGATGTCCTTGCCGTCGGCCCTGGCCGCGTAGACACGGCCCCCGGCCGCCATCTGGGCGGGGGGGAGGGGAATGGTGCGCTTCGTCTTGCCGTAGTCGGTGACGAGCGTCATCGTCTCGTCGGCCATCTCGAGCGACCAGCCGGGCTCGTTGCCCCGGGCGCGGAAGGCCTGCTGGGTGCCGCCGGCCTTCTGGCAATCCGGGTACCGTGCGCCGCGCACGGTGACGAACGCGTTGGTGCCCTTGCTCCAGAAGATCGTCGTGGGGTCGCCCTCGGCCTCGTACTTCGCACCCGATGCCGCTACGACCGGGCGCATCTCGAACGTCTCGCCGCCCGCCTTGAGCTGCAGCCCCCTTTCCGTGTAGTCGATGACGGCCTCCCGGTCGCCGCAGCGGAACGTGGTCGCGAAGGCGCCGCCGCCCTGATACGCCGTCATGATGAGCGTGCCGATATCGATGATGCCGGACGCCGGCGTGACCAGCGCCCGTTCGCTGACCCAGCGGGGCTGGCCCTCGCTCCAGATCACGCCCTGCAGCTCGTAGCGCTTCTCGTCGACCAACTTTGTCCGCGGCACGGATAGCTCGAAGAAGATCGGCACCTGGCGGCCGTTGGGCTCGATCCGCGTCTCGGCAATGGCGACGGACCCCGCCGGGGCGCCGGCTTCCTGCACCGCGACGACGGCGCGGCTGTCGGGCGTGAGCGCAACGCGGGCGAGATAGGTGAGGTTGCCCCGGAGGGTGAGCATCTCGGCCTCCCTGGCTGACGCTGGTGGCGTGTTCGCGCTCTTGGCACACGCGCCCAGCGCGGTGATCCAGAGCAGTGCGCAGGCGGCCGGAAGGAGGGATCGTGCGCGTATCGCCGCCTCGCGTGGACAATTCGGAGCGGGTTCCCGTGTCTGGATGAATGACGGCGTGCACGAGGTCATGGGTGCGTTCCGTGAGCGACAAGTGAGGTCGAGGAAGAGCGAGCGTAACACGCCGAAGGCCGCATCATTACCGCGGCGGCCACTTCGGATCGGCGCCGAACAGCCCGTCTACGACCCCGACTCGGTACGCCAGCGCCATCCCCGCCGCTAGGCTGATGACACCCGACGCCACCCGGAGCCGATGGGGCAGGCGAACGAATCGGGCTCCGGCGTGGGTGACCGGCCACGAGATCGCGGCGGTGATGAGCATCATTCCCGCGACGGTGCCGGCGCCGAAGATCAGGAGATAGAGGATTGCCCAAGCGGTGTTGCCGATGGTGGCGAGCACCAGTAGTGCGACGGCCGCCGACCCGGCAAGCCCGTGGACGACGCCCACGGCCAGCGGCCGCACCGCGTGATAGAGGCCGAGCCCGCCCAGGCGCCGGTCAAGGCGGCCGAGGGGGGTCTGGTCGGGGGAGTGCGGATGCGCCTCGGGCTCGTGCCCATGCACGTGGGTGTGGACGTAGTCGCCGTGTTGATGTGGATGCGCGTGCACCGTGCCCGGCGGGCCGGCTGGTGGTGTCACGCTCTCGGTGATCTTCTGGAGCACGCCCGTCAGGTTCATGAGTCCCAGCACGATGAGCATGACCCCCACCGACAGCTCCAGCGAGAGGCCCACCCTCGGCGGGATGACCCACCCGAGGAGGATGATGCCCGCCCCGACCACCACGATCGTCAACGTGTGCCCCACGCCCCAGAGGGCGCCGATCATCGCCGCGCCCGCCGTGGTCCGGTGCCGGGACACGATGGTCGTCACCGCGATGACGTGGTCGGCATCGGTGGCGTGCCGCATCCCGAGGAAGAACCCGAGCGCGCACACCGCCAGGAGGCTGGTCATTGCTCCAAGTTACCCGGGTTCGAGTGCCGGCAGGTCACCGGCGGTATGAGGGGCACTGGAGTCCAGTGCCGCGTGAGGGTGCGCCATTGTGGGCCCCGCCTCCCATTCTTAGCTTAGGCAATCCGGAATGAGAACGCCGGTCCGCCACACAATCCAATCAAGGGGACGTCCACTATGCGC
>CAYYXP010000085.1:0-2022 GCA_964475685.1 uncultured Gemmatimonadaceae bacterium | reverse complement strand
GTCGGGTCGGGACACGTCGATCGGTCGTCTTCATCCGGGGCCCCCCTTTGGGCTTTGGGAGATCGAATCGGTAGCGTGAGAACCAGGCAGTAGCGTCTCTCACCCCCTCGAGAGCGGTGGAATAGTGGAGCACTTGTATCGTTCTCCGGGGACCTTGTCAAGGGCCGCATTCCCCACCGCCTGCCGGCTGGCGCCGCCGTTACCGGCCGCGTCCGAAGAAGCCCCCCTTCGGACGAGCGTGGGCGTGCCAGTGGTCGGGGATGTTCCGCATGTGGTCGTCCACGTAGAACTCGCCCAGCTCGGCGGTTGCGACCTCCCGGAGGCGCTCCTGCATGTGCGCCACGTGCCCGTCGGGTGGGGCAGTGCCGTGGTAGCGCCAGACGACCATCGGTACCTCGCAGATCTCGCACTCGGCGATCCAGCAGACCTCGTCCTCGTGGTACCAGGGGGTCAGGCGGGCCGCCCGGCAGAGATCGCAGCCGTCTACTCGTATGAAACCGCTCGGGGATTCGCCCTCGGCGCTCACGATCCTACCCTACCTCAACCCGGCGCATCCGGCGCCATCTGCCGGCTGGCGGGGACGGGGGGACTCCGCCGGGGGGTGGGGTGGGACCCCCGGCCACAAATCCGCCTTGACAAGAGCACGGCGAGGGCGCTAATAGGCCTTCATGGCAGTACGTTGTTCGCACCTGCTCACACGGAGAAGCCTGGGCTCTACGCGATGCGCCAAGAGAAACCAGCGGTACATTCCCGCCCCTTCCAAGGAGGTCAAGCGATGAGCGACCTACGACCCACCCAGACGGACCCCGCCTCGGCCGGCCGCCGCCGCTTCCTCAAGGTCGCCGGGGCCGGCGTGGCGGGAGCCTCCCTCCTGACCATGCTCGATGCCCGCAAGGCGCCCGCGCAGCTCAAGGGCACCACCCTGCGCATTCTTACCTGGAGCCATTTCATTCCCGCCTACGACGTCTGGTTCGACAAGAACGCCGCCCAGTGGGGCGAGAAGAACGGCGTCAAGGTGCGCGTGGACCACATCCCGCATCTGGAGATCCCGGCGCGGATGGCCGCCGAGTTCGCCGCAGGCGCCGGGCATGACATCATCCTCAACAACTCGACCATCCTCGCCCGGCTCTACTACAAGTCGCTGCTGGACCTGACGGACGTCTACGATGGGCTGGGCAAGAAGTACGGGGGGTGGATACCGGCGGCGAAGTCGCCCATCGAGGTGGATGGGCGGATCTACGGTATCCCTATGTACTACATCCTGCTCCCCATGCTCTGGCGGAAGGACCTGTTCGACGCGAGCGGCCTGAAGGCGCCAGACACCTGGGAGCTGGCGCGGGTGGCGGGGCGCACGCTCAAGGCCAAGGGCAACCCGACCGGCATGGCGTTCTCCCACTGCAACGACGCGAACCTCAACTGGCGATCGCTGATGTTCAGCTTCGGAGCGACGGAGACCGACCCCTCCGGCGACAACCCCACGATCGACTCGAAGGAGATGCGCGAGGCGCTCCGGTTCTCCAAGGCGATGTTCGACGAGGGCATGACGCCGGAGGTCTTCTCCTGGGACGACGCCTCGGACAACCGCTTCCTCGCCTCCGGCATCGCCTGCTGGATCCACGACGCCATCTCGGCCTACCGCACGACCGAGTCCACGAACCCGCCTGTCTTCAAGAACACCTTCATCGCCCTCGAGCCGGCCGGGCCGGGCGGCAAGCGCGTGAGCGTCTCGGCACCGATCGTCTTCCTGTCGTGGAAGTTCAGCAAGAATCCCCAGGCGGCCAAGGAGTACCTGACCGCTCTCGTGGATAGCGACAAGGAAGCCATGATCGCGAGCACCGGTTACAACATGCCCTTCCTCAACGACAGCGCCAAGAAGCCGATGCCGATCATTGGCACGGATCCCAAGATGCAGGTCCTCCAGGACTTCCCGCAGATCGTCGGGTTCTTCGGGTATCCCGGGCCGTACACGCCGCAGATCCAGGAAGTGGCCCTGTCGTTTGTGCTGCCCGACATTTTCACCCG